>DATADW010000228.1:0-20965 GCA_036258335.1 Acidimicrobiia bacterium
TAGAAGGTGGTGGTGAGGAAGGTCGATGTGAGCTCGCCGTCGCGCCCTGCGGTGCGCGTCGTGTTTCGGATGAGCACGTCGATCTCGCCCGATTGGAGGGCGGTGAACCGCTGCTCGGTCGTGAGCGGACGAAATTCCACCGCCTCCGGATCGCCGAGGACCGCGGCGGCAACCGCCCGGCAGAAGTCGATGTCGAATCCGGAGAAGTTGCCGTCGGCGTCGACGAAGCCAAACCCGGGGACGGCGTCGTTGACCCCGCAGATCAGTGTGCCGCGCTCCTGCACAGCGGCCAGGGTCTCGCCCGCTGGAGCGGCGGCGGTGGTCGTCTCGGTGCCACCGGCAGCAGTTGTCTCGGTGCCACCGGCAGCAGTTGTCTCGGTGCCACCGGCAGCAGTTGTCTCGGTCGCCCCACCCGTCGTATCGGGTGCCGCCGTGGTACACGCCGCCATCACCACACCGAGACAGGCGAGAAGCATCGTCTTTCGCTTCATTCTGGCCCCTTCCTTGGTCGTCCTTAGTACCGCGAACATAACGGGTGCAGCGGGAGGATGCCGCCGGCGCTCGATCAATCAGAGAGGATCAGCGGGCGTTGCGATCAGTCTCGCGTGAGCTCGATGATCCGAGAAGTGATCCCCTCGACGTCGAGCCCGGCGGTGTGGAGTACCTCGTCTGCGGAGCCGGCGGGCAGGAAGCCGTCGCCGATCCCGAGCATCCGCACCTTCCCCGCCATGCCGTGAGCGGAGAGCGCCTCGAGCACGGCGGCGCCAAACCCCCCGCTGACGACGTTGTCCTCGACCGTAAGCACGAACTCGTGGTCGCCCGCCCACTCGACGACGCGGGAGTCGAGCGGCTTGACCCAGCGGGCATTGATCACGCGACAAGAGATGCCCTCTGACTCCAACCCGATCGCCGCCTTGAGCGCCGGTTCCAACATCCGGCCAACCGCCAGCACGAGGACATCGCTCCCCGGACGCACCTCGTCCCAGCGGCCCACCGGCAGCGCCGAGACGGGGAGGCTGGGAAGGGCCGACCCACCCGCTTTCGGGAACCGGATGGCGATCGGTCCTGGGTGATCAAGCGCCGTCTCGATCATGGCGCAGAGCTCTTCTGCGTCGGCAGGGGCGCCCACCACCATGTTGGGGACCATACGGAGGAACGTCAGATCGAACACCCCATGGTGCGAGGGCCCATCGGGCCCGGTCACGCCAGAACGGTCCACCAAGAAGGTGACCGGGAGGTCGTGAAGCGCCACGTCGCTGATGATCTGATCGAGTGCCCGCTGGAGGAAGGTCGAGTAGATCGCCACCACCGGACGCAAACCTCCCATCGCCAGTCCGGCGGCGAGCGTGACCGAATGCTGCTCGCAGATGCCGGTGTCGATCACCCGGTCAGGCATCTCCGTTTCCATGTCCTGCAACCCGGTGCTCGACACCATCGCCGCCGAGATCGCCACGACATCGGGCCGTCGCCTCGCCGCATCGAGAAGAGCGGCGCCGGCGACGTCGGTCAGCCTGCGCTCTTCCCTGAGCGGTCTGCCGGTCTCGACGTCAAAGGCACCCACCGAATGGAGCCTGTCCACCTCGTCGGCGATGGCCGGTGGATAGCCGCGGCCCTTCTCGGTCTGCACCCTGATCACCACCGGCTCGTCAAATCCCTTCGCCCTGACGAGGGTCTCTTCCAGCCTGGTCAGGTCGTGACCGTCGACGGTGCCGGCGTACTTGATCCCCATGGCATCGAAGACGGTGCTCGGCTCGACCAGTTGCTTGAGGCTCTCCTTGAGACGCCTCGCCAGCTCGTCTGCGGTGTCGCCGACAAGGGGCACGCTCCGCAGGACCCGCCCGATCGTGCGCTTGACCCATTCGTAGCGCTGGTCGAGTCTGACCCCGGCGAGCGAAGCGGCCACCCCGCCCACCGTGGCCTGGTACGACATCCCGTTGTCGTTGAGCACAATCACCAACCGACGAGGGCGCCTCACCGCGAGGTGGCTCAGCGCCTCATAGGCCATTCCACCGGTGAGAGCCCCGTCGCCGATCACCGCCACGGTCCAACGCTCCTCGCCCTGATCCTCGGCGGCGATGGCCAGTCCCAGGGCATAGCTGAGGGCAGTCGACGCGTGGCTGTTCTCAACGTGATCGTGGGGGCTCTCGGCTCGCGATGGGTACCCCGAGACGCCACCAAGGGTGCGGAGCGAGTCGAAGGCGTCGCGTCGTCCGGTGACCAGCTTGTGGACATAGGCCTGGTGACCGACATCCCAGATGATCCGGTCGTTGGGGCTGTCGAACACCCGGTGCATCGCCAGGGTCAACTCGACCACCCCAAGATTGGGCGAGAGATGGCCACCGGTACGTGACAACGTCTCGACCAGCCGGCCGCGGATCTCCTCTGCGAGATCCTCGAGCTGATCGGTGGTCAGATCGCGCAGATCGGAGGGATCGTTGATTTGATCAAGGAGTAGCGCCATGGAGCTATGCCTCATCTTGACACGGCATCGGAGGCTACTTGTCCGCCGTCCGTCGTCCGTCGCCCGCCGTCCTGCTCTTAGAGGATCTTGGCAAGGAAGGCCCGGGTCCGCTCGTGCTGTGGATCGTCAAAGACCTGGTCAGCAGCGCCCTCTTCCACGACCATGCCCTCGTCCATGAAGACGACGTGGGATCCCACCTGCTTGGCGAACGCCATCTCATGTGTCACCACCACCATGGTCATGCCGGTGTGCGCCAGATCTCGCATGACATCGAGCACCTCCTTGATCATCTCCGGATCGAGAGCCGACGTCGCCTCATCGAACAACATCACCTTCGGGGTCATCGCCAAGGCCCTGGCGATCGCGACCCGCTGCTGTTGCCCGCCGGAGAGCTGAGCAGGCTTCTTTTTCGCCTGCTCCGGTATTCCGACGCGCTCCAACAGAGACCTGGCCCGTTCCTCGGCGTCCTCCCGGTGTCGCTTGCGCACCAGCCGCTGCGCCACCGCAATGTTGTCCAGCACCGAGAGGTGCGGGAAGAGGTTGAACTGCTGGAAGACCATCCCAACCTCGGCCCGCACCCGGTTTATGTCGGTGGTCCGGGCCTCCAAGTGGACCCCGTCGATGTAGACCTCGCCGCTGGTGGGCACCTCGAGGTGGTTCATGCACCGCAGCACCGTCGACTTCCCCGACCCGGACGGACCGACGATGACCATGACTTCACCGCTGCGCACGGTGAGGCTGACCCCGGCTACGGCGTGAATCTCGCCGAACCACTTATGGAGGTCGCGCACCACGACCCTGTCGGGAGCGGCGGTCTCAGACACGTTGGAGGCGGCGGCCATACCACTGCACCACCAGCGAGAGGATGAGGGTGAAGAACAGGTAGAGGAAAGTCATGGCGAGGAAGGTCTCCCGAAACTGGAAGGACGAGTTGGCATAGAGTCTGCCCATTTGAGTGATCTCGCGCACCCCTAGCACCGACAGCAGCGACGAGTCCTTGAGCATGGCGATGAAGTCGTTGCCAAGGGCGGGAAGCACGTTGCGCACCGCTTGGGGCAGCACGATGACCCTCATCGCTGTCCGGTGCTTCATTCCCAACGAACGGGCCGCCTCCATCTGCCCGACCGGGACCGACTCCACACCTGCCCGGAACACCTCGGCTATGTACGCCCCGTAGATGATGGTTAGGGCGATGATCGCCCTCCATTCCTGGGATATGCGGTTGGCAGCCCCGAGGGCGTCGCTCACCTCGGGAACGATCCAGAGCGCCACGACGAATATGAGCACGAGGATCGGAACCCCGCGAACAAACTCGACATAAAGGGTCGCCAGGTTGCGCACGACCACGTTGCGCGAGAGCCGCCCCAACCCGGTGAAGAGTCCCAACACCAAGGCAAGGGCGAAGGCGAGGATCGTTGAGCGGATGGTGACGGGTATCCCCTGGACGACCGCATCCTTGGCACCGGCGTACTTAGGGTCGAAGAAGACCAGGTAGCCGAGGAAGATCAAGATGCCGACGAGGGCGAAGAACCACCAAGGGGCGTCGACGAGCCGTCGACTCAGCCCCGGCACCTCGATACCGGCGCGCTCCAACTCTGGGCGGTCGATCTCCGGGGCTCCGGGAATGGTCATGATGTGGGGCGCCAGGCTACCGGCGCCCCACAGCTCAGACTGGTGTGATCACTCCGAGAACCAGGTGGCGTTGATTTCGTCGAGCGTCCCGTCCTGACGCATCGCTTCGAGAGCGGCGTTGACCGGATCGACCAGCTCGCTTCCTTTGGGGAAGATGAACCCGAGTTCGTCCGACGTGAGCGAACCCTGCACCAACTTGATCTTGTTGGCGTTCTTGCCGATGTACCCCTGACCGGCCGTGTCATCGATGATGACGGCATCGGCGTCGCCGCTGATCAGAGCCTGCACTGCGAACCCGAACTGCTCGAAGGCCTGGACCCGCTCCTGACCGTATTCGTTGAGAGCAACATTCAGGTTGGTGGTCCCGTTCTGGGTGGCCACGGTGTAGTCGCCTGCCTTGAACTCCTCGAGCGTGGTGAAACGGTCCTCGTCGATCCGAACCATGAGTCGCTGCTCCACCGAGATGTACCCGTCGGAGAAGTCGACCTGCTCCTTGCGCTCGTCGGTGATGGTGATCCCGTCGGCGGCGGTGTCGTACTGGCCCTGCGAGACGGCGATGATCATCCCGTCCCATGCTGTCTCGACGAACTCGGGCGTGCAGTTGAGCCTCGAGCAGATCTCGTTCCAGGCGTCGTAATCCCACCCGGCCGGCTCGCCGGTGTCCTCGTCGATGTAGTTGAACGGTGGGTAGGCGTTCTCCAGCGCCACGGTCACCGACCGTCCGTCGAGATCGGGCAGTGCCCCCGCCGACGCCGTGGTATCGGTTGCACCTGCTGTGGTCTCGGTCGCCACCGTTGTGTCCGCCGCCACCGTGGTCGCGGCCGCCACCGTCGTCTCGGTGGCCGCCGCCGTGGTCTCGGTGCCACTGGCAGTCGTTTCGGCGACACCGCCAGCCAGGGTGGTGCCTGATGTACCACCACCGCACGCCGCCAACAGCAACACCACCACCAGTAGGGCAGAAGTGGCCCATCGCTTCCTGATCATTTGTGTTCCTCCGTCTTTGGCCCCTTCCGGAGACGGGAATGCTACCGAGGATCAGATGATCGGCCGCCGTTGTCAGCTCCTTCCTTCAAGTTCTTCTGGCAACTTCCGTCTGCCGTCTGCCGTCTGCCGTCTGCCGTCTTATCCAGCGGCTCCGCCGCTGGATATGAAGAGCCGGAAGACGCTGCCGCTGCCGAGTTCGCTCTCGACTTCGATGCGGCCACCATGGCGTTGGGCGACGTGGCGGACGATGGAAAGCCCGAGGCCGGTGCCACCGGTGTTCCGGGAGCGCGACGCGTCGACCCGATAGAACCGCTCGAAGATCCTCGGGAGCTCACGGGTCGGTATGCCGATCCCGGTGTCCTCGACCTCGAGCAGCGCACCTCCGTCGACCTCGTCGAGCCCGACCGTGACTTTGCCGCCCCGATCCGTGTAACCGATGGCGTTTTCCACCAGGTTCCGTACCGCCAGCACGAGGTCACTCTGCTGACCCGACACTTTGACCGGATGGAGGCTGCTCTCGAGCGTCACCCCGCGCTCCCCCGCCAACGGTGCGGCTCGGTCGAGCACCTCGGCAACCAGACCGGAGAGCTCCACGTCCTCTGGGCTGATCTGCTCGGTCTCGAGCCGGGATAGGTCGAGAAGGTCGCCGACGATCCGGCCGAGCCGCGCTGCCGAGCTCTCGGCACCGGCAGCGAGACGTTTGGCAGTCGCCGGATCGCGGTCGATCGCTTTCTGCACGGTCTCCATCGCCGCTTGGATCGCCGCAACCGGAGTCTTCAACTCGTGCGATGCGTCGGCAACGAACGAGTAGC
This sequence comes from Acidimicrobiia bacterium, assembly GCA_036258335.1. GTDB lineage: Bacteria > Actinomycetota > Acidimicrobiia > Spongiisociales > DATADW01 > DATADW01. The sequence continues at coordinate 5,890 of DATADW010000228.1, forward strand.
GCATCGCCTCGATCCGTCGCCGCTCGGTCACATTTCGGATCGCCAAGAGGACACCGCCATCGGCATCCAGCGGAACGGCACTCACCTCGAAGACCTGCTCGGGGCGACCGTGACGGATCTCATCGGTGGCCGGCTCACCCGACTGGCGCGCCACACGCACCAGCGGCTGGAGTGGGTGCGGGACCAGTCGGGAGAGCACCTCAGGAGTCGAGCCGATCAGGTCGGCAGCCGCCTTGTTGGCGTAGGCCACTGTGTCGTCCGGTTCGATCAGGATCACGCCGCTGTCGAGGGACGCCAGCACCAGATCACGTCGAGCCCGCTCTTGATCGGCTTCCTTCAAACGGGCACCGAGCTGCTCCGCCATGTGGTTGAAGGCGGATCCCAGCCGTTCCACTTCAACCAGGCGGCTCGGTGGGACCCTCGTCTCGAGGTCGCCTTCGGCGATGCGGTCGACAGAAGCGGTGAGCTTCTCGATCGGTGCGACCAGACGCCTGGCCACGAGCCACACCACAACTAGTCCGACGGCGGCGACAGCCAGGCCCACCAGGACCATGCCGACCCGCGATCGATCGAGACTTGCCTGCACCTCGTCGAGTGGGAGGGCAACCCTCACGATCAGACCATCCCTCGGCGGAAGAGCCAGGTATAGATAGGCCGCCCCGGTGATCTCGCTCTCCCTCTCCGCCGATCCGGCCTCGCCCTGCATCGCCTCGCGCACCTCTTCGCGCGTGCTGTGATCCTCGGGCGCGGCGGCATCTGCGTCCGAGTCGGCCAGAACGGCGCCCTCGATATCGATGAAGGTGACTCTCAGGCCGGTTTCCTCCCCCAGACGGCTCGCCATGCTCTGCAACCCATCGGGCTCGGCAAGTGCGGCAATGGTCACCGCCTGCCTTTCCAGCGAGTCCGTGAGCAATCGGCGCACCTGGTCGGCAAGCAGGCGGTCGACCCCCACACCCACGCCGATCAGGACGATGAGAACGGTCATGGCGTACCATGTGACGAGACGTCGACCCAGCGTCGAGGATCGGCGGGCCCCGACGCCTTCAGGCATCGATCAGCTTGTACCCCAGCCCGCGGACGGTGGTGATCAACGCCGGACGGTGTGGATCGGGTTCGAGCTTCTGGCGGAGACGCTTGATATGGACGTCCAGGGTCTTGGTGTCACCGAAGTAATGCGGGCCCCACACTTCCTCGATGAGTATCTCGCGGGTGACGAGCCTGTCCTTGCGGCGGATCAGCGCCTCGAGCAACTCGAACTCCTTGGGCCGCAGCGGTACAAGGCTACCGCCCACCCGAACCTCGTGGCGGTCGATGTCCATCTCGACTGTGCTGGCGCGGAGGACCTCACCTCCGTTGACCGGGTCGCGCATGTCGTAGCGACGGAGTGCCGCCCGCACCCGCGACAACAACTCGCGCATCGAGAACGGCTTTGTGACGTAGTCATCGGCTCCCAGTTCGAGACCGGCGACCTTGTCGGCTTCGCTGTCCTTGGCGGTGAGCACGATGATGGGCACATCGGAGATCGCCCTGATGTGACGGCAGACGTCGAGACCCGACATCTCCGGCAGCATCAGGTCGAGCAGCACCAAGTTGACCTGCCCTTGACGGGCCACCTCCAGTCCGGTCCGTCCGGTCTCGGCAATGGCGACCTCGAACCCCTCCATCTCCAGGACATATCGAACCGAATCGGCCAGGGCGGGCTCGTCCTCGACAATCAGGATTTTTGGTGGGCGGTCAGCCGTGACCATTCCTATTGGAGATACCTTCCTCGACGAACTCCTGCAACTGCCCGGTGCTGACAAAGGCGACCTGCTCGCCAATATCAACCGCTTGATCGCCGATTCTTTCGAGGGCCCGCGAGACCATCATCATCCGGGTCGCCCACTCGAGTAGCGCCGGGTCGGATCCGGTGTCGACCACCTCGCGGTACATGTTCCGGTTGAGCCGGTCGATCGGCTCGTCCATTGACGGGAGCAGCCGGGCCTCGTCTGGGTCGCGCCGCACGAACGCCTGGAGCGCGGTCCGGATCATCGGGAGTACCTGATCACCCATCTCCCTGATCTGGCCAACGATCCGCTCGCTGCGGGGCAGACCCGCCGTTGCCTTGGTGATGGTGGCGATGTTGACGGCCTGGTCACCCATCCGCTCCAGGGTTATCAGCAGATGGAGGAGTGAGGAGAGCATCCTCAGGTCCGCCCCCATCGGGCTCTGACGGGCGACTAACTCGATCCACTGCCGATGGGCCTCGAGGTAGTTCCGGTCGATCTCGTCGTCCATTGCCACAACCACATCTGCTGCTGCAATATCGTCGGCGACGAAGGCGTCAACCGCGGCAGCAACGGCCCTTTCCGCCCTGTCCCCCACATCGAGCACCTGCTGCTCCAAGGCGGCGAGGTCGTCGTGGAACCTGGCCCTGGTGTCTGGCATCAGCCGAATCTCCCCGTTATGTAGTCCTCGGTCTCGGTCTTCGAGGGCGAGGTGAAGAGCTGATCGGTGTGGTCGAATTCGACGAGCCGTCCGGTCCGGTCACCTTGAGCACCGACATCCACGTTGAAAAAGGCGGTCCTGTCACTCACCCGAGCTGCCTGCTGCATGTTGTGGGTGACGATGATGATGGTGTAGTCCTTCTTGAGCTCGAGCATGAGCTCCTCGATCCGAAGTGTGGCGATCGGGTCGAGCGATGAGCAGGGCTCGTCCATCAGCACGACATCCGGATTGGTGGCGATGGCCCGGGCGATGCAGAGCCGCTGCTGTTGCCCGCCGGAGAGAGCTAATGCTGACTCCTGGAGCTTGTCCTTTACCTCGTCCCACAGAGCCGCCCGGGTAAGGCTCTCCTCGATGAGGGAGTCCGCATCGCCCTTGAAGCCGGCGATTTTGGGACCGAACATGACGTTCTCATAGATGGTCTTGGGAAACGGGTTGGGCTTCTGGAAGACCATCCCTACATGCCGCCGCACTTGGACCGCATCGACGCCGTCGCCATAGAGATTCACACCGTGATAGAGGATCTCTCCCTCAACGCGTGCGTTGTCGATGAGGTCGTTCATCCGGTTGAAGCAACGCAGCATCGTCGACTTGCCGCACCCAGACGGACCGATCAGGGCGGTGATCTCGTTCCGGCGGATGGGCAGGTCGACCTCTTTCACCGCAAGGAAGTCCCCGTAGTAGACGTGCAGGTTGCGCACGTCGAGCACCACCGGCCGGTCTTGGCCGTCGTCGGCTGAGCGGTGCACCTCAGGCGCGGCGGCGTGCGGGGCCGTGGCTGAGTGATCGAGCACCTCCTCGATCTGTGCCGGTTGGTGCGTTGTCATCTCGGGTCCTCCGGCGTCAGCTTCTTCGGGCATATCGGTCTCTCAGAATGATGGCTACAGCGTTGATGATGAGCAGCAGGACGAGCAGGACGAGAATTCCAGCTGCGGTGAGCGCCTGGAAATCGGGCTGAGGCTGGCGTGACCAGTTGAAGATGACGACTGGGAGGGCGGTGTAGGGCTCGACGGTGATCAGATCCACAAAGCTTGCTCCCGCCGAGACCTGGAAGAAATTGGTCACCAGCGCCCCGGCGAGCAGCAGAGGCGCTGCTTCCCCGAAGGCACGGGCAATGGTGAGCACCGATCCGGTGAGCACGGCCGGCATGGCCACGGGAAGCACGTGGTGGCGGATCGTCTCCCACTTTGTGGCGCCGACGCCGAACGACGCCTCGCGCAGCGCTTGCGGCACCGCACGAAGCGCTTCCTGCGTGGTGATGATCATGATCGGTATGACCAGGACCGCCAGGGTCAGCCCCCCGGCGATCACAGTCCGCCCGTTGGTGACGCCGGCCATTGCCTGGACGAAGACGGCTAGACCGAGCAATCCGTAGACGATGGACGGGACCCCGGCCAGGTTGCGGATGTTGGCTACCAAGAGTCGGCTCAGCACACTGTCCTTGGCGTACTCCTCTAGATAGATGGCGGCGCCCACGCCGAGCGGGAAGGCGACCACGATGACGATCCCGGTGAGAGCCAGAGATCCCATGATGCCTTGAAGGATCCCCGACTGGGTGGGGTCGGGTGACAGCGGGGTTGTGATGAAGCTGAGGCCGCGTGCGGCGAATACCGGCCATGCCGTCCTGATCACGTCGATCAGCAGCACCGCCAGGATGAGGAGAGAAGACACCAGGGCGACCAAGAGAAGAATTTGGATGAGGACGTCCACCCAGCTCAGCCGTCTGCCTTGGAGGCTACGCCGCACTAACTCCGGCGTCAGCTCGCGGGGCTCGGTCGTGATGGCCAACTCAGTACTTCTGCCTGAACCTGCGGACCAACCGCTCGCTGAGGACGTTGAGCCCGAGCGTCATCAAGAAGAGCAGCAACCCAACGAAGAACAGGCTCTGAAATGCGGAAGAGTCGCCCGCCACCTGATCAGACCCGATGGCAAGTGAGGCCATCGCCGCCGTCATCGTGGTGCCTCCCTGTGTTATATCGACATTGAGCAGCGCTCCACCCGACGCGCCTGCTGCGATGGCGACCACCATTGTCTCGCCGAGCGCCCGGGCAAACCCGAGGATCACTGCAGCGACGATTCCGGAAAGCGCAGCCGGGAAGATGACCCTCAAGCTCGTGTGCCATCGCTTGGCGCCGAGCCCATAAGACGCCTCGCGCAGCGACTGAGGCACGGCACGCATGGCATCCTCGGCGACCGATGCGATGAGGGGGATGATGAGGATGCCGACGGCGATCCCGGCGGCGCCGTAGTTGAAAACCTGCGTGTCCTGCCATATGGCCTGCATGATGTTGGGCGTGATAAAGGACAGGGCGAAGAACCCAAGGACGACGCTGGGGACCCCGGCCAGGATCTCGAGCGTCGGCTTGAGCGCTCTCCGCACCCCCGGACGGGCGTACTCAGAGAGGTAGATAGCGGCGCCCAAGCCGAGAGGCAGCGCCACAACCAGCGCCACCAACGTGATCATCAGTGATCCGACGAAAATCGTTGGGATACTGAAACGGCCGCGGCGTGGGAACCATCCATCGGCCCACAGCTGATTGAGGTCGATAGCGCTCAAGAACTCGACGGCATCGATAACCACCGAGAGGACGATGGCAACGCTCACCACGATGGACAGCGCCGCGGCCAGGAAGAAGAGCGTTCGAACGATCGCCTCCCGCCGACGCCGGCGCGGGTTGCCCCTCAGCATCCTGGCCATGTCCTGCTCGGTCCTCATTCAACTCCCTAGGAGATGACCGGGCGGGCAGGGGTACCCACCCGGTTGTTACGGACTCTCACCCGCCGGCAGCCGCCTTTGCGTCCTCCCAGGCGGTCCGTGTCGCTTCCAGGTCAGGGGTGGCGACGTACCCTGCCTCGGTGGTGGCGGTGATGCCCTCGTCGCTCAGATAGAAGTCGACGAAGGAGGCCAGTTCGGGCCTGCTTGCCAGGTCGTTGGTCTTGACGTAGATGAACAGCGGACGCGAGATCGGGTAGCTGCCGTCTGCCACCGTCTCGATGCTCGGTGCCACGCACCCCTCGCCGCCGTCGACCTCCACCGCCGCCACAGTGCCCTCGTTGGCGGTGAAGAAGGCAAATCCAACCCAGCCGAGGGAAGTGTCGTTGCCCGCGACGCCCTCGATGATGACGTTGTCGTTTGGCGACGCCTGGTAGTCGGCCCGGGTGAAGTAGTCGTTCTCGCCGTCACCATCTAGATCTTCAGGGGCTCGCTCTTCCTGGATCGGCTCGATGACGGTCTCGACGAAGAAGTCGTAGGTTCCGGACTCCTCACCCGGGGCCGTGATTACCAATGGGGCCTCTGGGTAGGGAGCGTGTCCAGCGCCCAGTTCGGCAGCCAAGTCATTGGCGTCCGACCAGTTGGCGAACCCCTCGGATTCCGGCCCAACCAGCGCGTAGAGGTCGTTGAAGTCGAGGCAGGTGACATCGGCGTTGTTTGCGCTTGTGATGACGCTCAACCCGTCGAGCCCAATCAGCAACTCGACGTACTCGACCCCAGCCTCCTCGCACAGGGCGATTTCGTCCTCATCGATGGCCCGCGAGGCGTCAGCTATGTCGATCTCGTTGTTGCAGAAGCGTGCCAGCCCGTCGCCGGTTCCCGGACCCTCGACCGAGATGGCCACCTCGGGGTTATCAGCCCCCCAGTTCTGGCCGACCAGCGCCGTAACGGGCTCGACCGTGGATGACCCCGAAACCACGACGCTGCCGGCTGCTCCGGACGCCGTCGTGGCGGAGCCTCCGTCGGCTGCGCTGGTATCCGTCCCCCCTCCGGCGGTCGTGGTGTCGGTGGTCCCGCCCCCGCAGGCGGAGATCACCAGCGCCAAGAGGCTCACCATGACCACGATGCGGGCCTGCTTGCCGAATGTCATCGTTGCTCCCTTGCAGCGTCGAACAATGGCCCGGGGGCCGCGGCCGGCCCTGCGCCCGTCCGCCGCCGGGAAGGTATCCACGGGTCTTGTCCGCACCCTGGCTCGAACGTAAACGCAGGGTGAACGTTGTCAGCGACTTCGCGGGTTGTTGAAGTGAACGGGGGGTGTCCTGAGAACAAGTCGGAAGACGGTAGGCGGAAGACGGAAGCAAGAAGGGCGGCAGCCCGAGCCAGCGGAACTCTATGGGGGTGCTCGAGGGGGGCGGCTCCTGTCAGCTCGAGGGGGGCGGCTCCTGTCAGCCCCCCCTCGACCTGGTCGGGGTGGCTTTGCCGGCCCGACCAGCACAAGTGAGCGCGTCGCAGGCCGCTCGCTAGCCATGCCCGGCGGCCTGCCGCCGGGCCAATAACGAGGAAGGGTCCGTCAGTGATGACGGACCCCTACTCGGAGGCGGAGGGGACGAGGATCGTGCGACGGACCTCAAACTCGGTGAAGGTCTATCAGGTCTGGGTGACCTTTCGGTGTTGCCCGTGTGGCTGTTTGGTGAAACCTGGATGCCGGCTCACCTGAGCCACTTCGATCGTTTGCGGACCCGGTCCCACGCTGCGGTCCACTCGGCGCGGGTGCGCTCCGCTGTCGACCGCTCGAGACCGGCAAGCTCGCCGACCACAAAGCTCAGGTCAGGGTCGCCATTGCGGAACTCGTCACGGAGCCAGTGCTGGCCGACGACGGCGTCCTGGTGGGCGCCAAGAACCTCCTGCAGCTCGGCAGCAGCCGAGGCAAACGATGACGCGGCCTTACCCGCCACCGGCTCCACCGCCTCGGCGGCGTATCGCGCCCTTTTCGCCAGGAGACGGACGGCGTGGAGCTGCTCGTCGGCGGGCGGGTCGTCGAGCGCCTCGACCGTCTTGCGCAGCTTGTGCCATCGCTTGGCCACCATCGGTCGGAGGGCCTCGAACGCCGGCTCGGAGGCGTTGTCGAGAAGCCTCGGATTGACGGCCCCCTCGACCATACGGTCGAGCAGGGCGAGATACTCCGGCTGTTCGAAGAAGTGAAGCAGCCGCGCCCGGGCGACATGTCTGTCACCGAGACGCCGGACCACGATCTTGTCCACCATCGATCCGTCCTCGACCGGCAACTGATCCCCCATCCCGGTGAGCCGGTCGATCAGGACGTCGGAGTCGCGCACCTCGCCGAACATGTTTGCCAGCAGCCTGAGATCGGCGCGGAGTGCTTCGGACCATTCCTCGTCCAGCACCGAGCGGAACGTCTGGAGATACGAGCGGAACCTCCGAACCGCAACCCGTGTCTGATGGACTCCTTCGGGGTCCACCCCCTCGACCGCAATCGGCGCATGAAGGATGAACCGACGAACCGCCGCCGAGAGCTCGGAAACGAGCAACTCCTCTGCGGTCGCGTCGTCGCCCAGGCTCACTGCCGGGACGTCGGATGGCTCCACCGCCCGTGGACCCAACACCCGTGCGAGGCGGGTCCCGATTGCGTCACCGATGTCTCGGCGGAGTGCGGCCGCGAGGTCGTCGGCGCGTTCGCCATCTGCGACGAACTGGACCTCGAGCTCGCGGAACCCGGAGGCCGGACCGGCATCGCGCCGCACGATGACCGCGTCCTCGTGCAACTCGGCCAACAGGCCGCCTGAAGCGTCGATGAGACGGTAGGTGCGACGGCTACTTCGGAGCGATGCGAGAGGCCTGACAAGTGCGCCGCGGGAGAACGAGCGGGTCAGTCTGAGAGCGTCAGACGGCACGACATCACCGTCCCCGCCAAGCCTCCGCCCCACGGCGCGCGGCTCGCCGTCGGGATCGGGAAGCTCCACGGTCCATCCCTCCCCCGCCCTGAAGGTGAGCGTCGAACCCCAACGCGCCAACCGGAGGTCGGCGGTGTCGTGAAAGGTCGTCTCGAACAGGGAAGGCGGTGCGGGAGGTGCCACCACCCGAAGCCCGAGAGGCGCCAGATCCGGGATCCTCTCCCCGCGCTCCAAGGCGAACCGGAGTGTCCGCCTCGTCGACTCAGCCATCACGGTCCGAGACCCGCTCCATCGCCAATTCCTGGAGACGTCTGTGGGTCTCGATGCCCTTCACCGTCGGGACCTTGACCCAGCTCCCGTCCGGTTTCAGCTCCCAGGCCAGCTCATCGTCCTCACGGAGGACATCGAGCATCTCGTCGAGCCGGGCTTGCAGAGTTGGGTCCTCGACCGGTGTCAGCGCCTCGACTCTGCGATCGAGGTTGCGGGGCATCAGGTCGGCCGACCCCATGTAATAGAGCGGCTGATCGGCGCCGAAGCGGTAGATGCGAGAGTGCTCCAGGTACCTCCCCACGATGGATCGGACCGTGATGTTCGATGACATCCCCTCCACGCCGGGGCGGAGACAGCAGATACCGCGCACGATGAGCTCGACCCGAGTGCCGCTCTCCGAGGCCCGGTACAACGCCTCGATCATTTCGACGTCCACCAGTGCGTTCATCTTCATGACGATCTGCCCGTCGGGCCGGGAGGCCTCGCGCTCGATGAGCGCCAGAATCCGCTGCCGCAGCTCGACCGGGGCGACCAGCAGCTTCCTGTAACGGCTCTGCGCGCTGTACCCGGTGAGGAAGTTGAACAGGTCGGAGAGATCGGCGCCGATGTCGTCGTCGGTCGTGAACAGCCCGATGTCCTCGTAGATGCGGGCGGTTGCGTCGTTGTAGTTGCCGGTACCAATGTGGGCGTACCGCCGGATCACGCTTTCTTCCTCGCGTACCACGAGGGTGGTCTTGGTGTGCGTCTTCAGCCCGACCAGCCCGTAGACGACATGCACCCCCGCCTCCTCCAAGGCGCGCGCCCACTCGATGTTCCGCTCCTCATCGAACCGGGCCTTGAGCTCGACCAGCACGGCGACCTGCTTGCCCTCGTTGGCGGCCTCGATGAGCGCCTCCATGATGGGGCTGCCTGCGGAGGTCCGGTAGAGCGTCTGCTTGATGGCCAGCACATCGGGGTCGGTGGCCGCCGCAGCGAGGAACGCCTCGACCGACGTGGTGAACGAGTCGTAGGGATGATGGAAGAGCAGGTCGCCCTTGCGGATGGCGACGAAGATGTCCGGAGGCTCGCCGTCGACGCTGGCAAGTCGGCGGTCTGTCACCCAGTTGAAAGCCGGCCAATTGAGGTCTGGTCGTGACAGCGCGCCGAGGGAGAACAGCCCGGCCATGTCCAGCGGTCCTGGCATCTGGTAGACGTCCTCGGGCCCGACCGACATCTCGCGCATCAGCAACTCGAGCGCATGGTCGGGGATCCCGGGCTCGACCTCGAGCCGGACTACCCGGCCGAACCGTCTGCGGGTGAGCTCCGACTCGATCGCAGCGAGGAGATCGTGGGCCTCTTCCTCCTCAATCTCGAAGTCGGCATTGCGGGTGACCCGGAAGGGGTGATGGGCGACGATCTCCATGCCAGGGAACAGCGCGTCGAGATGGGCGGCGATCACCTGCTCGAGCGACACGAACCGCTCACCGTCCGGCATCACCACGAACCGAGGCAGGATCGGCGGGACCTTGACCCGGGCGAACCGGGTCACCCCGGTCCGCGGGTTGCGCACGAAGACAGCCAAGTTGAGTGAGAGGTTCGAAATGTAGGGGAAGGGGTGAGCCGGGTCGACCGCCAGCGGCGTCACCACGGGGAAGACCCGCTCGCGGAACTGCTCGTCCAGGTATTTCCGATCGTCGTCGTCGAGGCTGTCGTATGAGGAGAAGGCGATCCCGGCTTCTTCCAGCGCCGGCGCCACCGACTCGTGGAAGCAGCGCGATTGGCGGTCGGACAAACCGAGCATTCGGCGGCGGATCATCTCCAGTTGATCAGTGGCCGACAAACCGTCGGGCGAAACCGTCCGAACACCTACGGCTTGCTGCTCCATGAGCCCTGCCACCCGAACCTGGAAGAACTCGTCGAGGTTCGACGAGTAGATAGCGAGGAACTTGGTCCGCTCCAACAAGGGCGTGGTCGGATCCTCAGCGATGGCAAGGACACGTTCATTGAAGTCGAGCCAGGAGAGCTCACGATTGGTGTATCTATCCGACACGGACCCTCAGGGCTGACACGCGCCGAGGCTAGTGGAGAATTCGCGCGCTCACGCCGGATCGGCCGGGCAATTGCAGCGGAGGCTCAGCCCCGAAGCACCCGGATCTCGGCGCTGGGGAACCACTTGTTCCACCAGTGGGCGTATCGGCTGTAGACCTTGGGGTCCCTGCCAGCGAGGAAGGCGACGAGGGCACGAGCCTCGGCAGCGAGCCCATCCCACGTCCCGTCGTCGAGCCGGTGGAAAGCCGTCGCTTCGATCCCACCGTCGACGGGGCGCCAGACACCAGCGACATAGCCGTCGACGAGCAGCGTCGGGAGGACGTCGCCGTTGCGCTTGATGACCAACGGTCTGTAATCGGGAGGGATGACGCGGCTTCGGTCGAAATAAGCGAGCAGGACGTTGTCCCACATAGGGAGGAGCCGCGGAGGGGCCGGGGTGTCTTCGGCGGGGAGTGGTGCCCCGAGCACGTCGTACAGCTTCGCCCCGTCGGGGCCTTCCACCTCTTCGACTTGGTCGCCAAGTGCTCCCACCGCCCGGGAAACCACCGGCCGCCGCAGGATGGTGAACTGAGAGAAGTCGGGAATCGAGGCCGGCCCGAATGCCTGCAAATAGCGCAGGACCAACCCCTCCTCGGACTCGTCCCGGGATGAGTCCTTCGTCTGGGCGGAGGTGAATGACGCCCGTTCGCCGAATGACCATGGCCCGCCGGTCGGGGCGTGGTGCAACGGAGCGAATCGCCGCAGCGCCCACCAGACCCGCGGCTTGCGCTCTCCGAGCCGCGCCTCGAGCATGTCCTCTATCTCGGCGCCACGGCGCGGCTGGGCGGTGAACTTGGCGAGATGGGGAACCAGTGCGTCGGCGTCAGCGGCGGAGAGACCTGTTGATTTGAAGCGGTCGTCGTAGAGCACCGAGGCGCGCAGACTGGGCACCATTGCGTTGTGAAATTCCGGGTAGTCCGCGGCGTGCACGGAGTGCAAGGTGAGCCGGATGAGCGAGGCCTTGACCACTCTGTGGTCGACGAACGCCGCGTCGAGGTCGGCGGGGTCGAAGTCGGTGAGCCGGTTCCACAGAGCGAGATAAGGGGAGGCGGCGCTCTGTGCCTGCAGGGCGACGAGGCGCCGGACCGCTTCGACAACGTCCAGCGTTTCCCGACGAAGCAGCATCTGACGGGCGAGCGTCGCCCGGTTCAACCCTCGGGCGGTGAGCCTCATCCCTTGACGCGCACCCCGTCCTTCCAAACCTCGGCGATGGCTGAGGGGAGGGCCTTGAGATCGAGCGGGTCGCCTTCCACCATCACCAGGTCGGCACGTTTCCCCGGTTGGAGGGTTCCCAACTCGCGGTCGAGACCCATCAACTCGGCGGCGCTGTGGGTGGTAGCCACCAACACGTCGATCGGCGACATCCCGCCCTGCTCCATCAAGCCCAACTCGATCAGGTTGTCGCCGTGGGGCGTTACCCCCGTATCTGTTCCCGTCGCGACTTTTACCCCGGCCGATACCGCTCGACCGAAGGACTCGCGGTGGATTTCGATCACCTCCGTAGCCTTGCGGACCGCGCTTTCGGGCGCCCGGGCGCCCTGTTCCACCGCGGCGATCACACCGCGCGGCGCCATCAGGGTCGGGACCAGCCAGGTGCCCCGCTCCACCATCAACTCGATTGCCTCGTCATCGAGGTAGATGCCGTGCTCGATCGACCTGACCCCGGCACGGATGGCATTCTTGATCCCGGTGGTCGCTTGGGCGTGCGCCATGACGAACCGCCCGGCGGCATTGGCCTCTTCGATCAGCACATCGAGCTCGGCGGGCGACAGATGGGCGTGGGTCGGCTCGTCGGAGGCGGAAAGGACTCCCCCGGAGGTGGCCACCTTGATCACATCGGCGCCGCAACGGATCAACTCGCGGACCTTCCGTCGCACCTCGTCGGGCCCGTCCACAATGGTCTCGGGGCTCCCCGGCCAGGCAGGCAACAGCGGTGCGGTCACCCCGGACGCGAGCCACGGGTCGCCGTGCCCGCCGGTCTGGCTGAGCATCCCGATCGACACCTGCATCCGCGGACCCGGAATGAGGCCGTCATCCACCGCCCTGCGCAACCCGGCATCGGCGCCGCCGGCGTCGCGCGTCGTGGTGATCCCGGCGTCGAGGGTGGCAGCCAGGTTGCGCGCCGCTTGGATGAACCGGTATGAGATCGGTGTCTGCAGCAGACCCCAGATATCGATCCCGCTGATCATGAAGTGGACGTGGGTGTCGAAGAGGCCGGGGAGGATCGTCCGTCCCGAGCAATCCACTTGGTCGTCACCGTCGAGGCCGGAGCCGACGTCGACCACCCGGCCGTCCTCGATGACCACATCACCCGACCCGGGAGGATGGCCGGTGCCGTCGAACACCGACCCTCCGGTGAAGACGGTGCGGGTCACCGGACCGACAACCCGTGCAGCAAGAACTCCGCCATGGCGCCGGCGGTCTCGCCAGCCACTCTCCGGGGATCGGGGGAGTCGACCAGATAGCGCGCCGCCGACATGATCAGGTCCTGGATGAACCGTCCAACCAGACGAGGTGGGAGCGGTCGGAAGCGGCCCTGCTCGACGCCCACCGTGTAGATATGGGCGATCTCGGCGGACAGGTCCCGGTGTGCGCCACGAATCCTCTCCTGGGTCGACTCGGACAGCTTGGAGACTTCGCGATGGAGCACCAGACCGAGCACCGGATCGCTGGCGACAAAGCCGACCGTGGCCTCGGCCAGAGCGGTGAGCCGGCCTTCCACCGGCAGATCTTCGGGGACCGACGCAATGAGACCGTCGATCACCTCGGGAAGCGTCTCCTCCACCAGCGAGGCGAGCACGTCTTCCTTGTCCCTGAAGTACTGATAGATGGTCGTGCGGCCGATGCCGGCGGCAGCGGCAACGTCGCCGATGGTCAGCACCTCGTACCCGACTTCGGCCAGCAGCTCACGGGTGGCATCGAGCAGCTGCCGGCGGGTCAGCTCCTTGTGCTGCTCGATGTTGGCCGCACGGATCCGGGGCATGACGTGCTCCAGGTTACGGCGTGGCGGCGTCGGGGGACGCCGAGCCGACCGGCGGCTCCCGGTAGAGAGCAGCGCCCCAGTGAGCACCTGCACCGAAGGCGGTCAGGCATACGAGAGCTCCGGGGCGCACTCTTCCCTCCTGCCGCATCTCGTGGAGGAGGATGGGCAGCGTGGCTGCCGTCGTGTTCCCGTACCGGTCGATGTTCACCGGGACCGCCTCGCGATCGATGCCGAGCGCGTTGCGGACCGCATCGACGATCCGGGAATTGGCCTGGTGCGCGATGACCAGGTCGAGATCGGCGACGTCGAGCCGGTGATCGGCGAGGACCGCCCTGATCGCTTCTGGCATGAGCTCGACCGCTTTGCGGAACAGTTCGCGGCCGTCCATGACCGGTAAGTGCAGCCCGGCATCGAGTTGCGCATAGTCCACCCAGGGCTGATGCCGGAATCCGACACCGGGGACGTGGATCAGCTCCAGCATCTCCCCGTCCGTCCAGAGGCGCGATCCGAAATACCCGGATCGAGGATCGTCGCGTCGCCTCAGCACGACGGCGCCGGCGCCGTCACCGAAGAGCACGCTCCACGATCTGTTCCTGGTGTTGTGTTCCCATTCGTCACGTGTCGGCGGCCGGTCCGACTCGCCATACAGATAGTCGCGGTTCCGCCACCACGGGTGGTATCCGGCGTGGACCTCGGCCCCGATCACCAGCACGGTTGCCGCCCGCCCCGAGCCGATGAGGGCGTCGGCCAGGTCGAGCCCGTAGAGGAACCCACAGCACTGTGCCCTCAGGTCGTGCGCCGGTATCCGGGGCAGGCCCATCGCCTTCTGCACCATCGGGGCGATCCCGGGAGCGAACAGGTCGGGGGTCATGGTGGCGGTGACCAGGGCGTCTATGTCGCCGACCGTCAGCCCGGCATCGTCCAGCGCCGCCAGACCGGCCTGAGCTCCCAGTTGCGATGCGCCGACACCCGGCTCGGCGAACCGGCGCTGACCCACCCCTGTCCTGGAACGAATCCAGTCGTCCGAGACGTCCATCACCCGAGCCAGGTCGTCGTTGGTGACGATCCGATCGGGCAGGTGGATGCCGGTTCCGGCGATGACGCTCCCCACCCCGGGTCAACCGTCCGTGCGTTCTTCGGCCAACTCCCAGATCGACCCGTTCCTGGTGTCCTTGACCGTGACCCCGAGCGCATCGAGGCGGTCGCGCAATGCGTCGGCTTCGCTCCAGCGCCCGTCGGCCCGCGCCGCCGACCGTGCCTCGAGCAGGATGTCCACCAGCCCACCGACCAACTCCCGGCGATCACGTACCCCCCGCTGCGCCGTTCCGGCGAGGCGCACCAGCATCCCCCTCAGCGCCCGCTCGGCCCGCTCGCCCTCTGGGGACTGGTTGGTGTCGGCCGCCCAGTCGAGGATGAGTTGATGGAGGCCGACCACGGAGTCGAGGGCGCCGTCTACGTCGCCTTCGGCAAGGGCAGGGTCGAACCGTTGCTCGAGCTCACGCCACCCCGCGGCGAAGGGGTCGGCTGCGGCGGGATCGGACGGAGCGAAGGTGGGCAGGTCTGTCTCCCGACCATGCTCCGTCTCGGCTGCGTCGGCGGATCCCAACTCGGACAGGACGGCCTCGTCACCGGCGCCCAAGACGTCGG
>DATADW010000229.1:0-3511 GCA_036258335.1 Acidimicrobiia bacterium
ACACCCCGGGGCATCAGTCCTCCACCCGGATCAGCGGCCGGCCGTACGGCGAGGTCCGCACCTTGGGCTCCTCACCGCCGGGCGGGGTCTTTCCCCAATCCTGGAGCAGGTAGGCGACCACGATCCAACCTACGAAGACCAACAGGTAGTAGCCCCCGGAGATGGCGTCCTTGATCGCACCAAAGCTGATCTGCACCTCGTTGCCGAGCACCAGCCATGGGGGGATGGTGAAGGCGATGTTCTGGCTGGTCCAACCGAGCGGACCCTGGCTGAGGTTGAGCCACTCCGAGGGCACCACGCCAAAGAGCAGGACGAACTCGACCCAGGCGATGAAGGCGCCGAAGGAGGCACGTGCCCAGGTGAGCGGCTGGTTGGCCACCCAGATCATGGCGGCACCGAACAACATGAGCTGGGAGCCGCCGAAGGCGATGATCTGCCCGGCGGTGAACCAGGGCCACCCGCGGGGGATGAACTCGAAGAACCCCCGATCGACCTCGGGTGGGAGGAGGGCGAAGTGGGCGATGAGGATCCCCACCACGATCGCCGGGATACCGAGGAGCAACGAGGTCCAGCCGAGCCTCAGGCGCTGCGACTCGTCCAGCCGGCTCAGTCGGGCGATCACCGTGAGTCCTCTGCTCCTTCCCTGACGGCAGCCGGTTGGCGCCGCCGCACCGGTACGACCCCATCCTTGCACACGCTGGGAAAAGGCGGGGAATCGGCCCACGGACGACGGCCTCGCTGAGGTACCCACCTCTTTCCAACCGACCCGGCTCGTTATCCTCCGGCGACCATGGAGGGACCGGCATGACCCAAGACCAGGACTCCGCCGCCCGCCTCCATCTGTTTGCCTCGGTCGCCTTCTCTGTGGTCGCCGGTTTGCTGCTGGTGGCGCTCTTCCTCTCCTTGCGTTTCCCGACGGTGGTCGGCCAGCTACCCCAGCTCACCTACGGGAGGCTCAAGCCGATGGTGCTCACCACCGCAGTGCTCGGTTGGTTGACTCTGGCCGGTATCGGCGCCGTCTATTACCTGCTCCCCCGGCTGACGGGCGCCCCCATGTGGGGTGAGCGGATCGCCCGGCTCAACCTGATGGCATCGGTCCCCATCTATGCCGCGGCCTCGCTGGCACCGGTGCTCGGGTTCTCGTCGGGGCAGGAGCTGCTCGAGGTCCCGTGGTACCTGGACCTGCTGATACTGGCAACGCTGGCGGTCCCGTTAGGCGTCACCGTCCAGACGCTCCGTCGCCGCACCGAGGAAGGCATCTATGTATCGCTGTGGTACGTCGTCGCCGGGGTCACCGCCGCCTTCGGTCTCTGGCTGGTGGGGAACCTGCCTGGGGTGATCGGCGACCTGCCCGGGCTGGGCGGGATGACCACCGCGCTGCAGAGGGTGATGTTCTCCTCCGGATTCCTGACGTTGTGGGTGGTGGGGATCGGGATCGGCGCCGCCTACTACCTGCTCCCCAAGGAGACGGGCAACCCGCTGTTCAGCCGTGGGCTGGCGGCGGCCGGCTTCTGGTCGGTGGTGCTGGCGGCCCTCTGGGCGGCTCCCACCGCCCTGACCCACACTCCGGTGCCGGGCTGGGCACAGACCGTGGCCGCGGTGATGGCGCTCGGGCTGGTGATCCCGGCATTGGCCGTGGCGACAAACTTCGCCGGGACCCTGCATGGCCGGTGGGATACCTTCTCCAGCTCGCTGCCGGTGCGGTTTGCCGTGGCCGCAACTTCCTTCCTCGTGCTGGTGACGCTGGCATCGGCGGGTCGGGGATTCCCCTCGGTGTCGACCGTTGTCGGTTTCACCCCCACCGCAGACGCCGTCCTCATGGTCACCATCTTCGGGGTGGCCGGGCTCTTCTCCGCCGCCTTCACCTACCACGCCATCCCCCGGATTGCCGGGCGGCAGGTGTTCAGCGGCTACTCCGGTCGGCTCCACCTCCGCATGGCGGCTGTGGGTAGCGCGGCGCTCGGGATCCTGCTGTGGGTGACGGGAACGGTGACCGGGTACACCTGGGTGGGGGCGGCCCGCACGGGTGCGTTCGCAGCCGTGGGAGAAGGCTGGATCGAGGTGGAGAGCTCCACCCTCGTATTCACCAGCCTGCTGCCCCTTGCCGCCCTGCTCGTCGCCATCGGGCTCCTGGCGTTCGGTTACAACGTGCTCCGGTCGTATACCTCGGGGGAAACGGTTCCCCAGGAGGTTCTGGTGCCATCGGAGGCCGAGGTTGGCTGACGCCGAGCTTGTCTCCCGAGCGGCGGCGGCGCTCGGCGTGCCCGAGCCGATCGTGCAACGCTCGGCGGCGGCGCGAGCTGCTGCCAACGGGGTGGATGTCGACGAGGTGCTCGAGGCGTGGGCGGGGGGTGGCGCCGTGGCCACCGGGACCCCCTCGGGGACCGCTCCGGAGACCGAAGAGCCGGCGGTGGCAGCTGAGGAAGAGACGGAAGACGGCGGACGGAAGACGGAAGCCGAACCAGGAGCCCCCAAAGTAGAAACACCGGCAACAGTTGCCGCCGTGGCTCCCGCACCGGCCGCCGCGGCGGCGGCCACTGCGGTGGTGGAACGTCCCCGGGTAATCCCAGTTCTCGAAGGCCGGCGGGAGAGCCATTGGAAGCTGATCGCCGGCGTGGTCGGGCTGCTGACGCTTGGGCTCCTGGGGGGATGGATCCTCCCCACGATCGACACGCTCGACGATCCCGGCGCACCGGCCGCCCTCACCGCAGCGGGTGAGGAGGGCCGCCGCATCTACCTGCGCGAGGGTTGCCAGACCTGTCACACCCAGGTGGTCCGTGCCATCGTCACCGACGCCGGGCTCGGGCCGGTGTCAAGCGCAGGCTCGGTCGGCGGGTTCCCCGGCGACACCATCGGCTCGGTGCGCTACGGGCCCGACCTCACCCACTATGGGAGCAGGGAAGGCGTGGACCTGGCCACGGTGATGGCCTACCTCCGCAACCCGCAAGGGGTGCGCCCCAACAGCTTGATGCCGCCGATCGACTACCTCGACGACGCCGAGCTGGAGGCTCTGGCGCAGTTCCTGGTGGAGTCGAAGTGATCCATAGGATCGTCCGTAGGATGCTGGCGTGAGCGACGATCAGCTGGCAGCGGCTGCGGCAGCGCTCAACGCCCCGGAGGCGATCGTGAAACGCTCCGCCGAGGCGAGGGCCAAGGCCGACGGGATCCCGGTCGAGCAGGTGCTGGCGGCGTGGGCCGGCGGGGAGAGCATCCCGGAGACGGAAGACGGAAAACGGAAGACGGAAGAAGAACCGGAGGCAACAGAGCCCGAGGTCCCAACCGCGGTACCGACGGACGAGCCGGCGGAAGAGGTCGCAAGCCCGCAATCAGAGCCTGCGCCGGTTGAGGCGCCCGCGGCGACACCGGCGGTGCCGGCCGTCCCGGCGGCTGCGGCGGTTGCGGTGGAGGTGCCCGACCTGCCTCCACTACCGGAGACGGTCTCGCCGGCGGCGGCGATGGGGTACCCCGAGGTGGTGACCGTCCCCACCGTTGGGATCAAGGAACGGACCGG
>DATADW010000230.1:0-7335 GCA_036258335.1 Acidimicrobiia bacterium
CGGCCTGCTCCTGGTCTTCCACCAGATCGACCTCGGCGCCGGAGTGCTCCAGCAGGTAGCGGACCTCGGCGGCGGGATTGGTCGGGTAGAGCCCGACGGTGATCGCCCTGACAGCAACGGTTGCGATGTCGAGGACGATCCATTCGGGGCGGTCCTCGGACTGGATGGAGACCCGGTCGCCAACATCCACCCCGAGGGCGAGCAGACCATGGGCGGCATCGAGGACGGTCTCCCATAGGTGGCCCCACGTGGTCTCCTGCCAGATCCCCAGGTCCTTGTCTCGCATCGCCACCTGGTCGGGAGTTCGCATCGCCCAGTCTCGGCAGTGGGTGGCGATGGTCGGGCACTCGGCACTGGTACCGGGTGCTTCACGGCGATCGGACAGTGTCGTCATGGCCGCCTCCTCGCCTCGGAGGTTAGAGAGCGCCAACCGCTCCTACCCGAGAAACCGGCACCTTTTGCAGGTCATCCGAACAGCGAATCGCGGTATCGACGCCATCCCGCCAGCAATTTCGGGAACTCGTTGCTCAGGTAGTGGAAGTAGGCCTTGGTCTCGGCCAAGCGCCGCCCCCCCGGGGTGTCGTCGCCGAGCAGCTCCACACCTTCGGCAATGCATTCCTCCCAGCGACGGAGCATCGGTGCCCGCTGGCTGAAGATTGCCGACCAGACATCGTGGTCATCGATCCGAAAATGGTCGGATCGGGCTCCGGGACGACGCTCTTTGCTCAAGAGCCCGGCGTCAACCAGATACCTGGTCGACCCTGAGATAGCAGCAGCACTCACCCGGAGACCTGTGGCAAGATCGGCCGCGGTGTATTCATCGGTGTCCTCGGCGAGCACGTAGGCGAAGACCCGCGCCGCCATGCGCGGCATACCCGCCTCAGTGAGCAGCAGGGCGAACTGCTCGACGAACCAGAGCAGGTCGTCGCGATCCTGCTCGCGTCTGGCTGTCGCCTCAGTCATGAAATTTGATGTTACAGACTTCGTATCGTTTTATGGCTTTGTGAACTGTCTGTAGAGTGGTGGGATGGACGCCATCTCAATAACAGGTCTCGCCAAGTCGTACGGCACCACGCTGGCGCTGGACGGTCTCGACATGTCGGTGGCTACCGGCGAGATCCACGGCTTTCTCGGGCCCAACGGTGCCGGCAAGACGACGACGCTCCGCATCCTCCTCGGGCTGGCCCGTGCGGATCGGGGGACCGCCGTCCTGCTGGGCGGGGATCCCTGGGCCGACGCCGTGGACCTCCATGGCCGCCTCGCCTATGTGCCCGGTGAGGTCCAGCTATGGCCGACGCTGACCGGCGGTGAGGCCATCGACCTCCTGGGCCGGCTTAGAGGCGGGCTCGACGAGGGCAAGCGTCGCAAGCTCGTGGAGCGGTTCCAGTTGGACCAGACCAAGAAGGGCAACACCTATTCGACGGGCAACCGTCAGAAGGTGGCTCTGGTGGCGGCGCTGTGTTCAGATGTCGAGTTGCTCATCCTCGACGAGCCAACCCTTGGCCTCGACCCGCTGATGGAAGCGCTGTTCCGCGAGGTGATCTCCGAAGAGCGCGCCGCCGGAAAGACGGTGCTGCTGGCAAGCCACATCCTCGCCGAGGTGGAGGCACTCTGCGATCGGGTGACCATCATCCGGGCGGGTCGCGCCATCGAGTCGGGAACCCTGGCAGACCTCCGCCACTTGACGCGGACATCGATGACCGCCCATCTCACCGGGCCCCCCGACGGGCTGTCGAGCCTGCCCGGGGTGCACGATCTCATCGTGGACGATCAAGTGGCCCACTTCCAGGTTGACACCGACAAGATCGACAAGGTGCTCCGCCATCTCGTCGACATCGGGGTGCACGACCTGGAGAGCCGGCCGCCAACGCTCGAGGAGCTATTCCTCCGCCACTACCGCGACGACCCTGCGGAGTTGGCGCAGTGAACCTCTTCGCCGGGACCGGGTCCTTGATCCGGCTCGCATTACGACGTGATCGGATCCGGCTCGCCATTTGGATCCTCTTGTTGGCCGTGCTCCCGGTGATCACTGCGGCCAGCTTTGCCGAGCTGTACCCCGAGGCCGCCGCCCGCGAGCAGATCGCGGCCACGTTGGGTTCGAGCCCGGCGATCGGCGTCCTGCTCGGACCTCTGTACTCCTCGAGCATCGGTGGACTCACCGCGTGGCGGCTCGCCGTGCCGGCGAGTCTGCTCATCGCCTTGATGACCTCCTTCACGGTGGTGCGACACACTCGGGCCGAGGAAGAGGCAGGCCGCAGTGACCTCCTCGGCGCCAACGTCGTCGGACGGCGCGCTCCGCTCACCGCGGCATTGGTGGTGGCGGTCGGCGCAAGCGTGGTCGCCGCTGCTGTCGCAGCCGGAGGTCTGGTCGCCGCAGATCTGCCGGTCTCCGGGGCACTGGCTTTCGGTGCGGCGATGGCGGCCGCAGGGGTCGTGTTCTCCGCCGTTGCAGCCGTCGCCGCTCAGCTATGGCACGGTTCCTCGGCCGCACGAGGAGCCGCTGTCGGGGTGCTCGGGATCAGCTTCATGTTGCGTGCCGCCGGCGACAGCACCTCTGGAGTCGAGTGGCTCTCGTGGATCTCGCCGCTTGGTTGGTCGCAACGGCTACGCGCCTTCGGCGACGAGCGATGGTGGGTTTTGGCCATCCCGCTTGTCGTCGGGTTGATCCTGGTTGCAACCGCGTTCGTCCTCTCCACGCGGCGCGACGTCGGATCAGGAATCCTGGCGACCAAGCCCGGGCCGGAAGCCGCCGCCGCCTCGTTGCGATCGCCTCTGGCGCTGGCGTGGCGGCTCCACAAAGGAGCGCTGATCGGGTGGATCATCGGCTTCGTCGGCCTTGGAACCGTGATGGGGACGTCTGCCACCACGTTCGCCGACCTCTTCGCCGAGAGCCCGGAGCTCGCCCGGCTTGTCGAACAACTCGGTGGTGAAGAAGGGCTGGCTGATGCGTACATCTCCGCCATGCTCGGGGTCTTCGCAATCGTCGCTTCGGCCTACGGCATCCAAGCCGCCCTCCGGCTCCGCACCGAGGAGACTGTGGGGCGCGCCTCTCCCCTGTTGGCGACGGCGGTGCCGCGCTGGCGCTGGGAGGGCAGCCATCTCGTGTTCGCCTTGCTGGGACCCGTCCTGTTGTTGCTCGTAGGGGGTCTGGCTATCGGTGTGGCCTACGGCATCTCCATCGACGACATCGGCGGGACGGTCGTCGACACCCTGGGAGGCGCCTTGGTCCAGCTCCCCGCGGTGTGGGTGCTCTCCGGTCTTGCTGCCGCGCTGTTCGGGGTTGCCCCGCGATTCACGCTTCTCGCCTGGGGAGCCCTGGTGGTGGTGTTCCTGCTTGGTCAACTGGGACCGATCCTGCAGCTGGATCAATGGGTGCTCGATATGTCCCCCTTCACCCATGTGCCCCAGGTGCCCGGTGGCGAAGTGACGGCCACACCGCTGCTGTGGCTGGGTGCGGTCGCCGCCGGTCTGACCCTTATCGGTTTCGCCGGGTTCGCTCGCCGCGACGTCGGCTGAAACGGGGTCTTAGGAGCCCTTGGACCAGGCCGAGCCGCCCGGCCAGTGCTCCTTCTTCCAGATGGGGGCGCGTTGCTTGAGTTGGTCGATGACATACCGGGCTGCCTCGAAAGCGGCATCGCGGTGTGGGGCGGCAACGGCCACCGCCACTGAAGCCTCGCCCAGATCGACCACGCCGACACGATGCTCCACGAGGATCGACCTGACGTCCCACTTCCCGGCTGCCTCGCCGACTATCGACTCGACGCTCCGTTGCACCTCACCCTCGTACGCCTCGTAGTCGAGATGGGTCACGCCGGTGTGCCGCTCTGAATGGTCCCGCACCGTGCCCAGGAACAGGGTGGTGGCGCCGCAGTCGGGCCCATTCGCCTCGGCGAGCAGTGCCGCGGCGTCGATCCTGTCGGCGGAGAGGCGGACCCTGGTTCGTAGAGGCTGATCTTCCATACAATCTCCATTATGGAGGACGGTCCGCAGCACGGCTCCGAAAGGACGGCTGGATCGGAGGGGAGATCCCGTCCGTTGCCAACGGTACGCCCGGCCGGCCTGAACCCCCCTCCTCCACCACTGCCGCGTTCGGATGTGCCGACGCTCGACTCCTCGGAGGGAGCGCGCCCCTCCGCCTTCCGCACCGGGGTGGCGGCCTTCCTCGGAGTGGCCATCGGCGCCCTGGTCACCTTTGCCGCCCTCGCAGTCTCCGGACGGCTCGACCCAGTTGTGACGTCGGCGGCGAGCAGCCAGTTGGTGACAACGGTGACCAACGCACAGCCGCGCACCGTGACCATCACCCCGCGAGAGAACACCGGCCGGGTCAGCGCCGTCGCTGCCAAGGCGCTCCCCTCGATCGTCACGGTCCTGGTGGCGGCCGAAGACCGACAGGTTGGGGACCTGCCGGTGGGCAGCGGGTCGGGGATCGTCCTCGACCGTGACGGGCACGTCGTCACCAACCATCATGTGATCGACGGCGCCTCGTCGATTCGCCTCGTCTTCAGCAACGGACGGACCTACCGAGCAGAGCTGGTCGGCTCCGACGCCCTCACCGACCTGGCCGTCCTGAGCACGGAAGCCGCTGACGTGGTCCCCGTCCAACGGGCATCCGATGACGACCCGCAGATCGGCGACATGGCGGTCGCCGTGGGTAACCCGCTCGGGCTTGACGGGCCCCCATCGGTGACGTCGGGGATCGTGTCGGCGCTTGACCGGACGCTCGAGGTGGAGCCCGGCGTGAACCTGTATGGGCTGATCCAGACCGACGCCCCGATAACCCGCGGTTCGAGCGGCGGTGCTCTGCTCAACGGCCAGGGTGAGCTGATCGGAATCACTACCGCCATAGGGGTCACCGACGTCGGCGCCGAGGGACTCGGGTTCGCCGTGCCCGTCTCCTCAGTCGTCAGCATCGCCGACGAGCTCATCGCCGATGGGACCATCGCGCACGCCTACCTGGGGATCCAGGGACAGACCGAGTTCCTCCCCGAGGAGGATGGGGCGGAGGTGCCATCGGGGGCCCGGGTGGCCCAGCTCGAGCAGAACTCGGCGCTGGGAGCAGGCGGCGGGCAGGTGGATGACGTCATCGTGACCCTCGGCGGCTCACCGGTGACCAGCATCGACAACCTGGTGTGGATGCTCCGCAGCTACCGAGCCGGGGAGACCGTCGAGGTGGGGCTGCTCCGTGACGGCCGCCCGGTGCAGATCGAGGTGACGCTCGACCGGAACCCGGCCAGCGGTTGACATGGCCGACGATCTCTTCTCCCAGATGCTCGAGATGTTCAACCAGCCGGGGCCGGTGAACTGGAAACTGGCCGGCGAGGTGACCAAGCAACTCAGCGGGGAGCCGGAACCGGTCGACCCGTGGGTGGCCGAGGAGTACCGCGAGCTGACCCGGCTCGCCCAGCTCAAGGTAAACGAGGGCACCGACCTGCCACCAGGGGAAGCGCTCGATGCCGACCCGGTGGACCGCGCCACGTGGGCGAGACAGAACCTCCAGTCCTTTCGATACCTGGTCGAGCCGCTCGCCGAGAAGCTGGGCAACTCGCTGACTAGTGGCCCGCTGGAGGCGTTGCTCAAGCCGCTTGGCCCAGCCCTGCTCGGCATGCAGATGGGCGCCATGGTCGGATTCCTCAGCCACCGGGTGTTCGGGCAGTTCGACGTCGGTTTCCCCACGGCCCAGCAGCCGGCTTTGTTGATGGTGGTCCCCAACATCGAGTCGTTCGCCCGGGACGAGGCTCTCGACCCGCGTCAGGTCCGTTTGTGGGTGGCGCTCCACGAGGTGGTCCACCAGTCCGAGTTCACGGTCCCTTGGGTGATGCCGCATTTCCTCGACCTGATCGAGCGTTTCCTCGGCGGCCTCAAGGTCGATCAATCGGGGTTGATGCAGCGGTTCGAAGCGCTGCGCGACCCAGAGGAATTGCAGCGCATCCTCGAGGATCCCTCCGGGTTGACCGGCCTGACATCAACCCCCGAGCAGCGCCCCACGCTGGAGGCAATACAGGCATTCATGGCGACGATCGAGGGCTACGCCGAGTTCGTCGTCGGCCGAGTCGGTGCCGAGTTGCTCCCCGACCTGGAGGGAATCAGGGCAGCCATGGCTCGGCGGCGGGCCGAGCCGACCGAAGACGAGACCATGCTCGACCGTGTGATCGGTCTCGAGATGAATCGGGACCAGTACCTGATCGGGGCCCGGTTCTGCGACGACGTGACTCTGCGCTGGGGGGAGCAGGCGTTGGCGGCGGTATGGGAGCAACCCGAGAACATCCCTACCCTCGTCGAACTGGAGGACCCCGTCGCCTGGACGGCGCGCGTGCTCCTCGACGACCTCTTCGCCTAGTACCGAGTTCAGCCCGACGTGGCGAGTTGGGTGGCCAGCCGTGCGACGGACTGGCGGAGGTCGTCAGGCTCGATCACCCTGAACCGACACGGGAGGGAGGCGAGGTAGCGGGCGATCCAGTCGAGGTCGTCGGCGCCAATGCGGAGCACCGTCGCCGCGTCGGACTGCTCGATAACGCCGATCGTCGGGGCGACCATGCGGCGTGCCTCCTCCACGGTGACATCGAGGACGACCCGCGCCTGCCATGAATATGCGGACACCGCCAATCCTTCGGCAACGAATTCGGCGGCGTCGGGAGGATCCTGGTGGACGAACCGCATCCCGGTGCGGGCGACATCGCTCATCCGGTCGACCCGGAAGGTTCGCCACGCATCCCGATCGCGGTCCCGAGCCACCAGGTACCAACGTCGCCCGGCGCGGACGATCTGAAAAGGCTCGACATGCCGCTCGGTCGTGTTCGACGCCGAGTCGACGTAGCGGAACCGGACGCGCTCGGGACCTCGGGTCGCTTGGGCGAGGGTCACCAGCAAGGACGTGTCGAGCCGCTCACCGGGCGGGCCGGCGCGGCCAAGTCGCACGGTGGCTGCTTCCAAAGCTGCGACTCGTTCCCGCAACCGGCTCGGCAGCACCTGGTCGATCTTGCTAAGCGCCGCTAGGGCGGCATCCTCGAATCCAGGTAGGCCACCACCAGCGGCGGCGCGCAGCCCCAGGGCCACCGCCACCGCCTCCTCGTCGTCGAGCAGCAACGGGGGCAGGGCCCCGCCAGGGGCAAGCTCGTAGCCACCGAAGCGACCGGAGACAGCCTCCACCGGATACCCCAGCTCGCGCAGCCTGGTGACGTCGCGCCGCAGCGTCCTCGTGGTCACCCCAAGCCGCTCCGCCAACTCCGGGCCGGGCCAGCTGGTACGTGCCTGTAACAGCGATAGCAACCTGAGCAGCCGCGCCGAGGTGTTCACTGCCTGGCATTTTGCCATACCGAGGACGGAAGCTGTCCGCAT
>DATADW010000231.1:0-5723 GCA_036258335.1 Acidimicrobiia bacterium
CGAGGGTTGGCGGGAACGACTCGAGGGTGCGGCCGAGGGCGGCAAGCGAGTCGCGATCTGGGGTGGCGGGTCCAAGGCCGTCGCTTTCCTCACCACCATCGGCGTCGGCGACGAGGTGGCGGCGGTGGTGGACATCAACCCGTACAAGCAGGGGATGTTCCTCCCCGGCACCGGCCACGAGGTGCTCGCGCCCGAGATGCTCATCGAGATCAAGCCCGACCTGGTGGTGGTCATGAACCAGATCTACGAAGCGGAGATCACGAAACAGCTCACAGAGATGGCTCTCGTCCCTGAGGTGGTATCGGTGTGAGAAATGGCACCATTTGACCTCGCGGCATGAGGTTGTTTGACTCGCCCTCTTGTCGGCGGGGTAGTAGGCGCCGGCGGATCGGGGGTCAGAAGTGACCACATCCCGTAGGGGCCTAGCCAGCCGACCGCGTAGTTGGGTGCTCTGGCTGACGCTGTCTGCGCTCATATCGATGACGATGGCGCCTTCACCTGCACTCGCTCAGCAGCCTCAGCCCTTCGTCGACATCGCAGGATCGGTTCACGCCGAGTCGATCATCGCCCTGGCCGAGTGGGGCATCACCAAGGGCTGCAACGACGCCGGGACGCTGTTCTGCCCGGAGGACCCGGTGACTCGCGCCCAGATGGCCTCGTTCCTTGCCCGGTCGTTCGTGACACCCGACTCGGAGTTCGACTACTTCGGCGACGACTCGGGGAACACCCACGAGGACTCGATCAACTCGATCGCATCGGTGGGGATCACCACCGGTTGCGGCAGCGGTTCGTCCTACTGCCCTGAGAGCTCGGTGACCCGGGGGCAGATGGCGGCGTTTCTCGCCCGCACGCTCGACCTTCCTCCCGGTCCCGACCGGTTCGGTGACGACGGCACGAGCACCTTCCAGGACGAGATCAACTCGCTGGCCGAAGCTGGGATAACCCAGGGGTGCGATGACACCAGCTTCTGTCCCGATGAGCCGGTCACCAGGGGACAGATGGCGTCGTTCCTGGTGCGGGCGCTCGAGTGGCTGGACTGCACTTGAGCGACGTCGGAACCGATCGGCGCACCTTCATCAAGGCACTGGGCGCAACCGCCGTGGCGGGCACCGCGGCTGTCGCCATCGGGACCATGGCCGACCCGGCGAGTGCTGCCACCGACATCTCGGGCAAGAAGTCGGGCACCCAGACCTTCAGCGACGACATGGTGGTGCCGGCGGGGACGACGCTCAGCTTCGACCCCGACAAGGACACCACGCTCAAGTTCGCCGGGGACCTCACCGTCCGTGGCACGTTGCGGATGAAGCCGGCAAGCCGGGGGATAAAGCACGAGATCCGCTTCACCAACGGTGGCACCCTCTGGGTACTGGGGGCGGGTAAGCTCGACCTCAAGGGGACCTCTCGGGCTCCCTGGAACCGCACCGGGACCAGCAACACCTGGGCTTCGGACGACATCCTCAAGGTGACGCCGGTCGCCAAGGGCGACTACACGATCCGCAACTTCGACAAGGGGGGCAACGTTCCCTCCACCACCACCGCCCGCGGTACATACAAGGCGGAGGTGTTCAACCTCACCCGGAACGTGGTCATCCGCGGCACGTCCTCGCAGCCGATGGAGCAGATCCACGTCATGTCCTCCTCGCCCCAGAAGATCAAGTACGCCCTGGTGCGCTATGCCGGGATCACCACCGAGGTGGGGAAGTACCCCATCCACTTCCACTTCTGTCATGGCGGCTCGCGGGGGAGCATCCTCCAGGGGGTCGTGGTGCGCGACTCGAATCACCACGGGTTCGCCATACACGGCTCGCACGGGGTGACCCTCAAGTCCTGCATCGCATATGACGTGGTCGGCGACGCCTTCTGGTGGGACCTTCCTCCCGAGGACGACGCCACCGACGAGGTGAACGACACCAACGACATCGTGATCGACCGCTGTTTGGCGGTGGAGGTGCGTACCTCCGACGCGCTTGCCACCACCCCACGGGAGCTGACGGGGTTCCTCCTCGGCGGTGGCAGCGGCAATGTGATTCGCAACTCGGTGGCATCGGCCACTCGATTTGGGGCCAACTCCTCGGGGTTCCACTGGCCGAGTCAGGCGAACGGGGTGCCAAACGTGTGGGTGTTCGAGGACTGCCGGGCGCACAACAACGAGACGAACGGGATTTTCGTCTGGCAGAACACAGCCACAACCCCGCACTTTGTCGACAACTTCGTCGCCTTCCACAACGGCCAGTCGGGGATCGACCACGGCGCCTACAACACCAAGGGCTACCACTACCGCAACTCGAAGTCGATCAACAACGGAGTCGACGGGCTCACCCAGCACGCTCAGTGCACCCAGCCGGAGAACAGGCTCAACGACGAGCGGCTCTCCTTTGAGAAGGTCGTGTTCTCGGGGAGCCCGGCGATCACGCTGACCGTCCACTCCTTGCCGTGCTCGCTGGCCACGCTCTACTACCAATGCACCTTCGACGGAGCGATCGAGGTCGATGACCTCGGGCTGGAGCGGGGCTGGTACGACTTCGTGGACAGCGGGGTCGAACCATCCGATTTCGACATCGTGACCTTCCACCCCGACTCGCTTATCCGGGTGCAACGAAGCGACGGCAGCGCATTCAAGATGACTTCGGCCGGCGGTGTCGAAGAAATCAGCGCCTTCTGGGACGGCTGGAAAACGCTCGGCTCCGACAACGGCAACGGTGGCGGCGGCGGTGGCGGCAGCGGCGGAGGCGGCGCCCCTCCCCCCGGAACGGAGAACCCCGATTGGGAGCCTGGGTGCGGCAACGAGTGAGCAAACGACGAGCCGCCGCCGCGATATTCGCGATCGCGGTCTGGTTGCTCCCCGCTTCGCCGGCTGCGGCGACGGGGACCTTCGAAGACGACGATGGCAACGTCCACGAGGCGGCCATCGAGGCGATCGCCTCCCAAGGGATCACCCTGGGCTGTCAGGAGGACCTCTACTGCCCAGAGCGGGTGGTGACCAGGGGGCAGATGGCGAGCTTCCTGCAGCGCGCCCTCGACCTTCCTCCCGGCACCGATGTCTTCACCGACGACGCCGGAAGCGTCCACGAGGAGGCGATCAACGCCATCGCCGAGGCGGGGATCACAGAAGGCTGCAACTCATCCGGCACCCTCTTCTGCCCGTCCGAGGCGCTCACCAGGGCGCAGATGGCGAGCTTGCTCATGCGCAGCCTTTCCATCCCCGCCGCCGGCTCGGATGTGTTCGTCGACGACGAGTCGAGCGTCCACGAGGAGGCGATCAACGCCATCGCCGCCGCCGGAGTCACCGCAGGGTGCGACGAGTCGGGGATCCGGTTCTGCCCGGACCAAGTCGTGAGACGCGACCAGATGGCGAGCTTCTTGGCGCGGGCGCTTGGTTTGATCGCATCGGGCCCCTTCTCCTGCACCCGGGTGGTCGGGTTCAGCCAGACAGAGCAGTGGTTCACCGGCGGTGGCTTCGAGCCGGTGGCGGGTGATGCTGGATGGGAGCTCCTCTGGGAGCCTGGATCGACGATCGAGAAATGGGCCGATCCAGGCTTCGTCGGTTGGAGCAACCCCGTCGTCTCGGCGTGCACCAGCGGGTCCCCAGACCGGCTGTTGCTCACCGTGACCGGCGCCGAACGACCGGTGGCGATGTGGGTCGAGGGGATCACATCGGCGGTCGCCACCGCCAAGGCGAAGTACCCGGGCGTGTCAATTGTCCTCCAGCCGATCGTCGGCGGTCCCGACGAGCAGCTCTGCCCGGGGGTGCGCCGGGAAAGCGTGCGTGCCTCGGTCAACCATCCGATCATCGACGAGGCGATCGGCATGGTGGTGGCCGACGCCGCCGGAGTGGCCAGCGGCGCCTCACCCGAGGTGCGAAGTTGCGCCGACTACAGGGACGATCTGGGTCACCTCACCGATGCGGCGGTTGGCCCTATCGGTGAGGAGATAGCCGAGTTCTATTCCGACTGAGACTCAGACGATCTCCCGATCCCGAAGCACGCGGTGGAACTCGCGGGCGATGGGTATCATCCGGTCCATCGGGAAGTGGGCGAAGTCGATCTGCTCCTTGACCCCCTCGAGCTTGAGCACCCGGTCGACGTCCACCACCGAGACGTCGTGCTCGGCGGCGATGTCGGCCAATGCCAGATCGAACTCCATCCGTCGCAGGTTGTGGGGAATCCGGACGAACTGGTAGGTGTGGGTCAGGTCGCCCGGGCTCACTGTCAGCGTGTTGAAGACCACGACATGTGCCCCGGTCCTCTGCTTCACCTCGGTGACGATCCGCCCCATGTTGTGGTGGAAGTCCTCGACCGGGATCTTGCCCAGCCCGGTGAAGTTCTCCCGCATCCATGTCACCCGGTCGAGGTGCTCCATCACCTCTCCCATGGGCGTGGTCAGCCACCACCCACCGGGATCGACCAGATAGCCGTGCTCGTTGTTGCGGTACAAGCTGCGGCTGAGGTCGGCGGCGATGGAGAGCACAACCACTGTCTTGGGGAAGCTGCCGAGCGAAGCAAGAGCTGGGACCTGGAACTCTGGCTTGAACAGGCGGGGTTCGAAGGCATCGGGGGGCAGCTTGAGGTATTGGCCCGCTTCGGCCACCGCGTCGGGGTCAACACCGTCGAGCGCCTGGAGCAGGAAGTCGGAGCGTGCGTCGGCCACCTCGCCGTCGCGCATGATGGCGCACACCCCGTCGAGGTCCTGCTCGATGAACGGCTTGGCGGCGAACACTGTGGGGAGATCGCAGGCGCCCAGCATGTAGATGCCCAACCGGTTGTCGCTCTTGCCTCGCCGGAAGACGGTGGCGCTGCGGGTGGTGAGCTCGCCACGCACCCGGAAGCGGGCGCTGGCGGCGAGACCGCGCATGGCCCGCTCGGCCCGCGAGTCTTCACCGGCCTCGCTGCGGAGCGCTGCCTTCCGATATGTCCCCCTCAGCCGGCGCTCCATCGCCGAGTTCTCACCGGCGATCTTCCGGACCAACCGCTGCACGTTGCGCGCCAGGGTGCTCATCTGGCTCTCCTCACGACTGGGCCCGCGACTCGGTGACCAAGCGGAACTTGCCGGTCGGCCCAGCCGCCGGGTCCTCGTCTGCGGTGGTGGTGAGCACGGCGAGCGTGTCTCCCACCTCGATAACATCACCGGGCGCCGTCACCACCTGGCGCAGCACCCCGCGGTCGGACGACACCAGCCTCCATACCAGGCTCACTCGCGTGGTCTTGGTGCCGGTCTCCACCTTGCGCCCTGCCAGCTTGGTCAGGTATTTGGCCGAGCGGTGGACCTCGAGCGTGGTGAACTCGTCAGCGATGATATCGACCAGGGGATCGCCGTATCCGACCTCGGCCCCCTCGGCGACGTGCCACTGCAGCAGCCGAGCCTGACCCACAGGCCGGTCGAGATTGGGGAGGTCGAGCTCGTAGCGCATTTCAGCCCCCGGCGCCGATCTGAGCCACCAATGGGCGGGGCTCGAAGAAACCGATGTCGTCGAGGACACGGACCGTCTCCTCGGCGAGCGCTTCGGATGCCGCCGGCGAGTAGCGGAGCGGGGCCACGACGTGGTCCTCGCCGCCGAGCTCGGCCAAGAGCCGGTCGGCGTCGATAAGCGCAACCCCGCGAGACCGGGAGAGCCTGACGAGCTCGGCATCGAGCCGCAGTGCCCGAAGGGAAAATCGCTCCGGACGGGTGCGGTAGGCGTCGCCGCCCTCCGGGTCGACCGTGGATGCGGTGAACCAGAGAATATG
>DATADW010000232.1:0-14900 GCA_036258335.1 Acidimicrobiia bacterium
CCCGGGGAGTTGCCGGTGGCGATCGAGGCCACCGGGGGGGTGGTGGTGGACCGGTTGCTGGCGGCGGGGCATCCGGTGGTGGCGGTCCACCCCAACGCCTTCTGGGCGGCGCGGCCCCGGTGGGGGACGAGCCGGGCGAAGAGCGACCGGGGGGACTCCTTCAAGCTGGCCGACTATTTGCGCACCGACGGGCACCGGCTGCGCCGTCTCCGGCCCTCATGCCCGGTCACCGCCGGGCTGGTGGCTCTGTCCCGGATGCGGGACGACCATGTCGAGGCGAGGGTGGCCGCCACCAACCAGTTGGCTGCCCTGTTGGGGCGGCACTGGCCGGGGGCGGTGGTGGTGTTCGCCCGGTTGGACTCGGCGATCGCCTTGGCCTTCTTGGAGGACTACCCGACCCCCGCCTCGGCGGAGCGTCTCGGGGAAGCCCGCATGGCCATGTTCTGCCGGCGCCACTCCTATTCGGGGCGGCGGAGTCCCGTCGAGTTGGTGGCCAGGCTGCGTTCCGCTCCCCGAGCGACCGAGGAGCTGGCGGCGGCCACCCTGGCCCGGCTGGTAGCCACCCAGGTGGGCGTGCTGCGCACCCTGATGGGCAGCATCGCCCAACTGGACCGGGCGCTGGAGACGGCGCTGACCCGCCACCCCAAGGCGACGTTGTTGGAGTCGCTGCCCCGGGTCGGGGTGGTCAACCTGGCGCAGCTGTTGGCTGAGGTGGGGCCGATCCTCGACCGAGCGGCCGACGTCGAGCATGCATCCTCCGAGATCGGAGCCACCCCGGTCACCCGGGAGTCCGGTCGGAGCCGCACCGTCCATTTCCGCTGGGCGGCCAACACCGGGGCCCGACGGGCGCTGGGCATATTCGCCGACAACAGCCGCCACGCCTCCCCCTGGGCCGCCCAGCTCTACCAACAGGCCCGAAGCCGGGGGCAACGGCACCCCCAAGCGATCCGCGTCCTCATGCGGGCCTGGCTACGTGTCATCTGGGCCTGCTGGCAAACCGACACCGCCTACAACCCGGCCCGCCACGGGGCCGAAAGGAGACTCGCCCAACAGCACTCAAAGGAAACAGCCGCCTAGAGGTTGACTTGGGAACCTCGCGCCTCCCCTCACCTTCACCGAGGAGCCAAAACCGCTCCGTCCCCCTGCCGGGGAAGGGAAAGAACTGGCGATCACTCCTCCTGGCGCTGCAGCACCACCACCGACAACGCGGCGACGGTGATCTCGCCGCCGGCCGGAACCGGTGCGGTTTCGGAATCGAGGAAACCGACCGCGGTATCGATCACCGGCGCCCAGCCGGCACCCCAGGTGTCGGGGGGCAGGGTGAATGTCGCCGGGTCGGTGTGGGCGTTGAAGGCGAGGTAGAAGCTGTCGTCCACCAAGGGGCGGCCCCGGAGGTCGGTGGTGGGGAAGGCCTCGCCGTTGAGGAATACCCCGAGCGTCTTGGTGAAGCCCGCGCCCCAGTCCTCTTCGGTCATTTCGCTACCAGAGGCCTCGAACCAGGCGATGTCGACCGCTGCGCTGCCATGGATGGGACGACCCTGAAACCAGCGGCGACGCTGGAAGGTGGGATGGGCCCGTCGGAACCCGATCATCTGCTCGGTAAAGGTGAGGAGGGTCTCATCCATGTTGTCCCAGTCGTACCACGACACCTCGTTGTCCTGGGCGTAGCCGTTGTTGTTCCCGCCCTGGGTACGACCCATCTCGTCACCGCCGAGAACCATCGGGATCCCCTGGGACATCAGCAGAGTCGCCAAGAAGGAGCGTGCCCTCCGCTTCCTGAGATCCGCTATCGCCGGATCATCGGTAGGCCCCTCCACCCCCGAGTTCCACGAGCGGTTGTCGTCGGTGCCGTCACGACCGTCCTCCCCATTGGCTCCGTTGTGCTTGTGGTCGTAGGAGACGAGGTCGGCCAGGGTGAACCCGTCGTGGGCGGTGACGAAGTTGACGCTGGCGAAAGGCCGGCGCCCAGTCGCCTCGTAGAGATCGGAGCTGCCGGTGAAACGGGCGGCAAACTCGCCCAGGGTCTGGTCCCTGCTCCGCCAGAAATCGCGTGCCGTGTCGCGGTACTTGCCATTCCACTCCGACCACAACGGGGGGAATTTCCCCACCTGGTAGCCGCCTTCGCCGACATCCCACGGCTCGGCTATCAGCTTCACCTGGCTGACCACCGGGTCCTGTTGGATCAGGTCGAAGAACGCCGACAGCCGGTCGACATCGTGCAGCTCACGGGCAAGCGTTGCGGCGAGGTCGAAGCGGAATCCGTCTATGTGCATGTCGATCACCCAGTAGCGGAGGCTGTCCATGATCAGTTGGAGCACATGGGGATGACGCATGTTGAGGCTGTTTCCGGTGCCTGTGTAGTCCTTGTAGAGCCGCAGATCTTCGGGGATCAGCCGGTAGTAGGCGGCGTTGTCGATTCCCTTGAAGGAGAGCATCGGCCCCATGTGGTTGCCCTCAGCGGTGTGGTTGTAGACCACATCGAGGATCACCTCGATGCCGGCCGAGTGGAGGCTCCGCACCATGCTCTTGAACTCTTGTACTTGCGCCCCGGGGACGTCGTATCTGGCGTACTCGTGGTGCGGGGCGAGGAAGCCGACCGAGTCGTACCCCCAATAGTTGCGTAGTCCCCGCTGGGCGAGATGGCTCCCGTGGATGAAGGCATGGACCGGCAGCAACTCGACCGCGGTGATCCCGAGCCGTGTCAGGTGGTCGATGATGACCGGGTGGGCCAGCCCGGAGTAGGAGCCCCGAATCTCCTCGGGTACATCGGGGTGGCGCATCGAGATCCCGCGCACGTGGGCCTCGTAGACCACGGTCTCGTTGAGCGGGATCCGGGGGTGGCGGTCGTCCCTCCAATCGAAGAACGGGCTCACCACCACCGATCGAGGTACCGAAGGTGCCGAGTCCGAGTCGTCAGGCTGGTCGGGGTCGTCGAATCGGTAGGGAAAGACCGGTTGGCCCCATGCGACGGTGCCGTCGATGGCCTTCGAGTACGGGTCGAGGAGCAGCTTGGCCGGGTTGGCTCGAAGGCCGTGTTGGGGCTCCCACTGGCCGTGAACTCGGAAGCCGTACCGCTGCCCGGCGACGACCTCGGGGAGGTAGGCGTGCCACACGAACCCGTCGCTCTCGGGAAGCTCGACCCGCGTTTCGGCGCCGTCGTCGGCGAAGAGGCAGAGCTCCACAGCCTCCGCCACCTCCGAGAAGATCGATACGTTTGTCCCGGCGCCGTCGAAAGTGGCGCCGAGCGGGTACGGCTGGCCCGGCCAGACCTCCATCGTCCCTCCTAACGGGGCGGACAGCGTAACGACCACCTTGGACCGCTCTGCGGAGCCGGGATCGCCTGCGTACAGTCACCACCCAATATGACCCCCCACCGCAGCTTCCACGCCAGTCTCGAGAAGCTCGAGGCGGACACTCTCGAGATGGGCAGGCGGGTGCGCGCTCAGGTCGCCGAGGCGGTGACCGCGCTCGATGCCCGGGACCGGAGCAGAGCCGAGCGGGTCGTCGAGGGAGACCGCGCCATCGACGAGTTGTACCTCGAGCTCCACGGGCAGTGGATGGTGCTCACCGCCACCCAAGGCCCCATGGGCTCCGATCTCCGATTGCTCGCCTCGCTTCTGCATCTGCTCGTCGTGCTGGAGCGGATGGGCGACCAAGCGTCCAACATCGCCAAGATGGTGATCGCTACCGACGGGCTACCCGGTGACCCGCGGTTGGCGGGTCTCCTTAGTGCCATGGGGGAGGCGGTTCTCCCCATCGCCGACCGCTCGCTGGCGGGGTTCGCCGCCAGGGACGACTCGGCGGTTGAGGAGATGAAGCGGCTCGACACCGAGGTGGACGGCTTCTACAGCGATACGATTGATGCCGCTGTGGCGATCGGAGACGAGCGTTCCGTGCTGGAATGGGCGACGCGGATGATCATGGCGGCGCGCGCCTTGGAACGGGTGGCCGATCAGGCGGTCGACATTGCCGAGGAGACGCGGCTGCTGGTCACCGGCGAACGTGACATCTACCCGAGCGGGATTCCATGAAACACCAGGCAACCGCAGCCACTATCAGTTGGATTCCGACCGAGGCGATCACCGGCATGCCTCTGTTGCGCGGTGTGTTCGAATCGGGTGTCACCCATTACGACCGGCCACCGCCCGACCGGCTCGACTTCGTCGATTTGGAGCATATGGCGGAAGCCGACACCTTCCGGTTCGCCAACCGATTGTCGGGTTGGGTCGATGTCGAGGACGGCCGGGTGGTTGATGCCGGCTGGGGCGAGGACAGCGAAGGTCTGATGGGTGGCTCCTCACTGCGCGTCGGGCCTTGGGAGACGAGGGTCGCTGCGGTCGCTTTTCCCGACCGGCGCCAGCCCGTGGAACGGTCGGAGCAGCGGGCCAGGTTCATCCAGACGACGGGTGGGCGCGCCGGGATGCCTGCGCCCCGGCGAGTCTCGCATCCGCCGTTCGTCCAAGTCGTCTCGCCCACCGTGTGGACCACGTTCGCCCTCGAGATCGATGCCACCGGATTGGCCAAGGCGGAACTGATCGGTGCCAGCTCGTTCCCCCGCCACTGGGTGTTCGGGCCCGATGGCGCCTTGGCGGCGAAGAGCGCCCTCACCGACGTCGAGCATTGGTACCGCGGTGAGTTCGGCACCCATAGCCCGTGGGGAGACGAGGACTCACCGGCGCTGGTGGCGGAGGTGGAGACCGCGCTCGAAAGGCAGATGTCGGCGACCATCATGCAGGGGGTTCGCCCCGAGGTTCGCCAGCTTCGCCCCGGTGACCTGCTCACCGAGCAGGGCGAGGATGGTGGCCCCCTCTTCCTCATCCTCGACGGGATGCTGTCGGTCGAGAAGGACGGCGAGACGGTCGGCGAGGTCGGCCCCGGCGCGGTGGTGGGGGAGCAGGCCTACCTGGAAGTGGGTAAGCGGACCGCCACGATGCGGGCCAGGACCCCGGTGCGGGTGGCGGTGGCACAGCCCGAGTTGATCGACCGACCGGCGCTCGAGGAGCTCTGCTCGTGGCGCCGCGACGGGGTCTGACCGGGCATCATCTCCCCGGGGTGAGCAACTGATCCACAGGTGCGTGGTCGTCGGTCAGCACTTGCGAGTCGCCGATGAAGTCGTCGAGCTCGTCACCGGTCAACACCCTCAGATCGAGGTCGAGCAGCTCACCTGCAGCGACGATCTCGTCGGATGGGATGGGCTCATCGCTCCCCACGACCAGGAAGTTGCCCCCGCTCCCGAAGCGCTCGGGGAGCGAAAGCACCGCAACTTGGTCGAAGACCGTGGCAAACGTGGCCGCTTCGGCGCGGAGGAAGGCCATCTCGGAGCCGTCGATGATGTTGGCGGCGTAGACGCCATCGGTCCGGAGCACTGCGGCGACTTGGCCGACGAACTCATCAGTGGTGAGGTGCCAGGGGACGGCGACGCCGCCAAAGGCATCTCCGATCGCCAGGTCGGCGCTCGACTGATCCACTCGCCATATCCCGAGCCGGGCATCTCCTACGTGCACCTCGACCGCCGGGGACTGCTCCCAACCCAGCCTCGCTTGGGCGATGTCGACGATCACGGGGTCGAGTTCGAGCACGACTCCGGTTGACCCCGGTCTGGTGGCTTCCAGCCAGCGCGGCATGGTGAAACCCCCGCCACCGATGTGGAGCACGTCGACCGGTCCCTCGCTGGTGGCGTCGGCCACCGCCGCCAGCATCCGGGTATAGGTGAACCGCAGCTCGGTGGGATCCTCGAGGTCGACATGGGCGTGTCGCAGGGTGTCGAGCCACAAGGTCCGGCCCGACGAGGTCTCCCGGTCCTGCTCGACCCGGACGCAGTAGTAGGAGGTCTCGGTCTCGCAGGGGTCGGCCAGCGTGTTACCCAGCCAGACCGCACCGAGCAGCGCGGGGATGATCAGCAGGGTGGTCCGGGTGGGTGCCAGCCACCACCAGAGCGCCAGGCCGCTGACCACGAGCAGCACCGCCAGCCCCACGAGTATCTGCGAGGTGCGGAACAACGGGACCAGCACGAAGCCGGTGAGGAACGTTCCGGCGATGGCGCCGGCGGTCCCCAGTGCCGAGTAGCGGCCCACGACGCTGCCGGTCTGGTCGAGGTCGGCGAGGACCGCCTTGACCACTGCCGGAGGCACCGCGCTGAGCACAGCGGCTGGAACGAACACGGTCACCAGGACGAGGAGCACCAGCGTCGGGGGGTCGGCCCTGACCGCGGTGGGACCGAGGAGGCGGGCCATCGGTACCGCCAGGGCGACTGCCACTCCTCCGAGCGCCAACTCGGGGCCGAGCAGACGCCGTGGCTCGACTCGGTCGGCCAAGCGTCCGCCAAGCCACGTCCCGAGGGCGATGGAGGCGAGGACGGTGCCGATGATGGCAGTGAAGGTCTCCAGCGTGACACCCACATAGGGGGCGAGCAGCCGCCCGGCGACTATCTCCATGACCAGGACCACCCCTGAGGTACCAAACACCAGCAGCCCGGCAAGCGGAGGAGTCACCGGGGGAGTGTGCCGAGTGCGGCCATCGCGGCGCAACCCGATCTGTATCCGCCTCCCGGCAGATTTGGGTGATACGGTCGGCGTTGTGATCGAGGACCTCGCTCCTGGACAGACCGAGGATGGTCCCCAGACCAGCGGTGGCCGCCGGGAAGCCTCGGCCGTTCGCCGCTACCTGGAGCGGTTGGAGCGGGCCGAAGTGCTCGACCCGGAACGAGCCGCCATGGCATACCGGCTCGCATCGCTGCGGCGCCTGATTGCGGACTGCAGCGACGAGGCGAAGCGGGCATCGCTGATCGCAGAGCGCCAGTCGGTCGAGGAGGCGATGTGGGCGGCACGCGACCGGGTGGTGGCACGGGACCGTGCTCTCGAGGCCGGCTTCGTCGAAGTGGCGCTCGGCTACTCGCGGCGCAAGGGGATCAGCACCGAGGCATGGCGGCTCATCGGGGTTCCCGACGAAGTGCTGCGCCGCGCCGGACTGCTCGAGGAGACCACCGCCGGGGGATAGCCTCCCCGCCTCAATCCGGCGGTAGCACCTCGAATACCGGGTGACGTTGGGCGATGGCTGCGATCTCGGCATCGCTCGAGTCGGGCCCCACTCCTTCGAAGAAGACGCCGACCTCGACCTTCCAACGCTTCAGGTATGCCCGCAGCAGGGGGACCTTGGCATCGTCAGCCACCTCCGCGGCGCGGAAGGGTTCTGCTCTCGCTCCCAGCCGTAGCTCGCCTTCCCCGGCCACCCTGAGGTTCCGCACCCATTGTCCTTCGCCTCGAGGCGACACGAGGTAACGCCGACCCTGATAGCTGAGGAGGTTGACCGGGGTGGTTCGCCACTCGCCGCTGCTCCGGCCCCGCACCGCCAGGACACGCGACCCCATGAAGCTCATTCCCCGGTAGGTGAGCCAGGAGACCAGTGGGTTGAAGATCCGGGTGTTGAACCAACCAGGCGCCCGGTAGTGGCGTGGCATCTCTGAGATCGTGGCAGGTCGCGCCAAGCCGGGCGAGTGTCGGCTCCGAATACAGACAGCGGCCAGGGGAAGGTAGTTGAGAGGACACCTCATGGGTGGGCCGATGCGTTTGCGAAGTACTTGATGCGCGCCCGAAGGGTGGCGAGGCGCTCTGGAGAGGCAATCCTGCTGACGCTCGCCGGGTTGGCCGCAGCCCTGACCGGGATCGTCGTGGGAGAGGTTGTCGTCACCGGTGAGGTGCCCAGGGTTGATGCAGTGATCGGGTCTGTGCCGGCGCCGGTCCCGAACGCCCCGTCGTCTTCCCCACCTTCGACGACCCTGCAGACGACGACCCCGGCGGCGGCGAAGGCCACCTCGACGTCGGTCGCACCAACCACGGCCACGCCGACCAGCGCCCTGGTGCGCACCAGCGAGGTCGCATCCACGGCCGTGGCACCCACCACGGAACCCCCGCCCACGACGGCGGTGGCTTCAGGGGTGACGGTGACCCTGGAGGGAAGCCCCATTCCCGGTGATGGGGGGTGGGATGCGGCGGTGACGGTGGCGGTGGCCGGGCCCGATAAGGCGCCGGTGCCCGGTGCCACCGTCACCGCCGTCTGGTCGGGGACGGTGCCGGTAGCGGCCTCGGAGCCATCCGGTGCCGACGGCCTGGCCGAGTTCCGCTTGGAGGGGATCGAAGGCGGCTGGGTGTCCTTCACCGTCATCGACGTGGTGGCAGAAGGGCTCGACTACGACGCCGACCGCTCGATCACGAGCATCGTCGTCTCGGGGAAATGAGCAACGAAAGGGAGATTCCGATGAGGAGACTGGCAACGGTGGGGATTCTCACCATCGCGGTTACCGCACTGGGGGCGGGAGCGGTACTCGCCGCCGAGGGAGAGAGCAGGCTGACCATCATCCATGCCATACCGGGCGAGGGAGGGTTCCCCGCCGACATTTACCTCGACGGCGACCTCGTGGTCGAGGAGATGACATTCGGCAACGTCACCGAGACGGCCATAGTGGCATCCGGCCCCCACGACGTTGCCATCTACCCCGACGGTGCCAATCCCGATGCCGAGGACCCCGCTCTGGCCGCCGAAGTGGATCTCGCTGACGGAGCGGACGCCACCGTGGTGGCGGGCCTGACCAATTTGGGGGACCCGACGCTCGCGGTGTACGTGAACAACGCTGACCCGGTTGGGGCCGGCGAGGCGCGAATTGTGCTCAGGCACCAGGCGCAGGCGCCTGCGGTCGATCTTCTGGTCAACGGCGAACCGGTTGCGCTCGAGGTGGCCAATGGGGACGAGGCGGCAGCCGAGGTGGAAGCGGGCCCGATCACTCTCGCGCTGGTCCCGTCGGCCGAGGGTGAGGGCGACCTGTTCCAGACCGATGTCGATCTCTCCGAAGGGTCGGCCTTCCTCATCTACGGGATCGGGTCGGTCGAGGGTGGGAGTTTCGACGTCGCCGTCCAGCAGGTTTTGGGGCTGCAGACGCCCCCCGAGGGCATCCCCACCGGGACCGGGGGAGCGGCGGCGGATGGTATGCCTCTCTGGCTGCTGGTGACCATGGGCCTGGCACTGGCGGTCGGGTCGCTGGCGGTCGCCCGGCTGGTTCGCCGCTGAGGCTCAGGGAGTTGGCATCACCAGGGCAAACGGACGGTCTCCGATGGTGCCGGTCACCCTGAGATCGGCCAGTTGCTCATAGTCGTTCCAGCGCAGGACCAGCTCGTCGGGGGCTGGCCCACGCACACGAATTCTGGCGACGATTGGCGCCGCTGACACGTTCCCGGTTGACCGTTCCGCTCACCCGCACCTGGCGGCACCCCAGGCTTTCGCTTCGCCGTTCTGCGTTATGGGTTGTGGGTCAAGGGCCAGGGGAGCGCGCAGAACAACAGCCCGTGGCGTGACTTTACATAACGTGGATTATGGGCGCTTGAGGGTCGAGGCAGGCTAAGGCGACAAAGCTTCGATTCGGAGCGCTGTCGCCACTCCTTAGGCGTCACCCCCGTTGGGATGATTCAGGCTGATAGGTGATGTCGGACCTCAGGCGGACTCGCTCACCGCCAACCAGCCCGGCTCGCGTTCGCCGAACTTGTCAAGCAGATAGTCACGCGACGCCTCCACGGCTCTGCGGGGGCCATCGAGCGACGCCTTCAGCTTGAAGTCCTCTTTAAGCACTTCACCGTCGACGAGGACCGTCTTGACGTTGGAGATGTCGGCGGCGCAGACGACCGCCCCCACCGGGTCGATGACAGGGGCCATGTTCACGGCCGACCCGTCGAGGATGACAACATCCGCCTTCTTCCCGGGAGTCAGCGACCCGGTGCGGTCGGC
Source organism: Acidimicrobiia bacterium (assembly GCA_036258335.1). GTDB lineage: Bacteria > Actinomycetota > Acidimicrobiia > Spongiisociales > DATADW01 > DATADW01. The sequence goes on from DATADW010000232.1 coordinate 9,772, forward strand.
GATGCCCGCCACCTCGGCTCCGCCGATGGTCGCCCAGGAGAGCGCTTGACGCGAGGTGATCAGGCCGGGCGATGGCTCCAGACCATCGAGGTCGGCTTCCCAGGCGGCCTGGTGCTTGCGCCCCCGTTCGGATCCGAACACCGCGTGCATCTGGGTGAATTGGTCGGCCGAAGCCGTCGTGGCCACATCCGAGGAAAGCCCAATCGGCACCCCGTACTCGACCGCGGTGACCGCCGGGGCCCACCCGTGTCCCATCTGAATCTCGATCTGTGGGGCCAGGCTGACATTCCCGCCGGAATCGGCGACGAGCTGCCACTCGTCCTCGGTGAAGTGGGAGGCGTGGACGTAGGTCGTTCCCGGATAGAGAAGGTCCATGTCACGCAGCGTCGTGATTTGGCCCTTGGTGTAAGCGAAACGGTCCATGGCGACGTGCACCGTGATGTTGATGCCGAGTTCTTTAGCAAGTTCCCAGTCGTGACGGACGACATCGGGCTTGCAGAACCCCGGTCCCCTAGTCGCCAGGCCCATCGTTATCCGACCCTCGTCCGAGCTGAAGTACTGCGCTCGCACCCGGCGCGCCTCGTCACCCTCGCAGGTCAGAACGCTGCCGGCGTAATCAGGGCCGAACCACCAGTCGACAAGTGACGTGTTGGGGAATCCATAGGCGAAAACCGACCTGATGCCAGTGTCCTGGAGGGCGCGCACCGAGGCGTCGGCATGCTCGGGCGTATTCATGATGTGGGCCCAATCGACGAGCGTCGTGATGCCTGCGTTTATGCATTCCAGGGCACCCCATTGTGTGGCCGAGTGCACGTCCTCCGGTCGGTAGTGAGGGGCGAACTTGTCGAGGATGGCGCTGAAATAGGTGATGAGAGCGAAGTCGGGAGCACAGGTCCGGATACACGTCTCCCAGGTATGGCGATGGGTATCGATGAACCCAGGGATGACGATGTCGCCGGTGGCATCGATGACCCGGGCCGCATCAGCCGACAGGTCGCCACCGATCGCAGCGATCTTGTCATCCTCGATGAGAACGTCCGTGTTCGGCATCTCGCCGAGTTCGGGATCCTGGGTCAGCACGATCCCGCCGCGGATGAGGATTCGGTCGGTCACGGGTAGTCCCTTCCTGGCTCGGCTTCCTAGCGAGATGGGCCGGGCCCGCGGAACTCCCCCGGCGTCGTCCGGACACATCCCACGCGGATGGTACCCAGGTGCAATTTCGATACGCCGGTGAGGGCTCTACGCCGCTCCCACGTACTGGGCGAGATGCTCCCCGGTGAGGGTGGATCGAGCGGCCACGAGATCGGCGGGTGTGCCCTCGAAGACGATTCGTCCACCGTCGTGGCCGGCCCCGGGGCCGAGGTCGATGATCCAGTCGGCGTGCGCCATCACCGCCTGGTGATGCGCGATCACGATGACCGACTTGCCTGAGTCCACCAGCCGGTCGAGCACGTCGAGAAGCTGTTCGACGTCGGCAAGATGGAGGCCGGTGGTCGGCTCGTCGAGGACGTAGACGTCGCCCTTCCCGGCCATCTGGGTGGCCAATTTGAGCCGCTGCCGCTCGCCACCGGAGAGCGTCGTCAGCGGCTGGCCGAGGCTGAGGTAGCCGAGCCCAACATCGGCGAGCCGGTCGAGGATGGCCAGCGCCGCCGGTATGCGTGCCTCCCCCGAACCGAAGAAGTCCTTGGCCTCGGCCACCGACATCTCGAGCACCTCGGCAATGTTCCTGCCCCCGAGCTCGTAATCGAGCACCGAGGCCTGGAACCGTCTCCCCTCACACTCCTCGCAGGTGGTGGCGACGCTGGCCATCACTCCCAGGTCGGTGTAGATGACGCCGGCGCCGTTGCAGTTGGGGCAGGCACCCTCGGAGTTTGCGCTGAACAGCGCCGGTTTCACGCCGTTGGCCTTGGCAAAGGCCTTGCGGATCGGGTCGAGCAGTCCGGTGTACGTCGCCGGGTTGCTCCGTCGCGAGCCGCGGATCGCGGTCTGATCGACCGACACCACCCCGTCGCGCCCGGATACCGAGCCGTGGATGAGCGAGCTCTTTCCCGCCCCTGCCACGCCGGTCACCACCACCAGCACGCCGAGCGGTATGTCGACGTCGACGTCCGCCAGGTTGTGGGCACTGGCGCCACGCACCTCCACCACTCCCGATGATGTCCGCACCGACTGCTTCAAGGAGGCTCGGTCGTCCAGGTGCCGCCCGGTCAGCGTGCCGCTGGCCCGCAGCGCGTCGACGGTGCCTTCGAACACCACCTCGCCACCGGCTGTGCCGGCGCCGGGGCCGAGGTCGACGATGTGGTCGGCGATGTCGATCGTTTCCGGCTTGTGCTCGACGACCAGCACGGTGTTCCCCTTGTCCCGCAGTTGCAGGACCAGGTCGTTCATCCGCTCGATGTCATGCGGGTGTAGGCCGATGGTGGGCTCGTCGAAGACGTAGGTGACGTCGGTGAGCGACGAGCCGAGGTGGCGGATCATTTTGGTGCGCTGTGACTCTCCCCCGGACAAGGTTCCCGAAGGCCGGTCGAGCGAGAGGTAGCCCAGCCCGATCTCCGCGAACGAGTCGAGAAGATGCTGGAGCCCGGTCAGCAGCGGGGCCACGGACGGTTCGTCCAGGTCCCGGACCCAGTCGGCGAGGTCGCTGATCTGCATGGCGCAGACGTCGCCGATGTTCTTCCCCTTGATCTTCGACGACCGGGCCTCCCTGCTGAGCCGGGTGCCGTCGCACTCAGGGCAGGTGGTGAACGTCACCGCCCGCTCCACGAAGGCGCGGATGTGCGGCTGCATCGCCTCGGGATCCTTGGAGAGCATCGACTTCTGGATCTTCGGGATCAGGCCTTCGTAGGTCAGGTTGATCCCCTCGACCTTGATCTTGGTCGGCTCCCGGTAGAGCAGGTCGTGCAGTTCCCGTTTGGTGAACTTACCGATCGGCTTGTCCATGTCGAAGTAGCCGCTGCCGCTGAAGATGCGGCCGTACCAGCCGTCCATGCTGTAGCCGGGGACACTGAGCGCGCCCTCTCTGAGCGACAGGCTGTCGTCGTACAGCGCAGACAGGTCGAAATCGTTTACCGAGCCCATCCCCTCGCAGCGCGGGCACATACCGCCCAGAAGGGTGAACGACGCCTTCTCGGTCTTCGTCTTGCCCTCGCCGCGGTCGATGGTGATCGCACCGCTGGCCTTAACCGATGGGACGTTGAACGAGTACGCCTGGGGCGAACCTATGTGCGGCTCGCCGAGCCTGCTGAACAGGATGCGCAGCATGGCGTTGGCGTCGGTGGCGGTGCCCACCGTGGAGCGTGGGTTGGCGCCCATCCGCTCCTGGTCGACGATGATCGCCGTGGTCAAGCCGTCGAGTAGGTCCACCTCGGGCCTGGCCAGCGTCGGCATGAAGCCCTGCACGAAGGCGCTGTAGGTCTCGTTTATCAGTCTCTGGCTTTCGGCGGCGATCGTGTCGAAGACGAGCGAGCTCTTCCCCGATCCAGAGACTCCGGTAAACACCGTCAAACGGCGCTTTGGGATGTCGATGCTGACATCTTTGAGGTTGTTCTCGCGCGCCCCTTGCACCCGGATCAGATCGTGGCTGTCGGCCACGTGCAATGCAGGCGACTGCTTCTCAGTGATCGCGGCCGCGCTCATCGTGTCTCCATCGGTCAGGAGCTCTGCCTCAACCCGACGGTGTTTCCGTCGCTGTCAGCCAACTGTCCCACGAGCAATCCCCCACCGACATCCTTTGGGTCGCTGGTTACCTGCCACCCCGCGGCACGAAGCTCATCGACTCGGGCAGCGATGTCCTCTGTTTCCCAGTATGCAATCGGGCCGTTGCTGGAGCCATTCGGATCGAGTCCGATCTCGCGACCCTCGGTGCGGTACCCGACGTAGTAGGGCGTGTCTACATATGGATCGGCACCAAGCAGTGGTGTGAACAGCTCCTTCGCCTTTTCGAGGTCTTTGACGGGATATACGACCAGTTGTTCGGTCATTGCCATGACTCCCCTCCTTGATGGGACGGTGAGCGTTCCCCCGGCCACGTCCGACGATCCCACCTGGGTGGGACGCTCCGAGCTCAGCCCTGACTCACCGCTTTCTTCACGAGTGCACCGATCTTCTTCTCATCGGCGGCGGTCAACTTCTTCAGTCCGAAGGCAGTCGGCCACATGCCGCCTTCGTCGAGGTTCGCCTGGTCGCTGAAGCCGAGCGTCGCATACCTCGTTTTGAACTTCGCGGCGGGTTGGAAGAAGCAGACGACCTTGCCGGCTCTGGCATACGCCGGCTGCCCGTACCAGAGCCTTGCCGTGAGTTCTGGCGCGTTGGCCTTGACGATGTCATGGAGCCGCTGGCCCATGGTGCGATCCGATTCTTCCATCTCGGCGATCTTCGCCAGTACGGCGTCTTCTCCGCTCGCCTCGGCGCCGGACTTCGCCTCCCGGACGCGCTCCTTCATCGCGGCTCGTTCCTCTTCGGAAAATGCCTCGGACGTCTTGCGATTCGAGGTGGTGCCCTTGGCGGACCTTGTGGCTTTTGGTGCGTTCATCGTTCCCTCCTGTGCACGCGCTCCCGGGGCCCTGGCCGGACGGCTCAGCTGACCTCGAAGATGCGGATCATGTTGCCGGCGGGGTCACGGAAGGCGCAGTCGCGAACGCCCCACGGCTGGTCGGTCGGCTCCTGGACGACCTCGGCGTCGCTGGACTGCAGCCGTTCGAACGTGCTGTCGAGGTCCTTGGTGGCCAGGTTGATGCCAGCGTAGGTGCCCTTGGCCATCATCTCGGTGATGGTGCGGCGCTCGTCGTCGGTGATACCCGGGTCGGCGGCGGGCGGGTGCAGGACGATCGACGTGTCGGGTTGGTCGGCCGGGCCGACCGTGATCCAGTGCATCCCTTGGTACTCGACATCGTTGCGGACCTCGAAGCCGAGAGTGTCGCGATAGAAGGCCATGGACTCGTCTGGGTCGTTGTGCGGGAGGAAGGTCTGGTGAATGGTGATGTCCATGTCAGTCAACTTATCGCAGCTCGGGTCTTCTGCGCTTCTCGATTCCTGACCGGTCTGGTGACCCGTTTCGCCACGCACGGCGGCATCCCCTCCCCCTCGATGGCGCCCGCCGCCTGGCGTCGGTAGACGCTGGGGGGCACACC
>DATADW010000233.1:0-6741 GCA_036258335.1 Acidimicrobiia bacterium
CCGACACGATGCCCCGACCCACTGGGCCGGCATGGCGGATGAAGGCCAGGCCGATGAGCACGGCGACGACAATGAGCACCACGCCCCAAATGTCGTCGGCCTGACGACCAAACCGGGTACGGACACGTTCCCGGAACGCCACCAGCAGGGCCGCAGGGGTCCGTCGCGCCGTCTTCTTGGCGGCCGGGCGCGGCCCGGCCTTGCGTTTGGTGGACACCCGACTCCGCCCCGCTACGCCCCGGCGGGTGGGTGTCCGCTTGGGCATTGGGAGAAACTCTAGTGGGGGAAACCAGGCGGACGGCGGAAGACGGAAGGCAGAGCCAGCGTCCCCGTAGCTCCGATTTGCCCTTGGGGGGTGCCCGAGGGGGGCGGCTCGGCCGGCCGTCGGGCTATGAGAAATGTTCGGAGATGTACTTCTCGCCCTCGTCGCAGAAGAGGGTGACGACGGTTTCGAGCGAGGGACGCTGTCGCCGCAAATCCTGCGCCGCCGCGTAGTTGGCGCCGGACGATGGGCCCACGAACATCCCGTGGCGACGGGCCAGATAGTGCATCGCGTCCAACGCGGCTTCGCTCTCCACGGGGACGAACTCGTCGACCATCGACCCGTGTCTGGCCATTATCCCCGGCACGAACCCGTCGGCGATGCCCTCGATGGCGTGGCGCCCGATCTCACCGCAGAGGAAGGTGCACGACTCATCGGGTTCAACCCCAACCAACACGGTCTCGGCGTTGACCGCCCGCATCGCCTGACCGACCCCGATCAAGGTGCCACCGGTGCCGATCCCCATGACCAGGGCATCGGGGGGATGGGGCAGGCCCTCCAGGATCTCCCGTCCCAGCCAGAGCCGGTTCTCCTCGACATTCCATTCGGAGTCGAACTGCCGGGGTCCCCACCACCCATCCTGCTCGGCGAGCTCCGCCGCCCTGGCCTGCGCCTCGTTGACGTGGAAGTTGCCGGTGAGCTCGAGCTCGGCGCCGAAGGCGCGAGAGATGGCCACCCGCTCCGAGCTCAGCCCGCGCGGCATGACCACCACCATCCGGTAACCCTTGACCGCCGCCACCATCGAGAGGGCGTTCCCGGTGTTGCCGCTTGAGGCTTCGACGATGGTGTCGCCGGGCCGGATCAGTCCCGACTCCTCGGCCTGCTCCACCATGTAGCGGGCGATGCGGGCCTTGACCGATCCCGACGGGTTGAGGAACTCCAGTTTGACCCAGAGCCCGTCCAACTCGACGAGCGGGGTGTTGCCGATCCCATCGAGGACGGTGCCGGTCGACCCCACCAGAACCATGTGTTGGAGGCTAGACGGAGGGAGATGACGGAGTCGGAAGGACGGAAGACGGAACAAAAGCAACGCCCCGCGCTGGGTCGCGCGGCTTCTATACCTCAAGGACGACAGGAAGCACGACTGGGCGGCGGCGGGTTTCGGCTCTGAGGAACTGCGACACGGTGCGGCGGACAGCTTGCTGGAGCTCGGAGGGGTCGGTAGGCCCGGCGGCGACAAGCTCGGCGACAGTCTCCGCCACCTTGACGCCAGCCGCCTCGAGAAGCTCATCGGGCTCGGTGATGAAGCCGTGACTGTCGAGCTCGGGACCGAGGACGATCTCACCGGTGGCGAGACGCACACCCACCGTCACCACCACAACGCCCTCGTCGGCGAGGTGGCTGCGGTCCCGCAGCACCGCATCGCGCACATCCCCCATCTCAGAGCCGTCCAGATAGACGTACCCGGCGGGCACTGCCCTCCGCTCCACAACCGTCTCGTCGTTGCGCAACAAGATGGAGTCGCCATCCTCGAGGATGTGCACCTCGGGCACACCGGCCGTCCTCGCCAGTTCGGCATGGGCGCGTAAGTGGCGGTACTCACCGTGGATGGGGACCATGATCGAGGGCCTTACCACGTTGATCAAGGTGGCCAATTCGTCGCGGGCGGCATGACCTGAGACGTGCACCTCGGCGTTGCGACCGTGAAACACAGTGGCACCGCTGCGGAGCAGGCGGGAGATGACCCGCGACACCGCGGTCTCGTTCCCCGGCACCGGTGTCGCGCTTATCAGGATGGTGTCATCGGGGCGCAGTTCGATCCACTTGTGCCTCCCCGAGGCCATGAGCGAGAGAGCGGCAAAGGGCTCGCCCTGGCTCCCGGTGGTGATCAGCATCTGGCGATCTTCGGGTAGGTCGCCGAGATCGGCGATGTCCCGCCGCCGGTCAGTGGGGATCCGTAGCTCTCCCAGCTCGGCGCCGACTCCTGTGATCCGGCGCATCGAGCGGCCGAATATGGCGATGTCGCGCCCCGCGGCCAGCCCGGCGTCGGCGATCTGCTGGACACGGTGGACGTGCGACGAGAAGCAGGCGGCCACGACCCGGCCGGGCGCCTGCTCGACGATGTGCCTTATGGGCTCGGCCAGCGAGCGCTCTGACGGGACGAACCCGGGGCGCTCGGCGTTGGTGCTGTCGGATAGCAGCAGCCGCACCCCTCGGTTGCCCAACTCGGCGAAGGTACGCAGGTCGGTCACCCTCCCGTCGATCGGCGTCGGGTCGAGCTTGAAGTCGCCCGAATGAACCACTGCTCCCTGATCGGTGTCGAAGACAACCGCGCACCCCCGCGGGACACTGTGCGTCACCGCCACCAACATGAAGCGCAGCGGCCCCTCCTCGATCCACTCAAGCTCCGTCATCGGCCTGAGGTCGACCGCCACGCCGAGCTCTTCGATCCGCCCCCTCGCCACCTCCAGGGACAGCTTGGTTCCGTACACCGGGACCTCGATATCCCGGAGGAAGTAGGCGAGGGCACCGATGTGGTCCTCATGGGCGTGCGTGATCACGACGCACCGCACGTCCTCACGCCGCTGGGCCAGCCAGCTCCAGTCGGGGAAGACCAGGTCAACCCCGAGCATGTCCTCCTCGGGGAACATCAACCCGCAGTCGACCAGCGCGATCTGCCCGCCGACTTCGATGGCTGCGCAGTTGCGTCCAATCTCGCCGAGCCCACCAAGAAATGTGACCCGGACCCCCTCCAACTCTGGTGGCGGACCCCCGGAAGGGGGGTCGGGCTTGGATCCGTTCACACGACCGTGCCTGCGGTGATAGGGCCTGCGCCCACGGTGTCTACGGTCACAGGGCCTGCGCCTTTCCCAACGCCTCCTTGACCAACCCCACGGTCTCGGGACGAGCCGGGACGAGCGGCAGGCGCGGCTCCCCGACCGGCTCCCACAACGCGGCCATCGCCGCCTTCACCGGCATGGGGTTTGGCTCGACGAAGAGCGCATCGAACAACGGCAGCAGCCCCAGATGGAGCCGAAGCGCCTCGGCCATGTCGCCGGTGGCGGCGGCTTCGACCATCGCGGCCACCTGCGGGCCGGCGAGATGCGATGCCACCGAGACCACCCCCGCGGCGCCCACCGTCATCAATGGCAGCGTGATGCTGTCCTGACCGGAGTAGATGGCCATGGCCTCGCCGACTTCTGAGACGGTGCGCGCGGTGAATTGGGCGTCCTCCACCGCGTCCTTGACCGCCACGATCCGCGGATGCTCCGCCAGCGCGGTCAAGGTGGGGATCTCGATCAGCCGCCCCGTCCTCCCTGGGATGTTGTAGAGGATCACGGGAAGATCGGTGGCTTCGGCGATGGCGCGGAAGTGGGCCAACAGCCCTGCTTGTGGGGGCTTCGAGTAATAGGGGGTCACCGCCATTATCCCGTCGACGCCGGCCGCCGCTGCTCGCTCCGAAAGGTGGATGGACTCGGCCGTGTCGTAGGTCCCGGTTCCGGCGACGATATGGGCGCGCTCCCCCACAGCCTCGACCACCGTTCGGTACAACGCCACCTTCTCGTCACACGACAGGGTGGGCGACTCGCCAGTCGTGCCGCTTATCACCAGCCCATCGGACCCATTGCCAACGAGGAACCGGGCAAGCCTCCAGGCCCGGTCGTGGTCGACGGCCCCATCGTCGGTGAACGGAGTGATCATGGCGGTGAGGACCCGTCCGAAGGGCTGCATGGCATCCTCCAAGTGTCTACGGGACAACGTTAGATGCGAAGCTCCGGCCAAGGGCATCATCCGGGGAAGCGGAGACCGGGCCGATACGTTGAACGGAACATGACTAACAGAGGTTCAGACATGCAGCACGTGAAGGACGTGGATCAGGCCGGGTTCTCGGTCGATGTCGAGGAGCGCTCCCGGCAGGTCCCGGTGGTGGTCGATTTCTGGGCGGAATGGTGCACCCCGTGCAAGGTGCTCAGCCCGGCACTTGAGCGAGCAGTCGAGGACCAGGAGGGTGCCGTCGAGTTGGCCAAGGTCGACGTCGACGCCAACCAGCAGCTTGCGATGCGGTTCGGGGTGCAGGGAATCCCAACGGTGGTTGCCTTTCGCAACGGTGAGCCGGTGTCGAGGTTCACAGGCGCGCTTCCCGAGCAGGCGGTTCGACAATGGGTAGAGCAACTGCTTCCGAGCGATGTCGACCGGGCAGTGGACCTGGCCCGCCAGATGGCGCTCGACGGTGACAGCGCGGAGGCCGAAGCGGTGCTCCGCACGGCTCTCCAGACCGAGCCAAGCCATATCGAGGCGGGCACCGCTCTGGCTTCCATCCTCATAGCCGACTCCCGTCCCGCGGAGGCCGAGGATGTGCTCGCCCGGCTCTCCCCCACGCCCGAAGTGACCCAACTCGCCGCGGTCGCCAGGCTCCAGGCCGGAGGGACCGAGGACATCGAATCCCTGGTCGACAAGGCCAGGGAGCCCGGTGCCTCCGAGGAGGTGCGGTTGGAGGCGGGACGCGGTCTCGCTGCCGTGGGGCGAACCGCCGATGCCCTGGAACTGCTCCTCTCGGTGGTGGAGGAGAAGGGTGAGACCGCCGAGGAGGCGCGGCAGAGCATGCTCGACCTGTTCAATGTGCTCGGCGGCGACCATCCGCTCACCGCCGACTACCGCAAGAGGCTGGCCGCCGCCCTCTTCTGAGGATCTCGGGCATGCACCCCTCGCCGGTTCGGGCAGACTGACGTCGTGGCCTACCCCCGCTTCATCACCTGGAAGAGGTCTGACGTCCTCGGGCTCTGTCTGGGTCGCGTCGTCGAGCACGATGACGACGTCGTCTTGACCGGTCGCGAGATGGTCGTTGGCCCCGACTACGCGGTCTCGTTCACGTTGGTTGTGGGCCCGGACTGGGAGTCAGAGAGCCTCGAAGCCGAGGTTCTCGATGAGGACGGGACGAGAAGACTCTCGCTGGTACGGGCCGAGGATGGCGGGTGGCGGGTGGGCGACGATCCGTTACCCCAGAGCGACGAATGCGACGATGTCGACATCGCATCCACCCCGCTGACCAACACTCCCCCACTGGTTCGGCTCGGGCTGGCGATCGGCGAAGCGGCCGAGATCCCCGTCCTCTGGGTCCGTGTCCCCGAATTGGTCGCCGAGATCGCGACTCAGCGGTATGAGCGACTCCAATCCACCGATGGGCTCGCCCGGTATCGCTTCTCTTTCGCGCCCGATGGGCCGGTGTATCCACTCACTGTCGACGACGACGGGCTAGTCGTCGATTACGGCGCCTTCGCCACCCGTCTCTGAGATTCGAATGGGGGCCGGGGCCTCCCTACCCTCGGCTCTCCTCATCGGAAGGACCACAGTGGCCAAGCAGTACCCAGCACCACCGGCGATGGCAATCGACCTCGCCAAGAGCTACGAGGCGGTGCTCGACACCGACCACGGCGAGATCACCATCAAACTCTTCCCCGAGGAGGCACCGATCGCGGCGAACAACTTCACGTTTCTCGCCCGCGATGGTTTCTACGAGGGCGTCATCTTCCACCGGGTGGTTCCGGGGTTCGTCATCCAGGGCGGCGATCCCACCGGCACCGGGAGCGGCGGCCCCGGGTATCGCTTCCGCGACGAACTGGACAAGCCGCGCCGCTACACCAGGGGGACGGTGGCCATGGCCAACGCCGGGCCCAACACCAACGGGAGCCAGTTCTTCATCACGCTCAAGGACGTCTCACTCCCCCACCAGTACACCGTCTTTGGCGAGGTGACCGAGGGCATGGAAACCGTGGACGCCATCGCCGATCTCGAGCTGCGCGGGGAGCGGCCCGTGGAAGAGCCGGCCATCCGATCGGTCGAGATCCGGGAGAGCTGACCCATAACAACCCCCGAGGCGACGCTCCCCGGATGTCGGACGACGTTCGCCTCGGGGCTGACTCTCCTCCTCATCGGTGCCGCCTTCTTCGCCGCCGGGCTGACGCTGACCCTGACTGTTACGTGCGTGGGAGGGTGCGAGAGGCTCGGGTTCACCCTGGCCTTCGCCGGTGCCCCGGTGTCCGGTCTGCTCACTTCGGTGGGGGCGATGACCGCATCGGACGGAACTCTCGCCGTCGCCTATCCGCTTGACGTCACCGTATGGCTGTTGCTCGGCGGACTTCTGACCCGGGTGGCCGGCCCGGCGCTTCAAGCGCGGTGGTGGCGATGGCTCGGCGTGTTTGTGGGAGTCGCACTCATCTATGGGTTGCTTTTGTCGCTCCTCGTCGAGCGCACCTGAGGGAAGCGTTCTGTAGGCCCGAGGCGTTCCTCTGCGACGCTACGAACCCTGGGTTCGAGGGGTGTTCACCCCACGTACTGCTCGAGGTCGGAGGGGTCGAAGGGGCCGACGGCGCCGATCACTCGGGGGCCGCCCAAGACCTGTGCGGCCACCTCACGCACCTCCTCGAGGGTGACGCTCTCGATCCGCTCGATCCGCTCGTCAACCGACAGATGTGGGTTCC
>DATADW010000234.1:0-1683 GCA_036258335.1 Acidimicrobiia bacterium
GAGCACGCCAGGGCGGCGCTCGACACGGCGGCTCCGGGGCCGGTGGAAGAGGGCAACGTCGGTGGCGGGACCGGGATGATCTGCCACGATTTCAAGGGAGGCATCGGCACGTCCTCGCGGGTGGTGGTGACACCGGCGGGGAGCTTCACGGTCGGCGCCCTGGTTCAAGCCAACTACGGCGACCGGGAGACGCTTCGCATCGACGGCTTGCCGCTCGGTCGGCTCATCGGGGGGGAGCAAACCCCGCTGGCCTACTCGGACCAGGGCTCGATCATCGTGGTGCTCGCCACGGACGCCCCACTGCTCGCGGTGCAGTGCCGCCGGCTCGCCCGGCGGGCGACCGTCGGTCTCTCCCGGGTCGGGGGTTACGGGCATAACGGGAGCGGTGATCTCTTCATCGCGTTCGCCACCGGCAACTCGCTCCCAGCAGATGAGAAGGTCGGCTACGACTTGGTGATGCTCCCCCACGGTGAGATGGACGTAATTTTCGCCGCGGCGGCGGACGCCACCGAGGAGGCGATTCTCAATGCCCTCGCCGCGGCGGAGACCATGACCGGGTACATGGGACGCACCGCCCACGCCCTTCCCCTCGAAACGGTCAAGGAACTGGTGGCACGCCGCTCCTGGTGAGGATCAACCTCGGAGGGCGGCGCCGAACCCTGCAAAAGCCTCGACGAAACGGTCGGCGTCGGCGGCGTCGTGCTGCACCGAGAGGAGCCATTGCAGCCCGCGGCCCCAGGGGAGGAGAAACACCCCCCGGTTATACATGTGGAGCCAGGCGGCGCGGTGGTACCGCTGGTCCACCTCCAGGAAGTCGCGGTACTCGATGACGGGCTCGCTCCGGAAGGTGACCGATCCCCGAGCCCCCAAAACCGCGACCCGAGCCGGCAGCTCCCAAGCATCGATCGCCTGGCCGAGCCCGACGTCTATCCGCTCCGCCAGCCAGTCGAGGTGCCGGTAGGCCTTTTCGTCCAGCACGCGCAGGACCGCCCGAGTCGCCGCCATGGAGAGCGGGTTGCCGTTGAACGTCCCCAGTTGCAGGTAACTGCCGGAGACGATCTGGTCCATCACCTCCTCGGTCCCGCCAGTCGCTCCGGCGGGCAGCCCTCCCCCGAGCGACTTGGCCAGGCACACCAGATCGGGCTCGACGCCAAGCAGCGTCGTGGCCCCGCCCGGCCCGACGGTGAGTCCGGTCTTCACCTCGTCGAAGGCGAGCAGCACCCCATGGCTCCTGGTGACCTCGCGGACGTGCTCGAGGAAGCCGGGCACGGGTGGGACGAGACCGCAGGCGGTGACGACCGGCTCGATCAGCACCCCGGCGATCCGATCACCGTGCTCGACAAGCACGCGGTCCACGTCGTCTGGGTCGTTCCACCGGACCTCGAGGGTGAGGGCACTCATCGCATGAGGGACGCCCAGCCCGGCTCGCACTGTGTCGTGGTGGCCGTGGTAGGCGCCCTCCGCCTTGACGATGAGGTCGCGGCCTGTGTGAGCCCTCATCAGGTGGACCGCATCCATCGTTGCCTCGGTCCCCGAGCTGCCAAACCGCCAGAGCGGCAACCCGAACCGAGCCGAGAGCTCGGCGGCGACCTCGGCGACCTCGGTGGTGGGCTGGGCAAAGTGCGACCCTCGGATGAGCCGTTCCTCCACGGCGGCGACAACCTCGGGGTGGGCGTGACCCAC
>DATADW010000235.1:0-6189 GCA_036258335.1 Acidimicrobiia bacterium
TCGGGGTGGAGCGGGTTGGGGTAGTACCCCAGACCCGAAATCGATACCCCCCGCTTGTCCAGGTCCTCGACGATCTCCGATGCCCGCGCTTCAGACAGATCCTCGACGTCGATGTGGGTTACGCCGCCATAGCGCCGAGCGACACCCTCGCCCTTTGGCCAGGCGCACACCTCGAGCATCTCGAACCCCTCGGCGGCGGACCAGTCGGCCACCTCCTCGAGCGGGGTCGAGGCGAAGGGTGCGGTTAACAGTCCCATCTTCATCTTTGGCCTCCTATCGCTCGACTTTCACCCAGCGGCGCTCGTCGGAACTGCGTGCCACCGCTTCGGTCACCGCAACCGTGTCGTGCCCGTCGGCGAACGTCGGGTAGCGGGGGTTCTCCGGCTGGCGGCCTTCGGCCACGGCGGCGTAGACCTCGGCGAAGAGCGCCCTGAAGGTGTCGGGGTACCCCTCGACGTGACCACCGGGATAGCCAATGAGGCGGGCGACGTCTTCGGTTGCTAGCGCCGGGTCGCGCTGCCAGATCTCGTTGGGGCGTCCCCGGTGGCCGATCCAGAGCCGGTCAGGGTCCTCCGAGTACCACGACAGGGCGGCGGCGGAACCGTCCACCTCCAGGTTCAACGAGTTCTTCCTCCCCGCCGAGATCTGGGAGATGGTCAGGACCCCGCGCGCCCCCTCCTCGAACCTGAGCAATACCCCGGCGGCATCGTCGGAGGTCATCTCTTCCTCGATGAGGTCGTCGGTTTCAATCGTCTTGGCGAATGTCTCCACCGGGCCCGGGGGATGTCGGCGGATCGGGATGAGGGTGTGGAGGTCGGCCATGACCTCGCTGATCCGCTGCCCGGTGACGAACCGAGCGAGGTCGAGCCAGTGCGAACCGATATCCGCCACCGCCCGCAGCCTTCCTGCTTTTTCCGATTCGAGCCGCCAGTTCCAATCGGTCTCGAGGAGCAGCCAATCCTGGATGTAGCCCCCGTGGACCAGCAGCGGCCTACCGATCTCGCCGGTGCGGACCAGCGCCTCAGCCTGGTGGCACAGTGGGTAGAACCGGATGTTGAAGCAAACGGCGTGCACCTTGCCGCTGGCCTCGGCCCGGGCGAGCAGGTCGGCGGTCTCGGCGGTGTCCAGTGCCAGGGGCTTCTCGCAGACAACGTGCTTCCCAGCGTCGAGCACGGCCCGGACATGTTCGGCGTGGAGGTGGTTGGGGGTGGCGACGTGCACCACGTCAACATCTGGGTCGCCGAGAGCCGTTTCCAGGTCGGAAAAGACAGGGGGGAGGTTGGCGGCGTTGGCCTTCTGCTTGGCCCGGCCCGGACTCGACCCGACCACGCCGATCACTTCCACGCCGATCCGGCGCAGCGCCTCGATGTGAGCCACGCCGATGAATCCGACTCCGACGACTGCGGCCCCAATGTCCGATTTCATAGTGGCTCCTACTGGGCCGCAGTGACCCGGGCGTAGGCCCAGGACAAGGCGAGGACGATCAACCCGTAGACGATCTGCTGCACCGCTTGGCCAACGCTGAGGAAGGTGAGCATCTGACTGAGCACGCTCAGGATCAGCGCTCCGAGGATTGTCCCCGAGTAGGAACCGACCCCGCCGAAGATCGAGGTGCCTCCGATGACCGCTGCAGCGATCGAGGGAAGGAGGAACGCCTGGGCGAGCTGGAGATCCACGGCGCCGGTCCGGCCGGCGAGGAGGATCCCGGCGAGCGCGGCCAGTATCCCGCACAGTGTGTAGACCACGACATGCACCCGCCAGGTTCGGACCCCGGAGAGGCGTACCGCCACCGGGTTGTCGCCCACGGCATAGATCACCCTGCCCAGGCCGGTGCGATGCTGGATCCAGAGGATGAGCAGCGCCACCGCCGCCCAGACGAGCACGCTCCACGGGATCCGGTTGCCAAAGAATGACCCGCCTCCCACCGTTTCGATGAATTGCGCCACCGAGGTGGACCCGGTGAGGACGGTCTGCGCCAACCAGGTGAACAGACCGAGAAGGATGGCCGACATCGCCAGCGTCATGATGAGCGGGTTGACCCGGAAGACCCCCACACCGACTCCGTTGACGAACCCAGCGAGCACGCCGACCATCAGGCCGAGGACGATGGCGATGGCCGCGCCGTTAGGTGACTGGTTGCCGGCGACGTAGGCGGCGCCGGTTGCGATAATCGCCACCGAAAGGTCGATGCCCCCGGTGAGCAGCAAGATCGTCTGCCCCGCCGCCATGATCGCCAGCGGGGCCGCCAGCAGCAGGGTGTTGCGCAATCCGCTGAAGGTGAGGTAGCTGGGCTGGATGAGACCAGTCACCAGGATGAGCACCACGAGCGAGGCGCTCAGCACCAACAGAGGCTTCTCCGCCAGCGTCCGGGCCAACCGGCCCGGGGGCGGGGCACCGGGCAATGTCTGGTCTACCGGCAGGATCTCGGCGGTCACTGCGATCTCCTACGCCGCAACTCGACCAAACCGGCAACCATCATCACCAACACGATCAGGGCGCCCTGGATGATCTGAGCCGTGTTGGGGTCGATCCGCATCGCCGAGAGGATCGGGCTGAGGAAGAAGAGAACCACGGCAGCGGCGACCACCCCCACCACCGACCCGATGCCGCCGGTAAGTGCGATGCCACCGAGGACGATGGCGGCGACGCTGTTGAGTGTGGCGTTGGCCCCCACGCTGTAACGGGGGTCGCCCGTACCGGTTATGGCCACCGTGGCCAGCCCGGCGAGAGCCGCCATGGCGCCACCGATGCCGTAGGAGACGATCTTGGCCCGCGCCGTGGAGACCCCGGACAGATAGGCGGCGTTGCGATCGCTGCCCGTGGCGTAGAGGGATAGACCCGAGCGCGTCCAACGGAGAAACAAAGCGACGAGGACGGTAGGAATGATGATCATCACCAGCGCCGGCCAGAAGACCTCTCCGGTGCCTGTCTCCGAGCCGGTGAAGATGAACCGGAACCCCGGGGCGGTCCCCCCGCCGGGGGAAGGAAGCACGGTGAGCGCCAGCCCGGAGAGCACAAAGCTCATCGCCAGGGTGACCACGATGTCAGGCACCCTGGAGACGTTGATCACCCAACCGACGGTGCCGTTGAGCAGGGCGGCAGCGAGCACGATCCCCAAACCGACCAGCAGACACAGCCACAGCGGTTGTCCGTCCATTAGGACCGCTGCGGTGCTATTGGCGAGCAGCATCATTGCCCCGACCGAGAGATCGATGCCACCGGTGATGACGATCACCGCCTGCCCGATGGCGAGGTAGATGAGCGGCTGGGAGTTCTTGAGGATCGATGCGACCTGGAAGCTTCCGAAGTTGGGGACGAGCGTGGTGTACCAGCCGATGAGGACGGCGAGGAGCAGCCACACCCCGATGGTCCATCCATGGCGACGCCGCAACCGTTGCCAGTTGATCCCTCTCGAGGTGGTGATGGGAGGGGCGGTGGCGGTCATACGAAGGCGGAAGGCGGAAGACGGAAGTCGGAAGTCGAACCGCACCCGGAGGAGGTTCCGCCCGATGGTCGCACGCCTCGACCGTCCCAGAGCGGGAGTATCCGGTGGACCATCATCACGCCGACTCCTCGAGACCGTGAGCGGCTGACAGCAAAGCCTCCTCGGTTGCGGTGGCCGCTTCCTGCTCGTGGACGACCCGACCGGCGTACATCACCAGCACCCGGTCGCACACCAGTGGGATCTCGGGCAACTCGCTGGTGTAGAGCAGCACCGCCGCCCCCTCATCGGCCAGGTCGCGCAGCAGTTGGTAGATCTGGCGTTTGGTCTGGATGTCGATACCCCGCGTGGGGTCGAAGCAGAGAAGGGTGCGGAAACCGGAGGCGAGCCATCGGCCCAAGACCACCTTCTGTTGGTTGCCCCCCGAGAGCCGCCGCACCTGGCGTTGCGCCCTGGTGTCGATGGCGAGTCTCTCAATCGACCGGTCGGCGCGTTCGTCCTCGTCGGCGGCCAGCCCGAACCAGGAGCGTGCCCGGTTGTAAAGGGGGGTGACCAGGTTCTCCCTCACCGAGCGCTGCGGGAGGAGAGCCAGCAGCCGGTCCGATGGTACGAGCACCACCCCGCGCCGGATCGCATCGAAGGGGGAATGTGCTGAGAAGGACACTCCCTCGGCCTTGATCTCACCGTCGTCCGGACGCCGGTCTCCGGCGAGGATCTCGAACAGTCTGTCCTGGCCCTGCCCCTCGAGCGCCACCACGCCGAGGATCTCGCCGGCCCGGAGCGAGAATGAGACGCCATCGAGATGTTGTCGCGAACTCAGGTTCGTGGCTTCAAGCGCGACGGCTGCTTCGCGAGACCGGACAGGCGGTCCACTCGGCTCGGCGAACTGTTCCTCGGCGATCTCCCTGCCGAGCATGGCCTCGACCAGTCGCCCCTCGCCACCCTCACCGGGCATCAATTCGGCGACATTGCGGCCGTCGCGCAGGATGGTGGCGCGGTCGCACATCCGGAGCACCTCGGCCAGTCGGTGTGTGATGAAGAGCACCGACCGGCCCTTGTCCACCCAAGTGCGCATCACGGTGAACACGTGTTCCGCCTGGTCGGCGGGGAGGGCGGCGGTGATCTCGTCGAGCATGAGCACCTGCGGGTCGTGTGACAGTGCCCGGGCGAGATCGATCAGCCGTAGTGCTTCGAGAGGGAACTCACCGACGAGACCACCAAGATCGAGGTCGCCGAGTTCCATCGTCTCCAGCCACGACCTGACCTGATCGGTGTCGATCCCGGTCAGACGGAAGTTCTGCTCGATGGTCAGGTCTGGGATCAATGCCGGATCCTGGAACACGGTGGCCAACCCGGCCTCCATGGCATCGCCGGGGTGGCGGGGCGAAATCTGTTCGCCCTTGACAGCGATCGACCCGGAGTCTGGGGGGAACACGCCGGAGAGGATCTTTACGAGCGTGCTCTTCCCGGCGCCGTTGGCGCCCAACAGCGCATGGATCTCGCCGGGTCGCACCGTGAGATCCACCGAGCGGAGCGCCACTACCGGGCCGAAGCTCATGGCGACACCGCGGGTTTCCAGAAGGGTTTGGTCGGTCATTGGGAGCGGAGACGGCAGACGGAAGACGGAAGACGGAAGCCGCCCCACCGCACGTCGCGGAGTCGACCAGTCGGCATGTGGGGGGTGCCCGAGGGGGGCGGCTCAGCCGGCCCCCCTCGGCCTGTTGGGGCCGGCTTGCCGGCACCAACAGCAGGAACGAGTGCGGCCGGAGGCCGCTTGCCCTCTGAGCGCGGGGACGAAGTCCCTGCGCTCACATTCCTCACTCTCCTGGCCCCACGCACTCCGAGACCTGGGCGGCCTCGTATGTCGTGTAGGGGTCGATCTCAACGAAGGTGCTCCACCCGGGCTGCTGTTCAGGGTCGTACAGCTGCTCGAGCGAGGCCTGATCGTCGCTGGAGAACACCTCTGGCGTCAGGATGGTCTCCCGGGGCACGTCCTCACCCTGGAGCACCGAGAGGGCGACCGACGTCCCCACGGCGCCGATGGCGGGCGGGTTGGTCACCGCGGCTCCGGTGAGTCCGTCACCTTCCAGCTCGATCAATTGCTGGACGAACCCGTTGTTGTCCGCACCCACGATGGGCACGAAGGGAACGTCAGCGGCCTCGAACTGCTCGACCACCGTGTAGTCGATCCCCGAGGTCCAGATCCCGTCGATCTCCTGGGTGGTGATGATGTCCAGCGCCTGTTGGGCACCCGTCGACGGGTCCCAACCGGTGAAGACCTCTTCCACCACCTCGATGTCCGGGTTGGCGTCGAGCGCCTCCTGGAAGCCCGTGTCACGGTCGGTGTCGGCCGGCACGCCGTCGATCCCACGCATGTAGGCGACGTTGCCCTCACCACCGAGTGCTTCGAAGAGCCATTCGGCACCGACCCGGCCGTAGGCGACCTGGTCGTTGGTGACGACGTAGGCGCTGGGGGCAGTCACTGCCTGGTCGACGGCAACCATCACGATCCCCTGTGCCGCCCCGGCCTCGATCACGTCGTTGAGGCCTTCACGGTCGGTCGGGTTGAAGATGATGGCGTCGACGCCCTGGCTGATGAGACCCTCCAGGTCGGCGATCTGCTCGGTGGGCCCGCCGTTGCGGTTGACCACGACCACCTCGTCGACGGCACCACTGGCCAGCGACTCTGCCTTGATCGAGCAGATCATCTGCTCACGCCAGCCGTTGCCGACCAGGGTGTTGCTCAC
>DATADW010000236.1:0-5981 GCA_036258335.1 Acidimicrobiia bacterium
CGAGTCCTCGTCACCAACCACGACTCGCTCGGCTACTTCGCCGACCGCTTCGGGTTCACCGTGGTCGCGACGGTGATCCCGGGCGGGAGCACGTTGGCCGAGCCGAGCAGCCGGGAGATCGCCGAACTGGTCGACACCATCGACACCACCGGCGTCTCGGCCATCTTCGCCGACGCCACAAATTCGACCGCCCTCGCCGAGACCGTCGCCGCCGAGGCCGGCCGCGACGTCGAGGTCGTCGAGATGTTCACCGACACCCTCGGTGAGCCAGGCAGCGGCGCCGACAGCTATCTGGGGATGATCCTCACCAACGCCGGACTGGTGGCCGACGCCCTTTCAACGCGATGATGGATTGGCTCACCACCCCGCTATCCGAGCCGTTCATGCAGCGCGCCCTCCTTGGCGGGGTCCTGGCTGCCGTGACCACGTCGGTGGTCGGGACCTGGGTGGTGATGCGTGGCATGAGCTTCATGGGAGATGCGCTGGCACATGGCGCCTTGCCCGGCATCGCGCTCGCCGTCGTCGTTGGCTTCGACCCGGCGCTGGGCGCGGCCCTCTCGGCTCTGGTGATGATCGGCGGGATCAATCTCGTGCACCGCCGATCTCGGCTATCCGAGGATGCCGGGATCGGTCTGTTGTTCGTCGGGATGCTGGCGCTCGGGGTGATCATCATCTCCCGGGGCGGGTCATACGCCGCCAGTCTGAGCGGGATCCTGTTCGGTGATGCTCTCGGCGTCACCACCGGTGATCTCGTGCTCATGGCGAGCGGGACCTTGGTGGCCTTGGCCGCTTCGGCGGTCTTCTACCGTCCCTTCCTCGCCCTGGCATTCAACGAACAGAAGGCCGAGGTGCTCGGACTCAGCCCGTCGCTGGCCAATGCGGTGCTCTTGGCGCTGATCACTCTGGCGGTGGTCACCTCGTTCCGCACCGTCGGCTCGCTCCTCGTGTTCGGCCTGCTGGTCGCACCCCCGGCCACGGCGGCGCTCGTCTCGAGACGGGTCCCAGTGATGATGGCGGTCGCCGCCGGGACCGGGATCCTGGCCGTACTCGCCGGTCTGCTCATCAGTTGGTACGCCGAAACGGCCGCCGGAGCGACTATGGCAGGTGTGGCCGTCGCCATATTCTTCGTAGTCCTCGTCGGCCGCGACCTCGTCGGCAGCCTCGGTCGCCCTTCGGTGCCGGCCCGCTCACCGTAGGCTTTGCCCCGTGCGGCTCGGGATCGACCTCGACGGAGTCGTCGCCGACTTCAACTCCGGCTGGGTCACCCGATACAACCAGGAGTTCGGCACCGACATCCCCCTCGACGCCATGAGGGCGTGGAACGGGATCCCTTCGTTGACACACTTCCGCGACATGGGAGAGTTCTGGCGGTGGGCCCGCGACCACGGTGGCCACTCCATGTTCCGCCACCTGGAGACGTACCCCGGCGCCGTCGACCAGCTGTCTTCTTTGCGTCGCAGGGGACACGATGTTGTGATCCTCACCTCGAAGCCGAACTGGGCAGTGCACGACACCTTCGCCTGGATCGCCGACCACCGCATACCCACCCGAGAGGTTCACATCCTCGAGGAGAAGTGGCGGGTCCCCTGCGACCTCTATCTCGACGATGCTCCCCATGTCGTCTGGCAGCTACACCGTTCACGGCCGGAGGCCACGGTATGCCGCTTCGTCAGACCTTGGAACCGGCCGGTCACTGGAACGGTCGATGTGCACAGCTGGGAGGAGTTCGGTGTGACGGTCGATCGGTTGGCAGGTCGCTGAAGCCGGTGACGCTTGGGCTACGGCGTGGTTCAGCAGGTCGAGTGGCCACACGAGTGGCACTTGCCGCACGCCTCGGCGAACTCAAAGGACGGCTGGCCGCAGACCGGGCACACCTCGAGCACGCTCTGACCGCGTTTTGGTGGTATCGGCTGATGGTCCTCGGCCGGCCACGGCGCCGATCCTTCCACGGTGCCGAGATCGGTGCCCGATGGCGTGCCTCGGTTGAGCACCTGCCAGGTCTTCGACCCGTCGCGGTAGACGGTTATCCCCTTCAGCCCGAGCTCGGCGGCGAGCAGGTAGACGCGGCGCACGTCATCGACGGAGGCATCGTGGGGAAGGTTGATCGTCTTCGAGACCGCGTTGTCCACGTGACGTTGGAACGCCGCCTGATGACAAACGTGCCAAACGGCGGCTAGGTCGTGAGCTGTGACGAAGACCGATTGCAGCTCTTCGGGGATGCCAGGAACACCGCGCACTCCCCCACGCGCCGCCACTGAGGAGGCGAGGTCTTCGGACCAGACACCGGCCCTCTCGGCGGCACGACGGAAGAGGGGGTGGACCTCGGTGAGCACCCGTCCGTCGAGCACCTTGCGGTGGTACACCAAAGCGAATAGCGGCTCGATCCCCGACGATGTGCCGGCGAGTATCGAGATGGTGCCGGTCGGGGCGATCGTCGTTCGGGTGGCGTTACGCATAGGTCGGTTCCATCCGGAGGGTCCGTAGACCGACCTCTCCCAGTTGGGGAACGATCCCCGCTCGCCGGCCAGCCGTTCCGAGGCCGAGTCGGCTCGCTGCCGGATGAAACCCATCACTTCGGAGGCGAGCTCGACCGCCTCATCCGAGTCGTATGCGATGCCGCGCGAGATGAGCAGATCCGCCCAGCCCATCACACCGAGCCCGATCTTGCGGTTGCCGTGCTTGTGGATGCGTTCGATCTCCTCGACCGGATAGCGGGAACGCTCCACCGCGTCGTCGAGGAACCGCACCGCCAACTCGACGGTGTCCCCGAGCCGCTCCCACTCGATTCCGTCCGTTCCCGCAAAGTGGTCGAGGTTGACCGACCCGAGCACACACGCCTCGAAAGGGAGAAGCGGTTGTTCGCCACAAGGATTGGTGGCTTCGATCGGGCCGAGGGAGGGGGTTGGGTTGGTACGCGGTTCGTTGATCCGATCGAGGAAGATGATCCCGGGATCTCCCGTCGCCCACGCCGCCCGACAGATCCGGTCGAGGACATCGCCCGCGTCGAGTGTCCCCGCCTTATCTGTCGAACGCGGGTTGACCAGGTCGTAGTCGGCGCCGGCGGCGGCCCGCTCCATCCATTCCTCGGTCACACCCACCGAGATGTTGAAGTTGGTTATGCCACCGTCGGTCTTGGCCTTGATGAACTCGAGAATGTCGGGATGGGTGACGTCGAGGATCCCCATGTTGGCGCCGCGCCGGAAAGAGCCCTGCTTGATGTGCTCGGTGGCCGAGTCGTAGACCTCGAGGAACGACACCGGTCCCGACGAGACCCCCATCGTCGTCTTGACCACGTCGTTGCGGGGCCGAAGCCGGGAAAAGGAGAACCCGGTACCACCACCCGACTGGTGCACCTTTGCCGCCAGCTTGAGCGTGTCGAAGATCGAATCGAGCGAATCGTCTATGGGAAGCACGAAGCAGGCGGCGAGTTGCTCCAGATCGCGGCCGGCGTTCATCAGGGTGGGCGAGTTGGGTAGGAAGTCGAGCGCCACCATCGACTGGTAGAACCGCTCCGCCCAGACCGCGGGGTCGCCACCCCAGACCTCCTCGGCCGCCGCTACGTCCGCCGCCACCCGGCGGAACAGATCCTCGGGGGTCTCCACCGGGACACCAGCCTCGTCGCGGAGCAGATAGCGGGTCTCGAGGACGGTCCGAGCGTTTGCGGTGAGGTCGAGTGCCGGCACCGTCGCCGATGGTAGGCAACGACCTTGACAGCCCAGATCCATCTGGGCTGAACGCGGAACCGCACAGACGTCATCGCCCGTCCAACCGGGACACGTCCAACGAGGAGATGACGTGATGAACCGGGCGTCTGGATCCAGAGTGCTTTTCGTGATGGGATCGGTCGCGGCAGTTGTCGCCCTCGGTGCCGCACCCGCCCTGGCATGCGGCGGCCTCGTTGGTGAGAACGGCACCGTCGAATTGGTGCGGACCACGACGCTGGCTGCCTACAGCGATGGGGTTGAGCGCTACGTGACCGCCTTCGAGTTCACCGGTGAGGGCGAGGAGGTGGGCTCGATCATCCCGCTTCCCGACGTGCCGACAAAGGTGGAGCGGGGTGGCGACTGGACGCTGCAACGGCTCGCCCTCGAGGTGACGCCGGCACGCCTTGCTACGGAGGAAACGGCGGCCGCGGGCGCTTCCCTGGATGCAGAGGTCATCCTCGAGGTCGAGATCGATGCTCTCGATATCACCGTTCTGAGGGGAGGCGGTGACGAGGTCGGGGAGTGGGCGACAGAGAATGGCTTCTTCCTCAGCCCTGACGCCCCCGAGGTGCTCGACTTCTACGCCCGACGGAGCCCGGTATTCATGGCTGCTCGATTCAATGCCGAGAGGGCCGCCGAGCTCGCCCAAGAGCCGGGTGACAGCACCCCGATCATGGCAACCATCCCGACCGACGATCCATGGGTACCCCTCCGCATCCTGAGCCTCGGCGCCCAGCCGGAAGACCTCATCGAGGCAGACGTCTTCCTGCTGACCGAGACCGAACCAGACCTCCTGGCAGGTGGAACCGGATTGACCCTCGCTCGCAGTGAACGGGCCAACCGGCCCCTTCTCAACGATCTCCGCTCCGACGCCGGGATGAAATGGCTCCCTCGTGAGATGTGGCTCACCTACCTGACCCTCGACACACCGGCGAGCGAGCTCGACTACGACCTCGCCGTGTCCGCCACGCCTGGAGCCGCCGCCGATTTCGCCGACACCGGAGTTCCGGGGCCCGAGTCGCTCTCGGTCGGGGCCGCCCGTCCCGGCATTCCCGGTTGGCCGGTCTATGCCGGCGTGGGAGTCGGTCTGGCCGCACTTGCCGCCGGTTCGCGGCGGACTCGCCTCCGCCCTCTCGACCGGAGGGGTGCCAGCACATGAGCCGGCACCGCCGGACGCTCCTGATCGTGGTTCCGCTCGTTGCCATGGCGATGGTCACCGGCGTCGGTTTCGCCTTCGCCGGTATCGGGGCGGTGGAAGGTCCAACGCTCGGCCCCGGTGATGTCACCGTCCAGGTCGATATCCACCACTCCCGTTTTCAGCCCGACAGCCTCACCGTGCTGGCGGGTACCCGAGTGCGGTTTCTCGTCGTCAACGACGACCCCATCCACCACGAGCTGATCACGGGGGGTCCCGAGGTCCATCTCCGTCATGCCGATGGCACCGAGAAGGATCACCAATCGATCCCGGGAGAGGTGTCGGTTGGTCCAAAC
Organism: Acidimicrobiia bacterium; assembly: GCA_036258335.1. Lineage (GTDB taxonomy): Bacteria > Actinomycetota > Acidimicrobiia > Spongiisociales > DATADW01 > DATADW01. The sequence goes on from DATADW010000236.1 coordinate 5,196, forward strand.
GGCCGCGCCATCACCACCTTCACCTTCGATGAGCAGGGCATCTTCGAGTTCGCCTGTCATCTCCCAGGCCACTACCAGTATGGGATGAAGGGCACGATCGAGGTGGTGCCCGCAACTCCCTGACCGCGGTCAGCCGTCGTCGCTAGCCACGAACGGCGTCCGCCGTCCCGATACGATCGCCCGATGGCCGAGCCATTCCTCCGTCTGACCCGTGAGCTGCGCGAGGAACGGGAGCGCCAGTTGTTGGCCCCGGCCGCCACGTTCTCGACGGGGAGTTCGGGTAGGGCGGTGGCCGAGCCGGCCGACGTCTACCGGACGTCGTTTCAGCGGGACCGAGACCGAATTCTCCATTCGAAGGCTTTTCGCCGTCTCAAGCACAAAACCCAGGTGTTCATCAATCCCGAGGACGACCACTACGTCACCCGGCTTACCCACACCCTCCAGGTGACCCAGGTTGGGAGGGCGCTGGCGGTTGCGCTCGGCCTCAACGAGGACCTGACCGAGGCGATCTGCCTCGGTCACGACGTCGGGCACTCCCCCTTCGGCCACACCGGCGAGGAGGCCTTGACTCCGTACGTCGAGGGCGAGTGGCTTCATGCCCCCCACAGCGTACGGGTGCTCACCGTCCTCGAGCCGCTGAACCTCAGCGCCGAGGTGCTCGACGGAATAGGCGCCCACTCGTGGAGGATCGAGCCCCCGCCCCGGACTTCCGAGGGTCTGGCCTGCCGGTTCGCCGACCGGATCGCCTACCTGACCCACGATGTCGAGGACGCGATGCGCGCCGGT
>DATADW010000237.1:0-16845 GCA_036258335.1 Acidimicrobiia bacterium
ATGGCCAACGAGTTCGCCGGAGACGTCCTCGGCAAGACCGTGATCAGGGCCAAGGATAGAGCTGGGTTCGTGGTCAACCTGCTGCTCGTCCCCTACTTGCTCGAGGGCATCCGCATGTACGAGGCCGGCTACGCCACCGCCGAGGACATCGACACCGGGATGCGGGAGGGCGCCAACCACCCGATGGGACCGCTCGAGCTATCCGACTTCGTCGGGCTAGACACCATGAAGGCGGTCGCCGATGTCCTCTACCAGGAGTTCCACGACCCGCACTACGCCGCCCCTCCGCTGCTGGTGCGGATGGTCGAGGCGGGTCTCCTAGGACGTAAGAGCGGCCGGGGCTTCTACGCGTATTCCTAGACCCGTTCTCTCAGTCGCCGATCGACGCCCGGTCGAAAACGTTCCCGTAAGCAACTTCGAACGACTGAAACGAGTCGGGGAACCCCGAAGTGTCATGCTCGGGGCCCACCGGCGACCAGTAGAGCGTTTCCTCCAACTCGTCCCAATCTCCCTCGGCCCTTTCGATATCGGCCTCGACCCACTCGTTGCCTAGGTAGGTCACGGCATCGAGGGTCGTGCTGGTGACGTCTGACACCTGGGGTCGACCAACCCGACGATCCCGAGGATTAGCTTCAGCGCCTCTGCGCCCTCGGGCGTATCGCCCAGCTGCAGCTCGCCTATTGCCGCGGTCACGGCACCACCGGTATAACCGAGGCGCACCGCGTTCGGGAAGCCCTCCTGCTGGATGCCCACGGAGTCGGTGACCACGTACCGCTCGTTGAAGAAGTCGAGCCGGGCTCCCAGCGACGGGTCCCCTCCGGCTACCGCAGTGACGAGCAGGTTGATCCGGGCGGCTCCCTCTGGATCGACCTCGATTGCCCGCACGTCCTGGTCGTTGGCCCGCAGGGTCTCACGCACCAGCGCGGTCGGGGCAACTCCACCATCGTCGAATCGCTGCAGCCACCAGGTGATCCCTTCTGGATCGGTGAGCACCAGGTCGGGTAGCGCCTTCTCCACCGCCTCCTGGCGACCCTCTGTGAACGAGTAGTCGACGATGACATTGCTCAGGGGGCCCTCCAGGCTGTGGCCATTGGAGGCGTTGACCTCGATAGCGCCGGGCAACGACCAGGTGCTGGCTGCCTACACGCCTGCGGAGGTCGAGTGGGCAGGTGGCGCCCTCGGGGACCGACACGTGGTCGACACCACCACGGTGGGGCTCGAGGCTTCCGGAAAAGACGAGTGGCGGGTCGAGGTTGCGGCGCACTTCATGGACTTCGACCGGGAGCGAGACGGGTATCGGCGCCCGGTGGTGGAGCACTACGAGGTGGTGGTGACCCATGGCCGAAGGGACGCCTACCAGCCTCTACCTCCCCACCCGGATGCCCACGTCGCAACAGCCTGCCCCCGGGCTTGCCCCCGTCCTGGAGAAGGCGGGGAGCGGCGAGATCGCTGCTGCGGCCAAGGAGTACCTCGATACCCATAACGCCGCCATCGGTGGCTACACCGGGTTCACCATGATCGGGATAGCGGTCGAGCCCGCGGGCGAGGAGACGTCTCGGGTCATCGTGCGGGTACGGGCAGAGCCGGTGGAGGGAGCGTCAGCGGTACACGATCATGTCCTCGAGGCGGTCTCCGGCGAGGATGGCTGGGTGGTGGCACATCCCATTCCCTGACGGCCCGAGGGCGCCGAGGTCTCATGCTTCACGTGTCGCTCACCACGGCGCCTACGTCGAACTCGACTCCGGATTCCCTCTCCGAGAACTCCCACACGGCGGCGCCGTCGGCGGGCCGACCGTGCCGCTTGGGCACTCGGACCGCAACCGGCGCTCCATGGGCGACCCACCTGAGACCATAGATCTCGCCGCCCCGCGCCGCAGGGTCGGTGGCGGCGCGTAGCTGAGGAAGGGCGCCGACCTCGGGAGTTGAGCCGAACAAGGACACAGCCCGGTAAAAAAACGCCTGGCTCCAGCCACCGCCGCTGGCGCGGTGGCTGTGTGCCTGGAGGTCGGTCGAAGAGAATCCGGGATCAACGGCCAGGCTGGCCAAGCCCGCCCCGGCGGCGTCGGCGCGGCGCTGCAACTCCAGTGTGAATTGGAGGTTGGCCAACTTGGATTGCCCGTAGGAGCGCCACGGCCCGTACCGCTCGCTGAGGTGGGGATCGTCGGGCGACACGCCCGATGAGAAGTACCGTGCACTGCTGCTCACGGTGACCACCCTGGGCGCGGTCCCCCGCAGCAGGAGCGGGAAGATATGGGCGGTGAGGGCGAAGTGCCCGAGATGGTTCACCCCCAGTTGCATCTCGAACCCGTCTGCGGTCTCGGCTCGGGGGATTGCCATCACCCCGGCGTTGTTGACCAGAAGGTCGATCGACCGTCGGCCCGAGGCGATGCGTTCGGCACACGCTCGGACCGATTGGAGCGAGGCAAGGTCGAGAGGGACGACATCGAGCCTGGCGCCGGGGACAGCTGCACGGATCTCCTCCACGGCCCGCTCGGTCCTCGCCGGATGGCGCGCCGCCATGATCACCTCGGCACCTTTCGCCGCCAGCGCCCGGGTCGTGACCAGACCCAGCCCACCGTTGGCGCCGGTCACAACAGCCACCCGGCCGGTCTGGTCGGGGATGTCGTCGACTGTCCACGCCATGGAGACCTCCGTGCCCTCGAATTCAAGCGGCGAGCCACGGGGCGCAGGCAGCAACCGCCCCGGGTACGGTCGCGAGATGACCACGATTCGACGACTCACCGACTCCTGTGTCCTGGTCACCACCGACGATCACGGCACGCTGATCGACCCCGGGTTCCACACCTTCGAGTCGGGGGAGGTGGATCTGGGATCGATCGATGTCGACCGTGTGCTCATCACCCACGAGCACCGCGACCACGTCAACCCCGGTTTTGTCCGCTGGCTGATAGACCGTCGCTCCGACCTGATCGTCTACACCAATTCGGCGGTGGCGGAGTTGCTCGAGGGCGAGGGCATTCCCGCCTCCACTGATACCCCACCCGGGGTCACGGACGAAGATGTCCTCCACGAACCTGTGCCGACCGGAGCACAACCACCCAACCGCAGTTTCACCGTGGAGAACGTCCTCACCCACCCGGGGGACAGTCATCAGCCAACGCAGACCGCCCCGATCCTCGCTCTCCCTCTGATCGCCCCGTGGACGTCGTCGACTGCGGCGGTGGAATTCGCCCGCCGAATCGGTCCACGTCAGGTGATCCCCATCCACGACTACTACCTGTCAGAGGCGGGCCGGCGGGCCATCTGGACCATCGCGTCGCATGCTCTGGGCGAGATCGAACTGGTGACGCTCGGCTGGGGCGAGCAGTTCACCGTGTGATCGGGCATGTCCTTCGCCCCCTACCTCCCCTACCCACCTGACCGCTACCACGGCGGTGCGGGCGAAGTGAGCGGGAGGTTCCGGCCCACCGATGGTCCCCACGATCTCGTCTCGCCCACAGGGTCCGCCGATTATCTGGCCAGCGGAGCCGGCACCAGTGGCGATTTCGGTCTCTACCGCTGGAACATGGGGCCCTCGCCCAGCGGTCCCGGGAACCACTTCCACCGCAGCATCTCCGAATCGTTCTTCGTAATCTCGGGGACGGTTCGCCTCTACGACGGCGCCGACTGGCGCGACGGCTGGCCGGGCGACTTCCTCTACGTGCCCCCCGGCGGGTTGCACGCCTTCCGAAACGAGTCCGGGGAGCCGGCCTCGATGCTCATCCTCTTCGTCCCGGGCGCCCCCAGAGAGGGCTACTTCAAGGGTCTGGCCGAGGTGGCCACCACGGGACGGAAGCCCGCCGCCGAGGAGATGGCGGAGTTCTACCTCCGGCACGACACCTTCTGGGTCTGAGCCGATCCCGGACACTGGAAGCGTTCTCGGCTCCGTAGCCAACTTATCTAGGCATCCAATACCCTTGGGGGTGATCGAATCGATCACGAGCCTGCGCCGATTGTCAGCTCCTCGCCACCATGACGGTGGATCGTGATGCGACCTGGAGCGAAGGGTGTCGTTCAGCGAGACTCTCGTCGAAGCAACTTGTACACGGGTCTCGCCGCACCGGCGATGCCAAGAGCGACCTTCACCGACTTCCGCGACTGCAGACGGTGATACCGCGTTTCGGCCGCCTCGCCTTCCAGGTGCAGCCGTCGGATTTCAGTCATGAGGTCGTGGACGACGAGACTGCTGACATTGGCTCCCCCGAGCAGCGGTTCAAGCCTGTAGTTGTGGCTGTCCTCGTTGAATCCCGCCTTCAATCGCTCGAGCTCATCTGCCGCGGCCCGTGCCGCAACGTAGAAGGTGCGGTCTGCCGTGACTGGCGGAGGCATGACCTTCAGAATCGAGGAGTAGCCACTCGACAGGATCAGACGAAAGAGAGACTCCTCTGTCAGCCAGTAAGAGAACGGATTGCCCCAAGACGCCCTTGCGTCCTCAGGTGCCTCCTCAAAGAAGTGGCCCAAATAGCCCTGGATAAAGTTGGTGGGACGCATCGATACGTGCGTGTCTATCAGGATCGTAGTTGAGGAACAGCGCTGGAGAAGGTCCGTTTGAGCTTCCAACTCAAGATGATAGAGAAGGCCCAGGAGTGTTATGACGTCATAGCCATCGACACCGAAGTCCCGAACGTCAGCCTGGATCCATTCGATTCCAGAAGTCATCGGCATGCGTTCCGTTCGCGCGTCAACGGCGGTGACCTCCCAGCCGAGCTTGTGCGCGGCAAGAGCGAACTTACCGTGCCCGGTGGCCAAGTCGAGAAGGCGACCTGGTGGGATTTGTCTCAACAAATCAGCGAATATGTCGACGCGAGGGTCGTGGGAGCCTCGGGGGTCATTTGAGGTTTTGGAGTTCAATCACGAACCTCGCTCGGAGCGACTCAGGAGCAACGATCGCGTGAGCCGGGAACGCGCCATTTTACACCGCGGTGCGTGGGACGTTTCCGGGATCTGCCATGAGGGCTGGATGGTCGGCGGTGCGGCCCGGTGGAAGGGGGGGCTGTAAGGGTTCTAGAGTGCCGGGCCGCGACGGGGAGAGGCAACGGTGTCTACCGGCTACGGCGACGTTCCGGATGGTTGGGTGGTGCTCCACCGCGCCGGGCCTGCTCCGTTTGTCACCCAGGTCGACCTCCGCCGGCCCGATGGGGTGACGGTGCGATGGGAGTCACGCGCCTCCCGTAAGCAGCGCAACCGGATGGCCGCGGCCACGGGGTCCACCTGGTGGGCGCCGGGGGCGGTGGCGTGGTGGATTGCGGTCCTCTTCATGGTTGGGTCGGTGTGCTTCGCACTTGGCTCGGCGCCCGCCTACGCCGGCCGGGTCGAGCCAGCCACCGTCGGCATCACCTTCTTCGTCGGTTCGATCTTTTTCACCTCGGCGGCGATGCTCGTCTACCTGGAAGCGGTGAACTCGGTTCGATCTCTCGAGGACACCCCATCCCGAGTCCGTCTGCTCTCGTGGGAGCCGGCGCGCATCGACTGGTGGGCCGGCCTGATCCAACTCGCCGGGACCCTCTTCTTCAACAGGAGCACGTTTCAGGCGCTGCAGACCAACCTCACCGCGAGCGAGGCCAATCAGATGATCTGGCGGCCCGATGCCCTCGGCTCCATCTGCTTCCTCCTCGCCAGCGCCCTTGCCTGGGCCGAGGCGGGTCATGGGTGGGTGTCATGGAAGCCGCGCGACATCTCGTGGTGGATTGCATTGCTCAACCTCGCCGGGTCGGTCGCCTTCGGGATATCGGCGATCGCTTCCAAGATCGTCCCCGCCGACGACCAGCCCCGCAGCCTGGCCATCTCCAATCTCGGCACGTTCATCGGGGCCATCTGCTTCCTCATGGGCGCCTTCCTGCTCCTCCCCGAGCGGATACAGCGTCAACAGGCGGAAACCAACGGCCGCAGAGGCCGCGGCATCAGTCCATCCGCTTAGGCTCCCAATCAAGACGAGGAGGCAACCCCCATGGCAGTGCACAGCAAGTCCGAATCGCCCAAGACGGCGAAGCCACCGCCCAGCGCGCTAAATCCGATCTTCGCCCGAGGCGGCGAGTCGAGCGCCCCCCGTTTCGAGATCCCCCAACAGGGGATGCGGCCCGACACCGCGTACCAGGTGATCCACGACGAGTTGATGCTCGACGGCAATGCCCGGCTCAACCTCGCCACCTTTGTCACCACGTGGATGGAGCCCGAGGCGGAGCGGCTCATGGTCGAGTCGTTCGACAAGAACATGGTGGACAAGGACGAATACCCGCGCACCGCAGACCTCGAGATGCGTTGCGTCAACATGCTCAGCCGGCTCTGGCACTCGCCCGAGGGTGAGGAAGCAACGGGGACTTCCACGACGGGGTCGAGCGAGGCGGCGATGCTCGGCGGGATGGCCCTCAAATGGCGCTGGCGCGAGCGGATGCGGTCCCAGGGAAAGTCGACCGAGCGACCGAACTTGGTTGCCGGGATCAACGTACAGGTGTGCTGGGAGAAGTTCTGCCGTTACTGGGACGTGGAGATGCGTCTCGTGCCGATGGAAGGAGATCGCTTCACCCTCAATGGGGAGGAGGCGGTGAAGCGGTGCGACGAGAACACGATCGGGGTGGTCCCGATCCTGGGATCGACATTTGACGGCAGCTACGAACCGGTCGCCGACATCTGCGCTGCCCTCGACCAACTCCAAGCGGAGACCGGACTGGATGTTCCCGTCCACGTCGACGGCGCCTCGGGTGCTTTCGTGGCCCCGTTCATCGACCCCGACCTGGTCTGGGACTTCCGCCTCCCGCGGGTGCAATCGATCAACGCCTCGGGGCACAAGTACGGGCTGGTCTATCCGGGAGTCGGCTGGGTGGTGTGGCGCAAACCCGAAGCCCTTCCCGAGGACCTCGTGTTCCGGGTCAACTACCTCGGTGGCGAGATGCCCACGTTCGCTCTCAACTTCTCCCGCCCCGGAAACCAGATCGTCGCCCAGTACTACAACCTGATCCGGCTGGGGTTCGAGGGGTACCGCCGCGTCCAGCAAGCATCGCGCGACGTCGCCATGGAGCTCGCCGAGCGGATCGCTGCCATGGGCCGGTTCCGAATGATCACCGACGGAAGCAACCTTCCGGTGATCGCCTTCTCTCTCGCCGACGATGACGGGAACTACTCGGTGTTCGACGTGTCCAAGCTGTTGCGCGAGGGCGGTTGGCTGGTGCCCGCCTACACCTTTCCCGAGAACCGAGAAGATCTGGCGGTCCTTCGGGTGGTGGTGCGAAACGGGTTCAGCCAGGACCTGGCCGATTTCCTGATAGACGATCTCAAGAGGGCGCTCCAGTACCTGGACAAGCTGGAAACGCGCCTACCGCCCGTGGTGGGCGAGCCCTTCCATCACTGACCGAAGATCCGGCCACTCCGCGCTGACGACGTCGACCTGGTCCGCAAGGCTGCGCAGCACGAAGGAGCGCAGGGGCTCCCGGACGCGCCGAGGGGGGCGGTCCGGCAGGACCGCCCCCCTCTGGTTTGCTTCTCGGCGCTACCGAAGGATCGGGTAACGCTGTACCAAGCTGTTCGAGGTCCAGCGCCGACCCAGCCCCCAGGTGTTCCCCGCGTCGGAGAACATCAGCCCGATGAGCACGAGGGCGTACACGAGATGGTCGTCCATGAACGGGTTGTTCTCGGGGAGCAGAGACGCCGCCCACATCAGCACCATCAGGATCGCGCCGCTTATGGCAGCGATCCGCATGCCGATGCCGAGGATCAGCGCCACGCCGATCCCGAGCAAACCGATCATGAAGAGCCAGTCGGCCCAAGCCTGGCCCGCGAAGCTCTGGAAGAACCCGGCGAACGGACCCTGGGTCCCGAAGGTCAGGAACCCCTCGGTGGGTGAGCCGCCATTGACCCATGCCGCCGGCCCCAAGAGGTCGACAGTGCCGTCCTCGGCCCGCGCTGTTGCGAACCCGAGAGCAAACGTCTTGTCCAGGAACGCCCAAAGGAAAATCCATCCCAAGCTGATCCGGGTCAGCGCCCAGACGAACGCCGCCTTCGGATAGCTCTGGGTGACCGTGAGTTGGTCACCCTCTCTGGTTCCGGTGAGAACCGCCACCGCAATCACCTTCCTTTCCACTTCGTGATTGCGTTGACAGCATCACCGGGTGGGGAGGTGCTTTCTAGGGTCGCGAGTCGTGCTCCGGTAGGACCAATGGCATCAACGACCTGGCCAGTCCTCCGCGCCGTGGTCGACCTCTCGTCGCGCCGCCAAACGGGCGGCGTATGCCGCCGCCTCGCTCCGCCTGCTCATGTCGAGCTTCGCCAGAAGGTTCGAGACGTAGTTCTTGACCGTCTTCTCGGCGAGGAACATCCGCTCGGCGATCTGGCGGTTGGTCATCCCATCGGCGAGATGGGTGAGGATGGTCCGCTCCTGGGGCGATAGCCGGGAAAGAAGCGGGTCCTCTGGCTCTCCTTCCCGAATCCGGCGGAAGAGCGGATCGGTCATTTCGGGGTCGAGCAGCGACTCCCCCGCCCCCACCTTGCGCACCGCCTCCACCAGGGCCGGGCCATCGATCCGCTTGAGCAGGTACCCAGAGGCACCGGCAAGGATGGCGGCGAGCAGCGCATCCTCGTCGGCGAACGACGTAAGGATGAGGACGTGCACGTCGGGGAAACCTGCCTTTATCTCACGGCAGGCCTCGACACCCGAGCCGTCGGGGAGCCGCACGTCGAGCACGACGACGTCGGGGCTATCGAACCCGGTGCGACGCACCGCCTCGACCGCCGTGCCCGCCTCTCCGACCACCTCGATGTCGTCCTCGGCCTCGAGGAGGCCGATGAGACCTCGCCGAACCACCTCGTGATCGTCCACTACCAGCACTCGGACCATCTGATCACAGTACAGCCGGGCGGGCCACGCCATGGTGCGTCTGGGAGCAACGGGTACCCTCCCCGCAATGACCGCCGGTCTCACTGCCGACCAGGTCAGCCGGCTGGTCACTGCGGCGGCGAGCGTCGCCTCGGCTACCGATCTGACATCGGCGCTGCGCGGATCGGTCACCACCGGCCGCGACCTGACCGGCGCGAGGTATGCCGCCCTCGGGATCCTGGGTAGGCACGGCTCTCTCGTCGACTTCGTCCACGTGGGGATGGACGCAGCGACTGTGGCTCGGATCGGACACCTCCCCGAAGGTCGTGGCGTACTCGGCACCATCACACGGGTCGGTGAGACCGTCCGCATCGACAAGATCTCCCAGCACCCCGACTCGGTCGGTTTCCCTGCCGGCCACCCCCCGATGGACACCTTTCTCGGAGTCCCAGTGCGGATCGGCGGCGACGTGTTCGGCAATCTCTACCTGACCGAGAAGCCCGGCGGGTTCAGCGATCACGACCAGGCGATGGTGGAGGCGATGGCAGTGATCGCGGGGGCCGCAGTCTCCACAGCACGGCTTCAGCAACGGCTTCGCCGGGTGGCGGTGATCGAGGATCGGGAGCGAATCGCCCGAGACCTGCACGATGCCATCATCCAGGACCTCTTCGCCGTCGGCCTCGGTCTGCAAGGGATCGCTCAGCGGATAGGCGAGCCCGCGGTGGCAGGACGGTTGGAGGACGCGGTGGAGAGGCTCGACCTGGCCATCGCATCGCTGCGCCGTTTCATATTCGATCTGAAGCCGTCGGGCGAGGCGACCCTCGAGCAGGAGTTACGTGCGCTGTGCGATCGCCTCGCCGCCCCATACGGAGCCGAGGTGGACTTGGAACTGGCCACACCAGACCCATTGCCCCGCGGGTTGACCGACGACCTGTTGCGAATGGTCGGCGAGTCGGTGTCGAATGCGCTCCGCCATTCTGGCGTCGGCACGGTGGAGGTGCGCGTCGAAGAAGCCGCAGGGACCGTCGCCATCACCGTGGTCGATCACGGGATAGGCTTCGATACCTCCAAGGTGCGGGGCGGCTCCGGGTTGCCCAACCTGAGAGCTAGGGCCGAACTGCTTGGCGGCAGCCTCAGCGTCGACAGCGCTCCGGCACAGGGCACGGCGGTGCGGATCATCCTGCCCGCATGACCCCGGCATTGATCGACTCGGCGATCCGATCGACAAAGCCTTTGACGCTCGACTCGGCTACACGGTGCATCAACATCCTGTCGAGTGCACGTCCGACCGCCCCCATTGGCGGTGTGTACGAACCGCGCAACGAGAGCTGGCTGGCGTCGGGTCCCAGGGTCGCCAGCATCAGGTCGGCGTCCATCTCGGGGAAGAGCGCGGAAGGACCTTCTGCGGTCCACGACAGCGGGATTGTCAGCCGTCCGGGGCCCTTTGCCGGCATGCCCACTGCCAACCTGACGAACGCCGGGACCTGAACTCTGGCGACTTCGACACCGAGCCTCGCCCGGCGTGCTTCGCCGTCCCTGTAGGCCCCTTCGGCCAGTACGTCCAGCTCCGGGAGGGCTCCGAGCAGCCTGGGCTCCGCCGCGCCGAACGGGAAGTCGATGTCGGTGAAGTAATAGATCAGCAAAGCGCCCTCTCGCCTGGGCTCCGTCGGATGGCGCTTCCGCAGCTGCTCACTGCTCGGCCTCCTCCACCACAAACGCCGTGACCATCCCGAACATCCCTGTATCGCGCTCTACGTGGTTGAGGATGTGGCAGTGGAATACCCAGGTCCCCGGGTCGTCCATGTGCATCAACACCGAGAACCGCTCGCCGGGTGCGACGCTGAGCGTGTCGGCGAAGTACGGGTGATCGAGTGGGATCCCGTCCCTGGCAAACACCAGCATGGGGAACTGGTGGGGGTGCATCGGGTGGGATTGGAGCCCCTCGTTGTAGTAGTGAACCACCACCCAGTCACCGTCCTCGATGACGTATGGCTCGGTTGCCGGGAAGGACTTCCCGTTGAGGCTGAGACCTATGACCCCGGCATCGTTGAGAACCATCGGGATCTCGAGGGCGATGTCGAGATTCTCGGGGATGGTCACGCCCGACACCGTTTGCCCGTATGGGATGGGGATGTCACCGGCAATGAAAGTGCCGAACAGGCCATTGGGGACCTGCATCTGCCCGTGGTGGTGGGCGTGGTACATGGCAATCGCCGGGTGCTCGACGACGAACTCGTAGGTGAAGGTGTCCCCAGACTCGATCAGCGGCTGGGTTATCGGAGCCACACCGTCCATCGAGTTCGGCACCCGGACTCCGTGCCAATGGACGTCGGTGCCCATGGGAAGCTCGTTGTGCACCACCACCTGGATGCGGTCGCCCACATCGACCCTGATCTGGGGACCGGGGACCATGCCGTTGTATGACCAGGCATCGACCATGACCCCGGGCTCGACCTCCCACGGCGTAACCGCAGCGGTCAGCTCGAACCTCTTGGTCCCGTCGTCGAGGACTTCCGGCTCGAGCGGCTGGTTGCCCCTGCCTTCGGTCTCGGCTGGGAAGGCCATGATCGACTCGGTCATCGCCATGTCGAGGGCGGAGTAGTCCACCTCCTCGCCCGCGGTCTCGGTCCCGGTCTCGTGTTCCTCGTGGGTGGCCGCGTCGCCTCCAACCACCAGATCGGCCTCCATGCCTGCCTCGCGGTGACCGGCGATCGCGCAGAACACCGTGTAGGTCCCCGCCTCCAGCTCGCCGAGATCCAGGGTGGCCGATTCCCCAGGGTCGAGGTCCGGCGTGGACTCGCCACCGACCAGAACCAAGTTGTGGATCTGGGTGCCGTCGTTGGTCACTTCGATCTGTACCGGGCCTGGGTCGGCGGTGAGAGTGCCCCCGATGGCGAACTCGCTCAAAGTGGCATCGACCACCGCTGACTCGGGCTCCTCGGTGGCAGCGGCGCCCGCGGGCGCCCTCAGCACGCTGATCAGCACGGCTACCGCCAGAAGGGAGGTGGTGACCACCAGCACCAGGATCATTCGGTCGAAGACGCTGCTCGATGAGTCGGGTGGGGCCACACTCTGCTCCTGGTCGGTGAACACCACAGCATCGTCGCAAGGAGCACGTGGCGGTACCGGCCGAAGGTCCTACCCGATCGGGCCATCTGGCCGATGGCTGCTCAGCCCTCCCCGTGGCACGATCAGTGCAAGGAGGTGAGGCATGCACCCTTCGACAGTTCGCCCGGCTCAGCACACCGTTCATCTGCAACGACCGCTCCCGGTCGACATCGACGATGCCGTCGCTGCAATCACCGGCGAAACCGAACGGGTGCTCACACTCGCACCGTTGACCCCATCCGGGATCGAGATGAAGCAAACTGCGCCGCGAGGCGCTCCGTGCTCGATCCGTCTCCGTTTGGGAGAGAGGGGCGAGCGATTCACCGGCGAGCTCAATGTCCGGCGAGGCTCAGACGGCTCGACAGCGCTTGCGCTCGACGGGCGGTTCGAGAGTGCTCCCGGTCGGCTCACCCCCGAGGGAACCGCCGACGCCATCGCGGTGCGCGACTTCTTTGATCAAGTGGTACGCAGGCTCGGCAAGGTGGCCGCTGAGCGGAGCGCTCTTCGGGGCGTTCCGCTCAGCTAGTCCGACTCACCGCTCAGCTGCCCGCAGCCCTTCGTCGTCCCGTACCGGATCCCTCAGAGCCGACCGGGACGGGTGCGGGGCGCCCATGCCTTGCCAGATGAGCGACCACTGATCCTCCCCATCATCACTGCCACCGCCACCGAGCCCACCGCGGTCTCCAGCGTCAAACTCGATTCGATCACCTTGCGGTACTTGGCGTAGAGGGCATCGACCGTGCCCGACTCGAGCGCGGCATCTGCGATCACCGAGCCCGGCCCAACGGCCACGACGCTCGCCCAATCGCCGGTCTCGGAGTCGTATTCGGAGACCTCGACACAAACCGGCGATCCGCTCTCAATCGCTTTGAGTCGCCTCCCCGGACCGGTGCGGAACAGGAAGAGATTGCCCGAGATCACGAAGGACACCGCGGTCACGTATGGCTCGCCGTCGGCGATCACTCCGAGGTGGGCGACCTCCGCCCTCTCCATCAGGTCCCGGGCCTCGGTCTCGGTCAACTCCTGCATTTCATGAAGGGTAAGCAGCGCCGAGTGACTGCTCTAGGGCCTTTAGTCATAGGGCCAAATTGTTGGGACGGGCTCCGGGTGGGCGACTCGTCGCCCACCCGGACCGCCGGTGGTCAGGTGGTGGCGGGTCTATTGACGTCCGGGATTCGCTCGGCGACATCCCTCATCCCGATCCCTATCAGCACGAAGAGCACACCCACCAGGATTGCCATTGCGGCGGTGCCAAATGCCACTACCGAGGTGAAGAGCGACGCCTGGAGGAAGGCGGCGTTCATTGCCACCTCTCTCAGCGGATCCTCACGGTCGAGCTGGGCGTAGTACATCCCGCCCGTCGCCTCCAGGGCGTGCGTCTCGATGACGGTTGCCTCGCAATAGGCGCTGAACGGGCCGTTGACCTCGTCACCGGCCAGGCAGGATGCGTCATCGGACACCGTGATCTGTTGCTCGTTGAGCGTCGTGCTCACCAGGATCCAGGTTGCAATACCACCGATCACGAGGAGCACACCGATCACGATCGATGCAATGGATGCGGTCCTTCTCACGTTCGTCCTCCTTGTCAATTGCCATCTCGTCCGAACATCTGGCGACCCAAGTCAGCGGCAATCAGGCACTGTGCCTCCAATCGGGTGGCGACCTGCCGGTGGTGGCGGTGCCCGCCTCCCTGTCGAGAACGGACAGGGTCTCCCGGTAGATCTGGTCTGCGGTGATCAGGTCCTCGCCGATTGCTACCAATCCCAACTTGCCATAGCGGGACAATGCCCCCATGAGATGAAAGACGACCCCTGCCTGGCTGCTCGCCTCGAAATGAAGCCCGTTGTAGACGGCGAGATCGATCAGATCGTCCGGTGTCATCCCCCGGTAGAAGGGGCTTTCCACGTTGTCTGAGGCGACATAGCTGCGGGGCTGGCCGGCGGCGGTGAGGTACTCACCACGCTCGAGGTCGTAGGCGCCGTCGGTGAGGAACTCGAGCATCATGAACGGCAGAGTGGTCCCCCCCTTGCGCAGGTTGATCTCGAGCGCGTTGTGCATCCAGGTTCCGTCGGCGGCCCGGGTCGATATGAAATCCACCCCGAACCTACCAAGCACCCCCAACGCGGCGAGCCGGCGGCCGACGTCAAGCGCCATTCGGTGTAGATCGTGGCGGTACTCGCCGTCGGCGGGAAAGCTGGCCCCGAGGAACACCTGGCCATTGGGACCACCAAGGGCCTGGTCGTGGGTGGAGATCACCTCGACCTCTCCGACCGGGTTGATCCGGCACTGCACCGACGGCGAGCGCTTGTCGGGGCCATCGACAAAGGCCTCGACCACCCCTCCCATCCTGGCAAGCTTCTCCAAATAGGGATCCATGGACTCGCCGGCGGCCTCGAACAGGATCCTCTCCGGCAGTGTCCGCCTAACCCACTCTCCCAAGGCGGTGTCGGGTGCCCCGTCGAACCTGAAGAGAGCGTTCCCTTCCCCTGAGAATCCGTCGTCGAGCTTTATGACGACGGCATTGAGCGACCTGTCACCCGACCGCAACTCGGTGATCGCTCCGACCAGGTCGTCGAGGTCGCGCATCCCCTCGCTCCCTTCGGGGATGGTGATCCCGGACTTGCGGAGCAATTGCCTGGCGCCGCTCTTCGAGCCGAGCCGCGACAGAGAAGGGTCGCAGGCGTACAGCGGGATGCCCAGTTGCACCGCCAGGGTCCGCTCCCGCGAGGTGGCGTTGAAGCAGGTCAGGTGGGCCGACATCGGGTCGCCGATCACTTCGATCATGCGCGACACGAGCCTCGGCCGGTCGAGGATCTTGTCGGTGAGGGCGAGAGGCGAACCGTCGGCGCAGTCGAGCAGGGTCAGTCGCTCTCGGGCGTGCCGGGCGGGCACGCCGGGGAGCAGGTGCAGGTAGTAGTCGATCACCGCAGGGTGGACCGGCTGGCTGGTGACGTAGACCAGATGCGTCCGAGGGAGACGGAGCAACATGAGCAGGCAAAGCATCCGCTCCTCGTAGTGCGTGACCCCGGTGATCTTGGCCTGCACCTCGAGATCGAGCGAGAGGCTGGGCACCACCACCACCGTCCGCGGCGCCTGGCGGTCGGAGAAGATACGCCGGTACATGGGGGCCAGCCGGGCCTGGAGGTTGGCGAATGCCTCCAACTCGGCGGGCGACCCCGGTTCGATCGCTGTCAGTGCCTCAACGGAGGTCACGTCAACCGTCCTCAATCGACCAGTTCGAGGAGTACTCCACCAGAGTCCTCATGTAGTTGGCCCGCTCGAAGGAGACCGGGTCGGGAGCGTGTCGCTGACTCAGGCTCCCTTTGGCCTCCTCGACCGAACCGTACCCCCGCTCCTCGAACCAGCACCGCACCTGTTCAAGCACCGTGCCGAGGTGGCTCGGGCCGTGGCGGAGCAAGGCGGAGGCCATCATGGTCACATCCGCCCCAGCGAGGATCACCTTGACCACATCTTCGGCATCGTGGATCCCGGTGGTGGCGGCCAGCGATGCATCCACCCTGCCGTGGAGGATGGCTATCCAGCGGAGCACCAGCCTCAGCTCCGCAGACGACGAAAGCACGAGATTGGGCCTGACCTCGAGCCGGTCGAGGTCGATGTCGGGCTGGTAGAACCGGTTGAAGAGGACGAGCCCGTCCGCACCGGCGTCGGCCAGCCGGCGTGCCATGTTCGCCATCGACGAGAAGAAGGGCCCGACCTTGACCGCCAGCGGGACGGGGACCGCCCGCCGCACCTGCTCGACGAGCCGCAGATACTCGAGCTCGACCTGGGACCCGGTCACTTCGGCGTCGGCCGCAACCCGATAGACGTTGAGCTCGAGGGCGTCGATCCCCTCGTCGGCGAGGATCTTGGCGTAGAGGGTCCAACCCCCAGGGGTCGACCCGTTGACGCTGGCGATAATCGGGACGTGGAGTTCCGCCCTGGCTGTGCGGACCAGATCGAGGTAACGCTCCGGGCCGGTGTTGTAGCGATCCATCTCCGGGAAGTAGCCCTCGGTCGCCTCGGGTGAGTTGGCCGCACCGAACTCGAGAGCCTCATGGACCGCCATCGCCTCGTGTTCCACCTGCTCCTCGAACAGCGAAGGGAGCACGACGGCGGCGGCTCCGGCCTCTACGAGTCGGTGCAGGGCGTCCGGGTTGCCGCTCAGCGGTGATGCCGATGGGACTAGGGGATGCGCCAGGCGTATACCGAGGTACTTGGTGGTGAGGTCGACGGTCATTCCTCGACCTCGGCGTACTCGGCGGTCCGGTGGATCTGCACCATCTGCTCGTACAGGTGCCAGCGATCGTCGATGTCCTGCTGAGCCCGGCGCATCAGCTCCTCCGCTCGGTCGGGGTTGACCCTGGTGAGTGTGGCGAACCTCGCCTCTTTGGCGGCGAAGTCCTTGAAGAGCATCGTCGGCTTGCGAGAGTCAAGCCGCAGACCGGGCTGCCCAGCGGCCTCGCGGGCCGGGTGGTAGCGAAATAGCGGCCAGTAGCCCGAGGCGGATGCCTCATCCTGGTGCTGCATCTGGGTGGCCATATCGATCCCGTGGGCGATGCAGGGGCTGTAGGCGAGGATGAGCGAGACACCGGGGTGCGCTTCGGCCTCGGCGAAGGCATGGACGGTCTGGGTCATGTTGGCCCCCATGGCCACCTGGGCCACGTAGACGTTGCCATACGACATGGCGATCTGACCCAGGTCCTTTTTCCCGGTCGTCTTCCCCCCCGAAGCGAACTTGGCCACCGCGGCGCGTGGCGTTGCTTTCGATGCCTGCCCACCGGTGTTGGAGTACACCTCGGTGTCGAGCACTAGCAGATTGATGTTGCGGCCCGTGGCGAGCACGTGGTCGAGCCCGCCAAACCCGATGTCGTAGGCCCACCCGTCACCACCGACTATCCACACGCTGGAGCGGACCAAGGCATCGGCCACCC
>DATADW010000238.1:0-5137 GCA_036258335.1 Acidimicrobiia bacterium
TGAACCTGGAGGCAGACCAAATACTCTACGGAAAGTAGATCGGGGGGTACCTCTGGGAGGGTAAACGCACCATCATGCTGCTGCACTTCCTCCGCACCGGCTCCAATGCGACGACCAAGCGCGCCACCGCCATCCTGGAGACACCGAGAGAGGACAAGGAGCCCGACGATGTCGCTTGGATCTTCGCCGCCATGGGCGAGGCGGGCTCGCTGGAATACGGTCGGCGTTTCGCCCGTGAGTACGCCGAGAGGGCATTGGTGGCGGATGCGATGCCCCTTCCCTTCATGACGGAGAACGCGGACCGAAGGTTCCTGCGTGAAATGCTCAGCTACGTGGTCGAGCGGGTGAAATGAGGGCTTGGTGCCGCTTCGGGTGGTGACAGCCGCCGGAGTCTGGCCCGAGCAGCCTCGTCATCAGGGCTCGAGGGCGACCTCGGCGCCAGCGATTTGGGGCCCTGCCTGGGTTGTCGGGCCGGCGGCGCCGGGGACTGTTATCGACGCTGGACGGCTCCCAGTGCTGGCAGCCGATGCCGCACCCGGCGATACCGCCGAGCTCTCGCTCGTTTTCGAGAACCACCAGCGGGTTCTGAGTCTGCTGCGGCCCATGGTCTCCGGCTTCACCGGATCGAGCGGTGGTGTGTGGAGCCCCGAAGCCACGATGTATCCACCCCTCCTGACCCTCCGACCGGGTGACCGGGTGGAGACGCTGCTCCGGTTGCAGATCCCGGCCGAGCTCGACCCGGACCGCTACCGGGGTGAATTGGTCCTCGTCGGGGTGGGCGGTGGTCCGGTCGAGATCACGCTTACGGTGACGCCCTGATGACAGGGCACGAGGCAGGGGGGCTTCCGGAAGTCGGGCTAGAGGACGACCCTGCCGGACCGCCTCGCACGACGATGACCTTGCTCGCCTCTCTGGCGGCAAGAGTGCGGACCCTCGGGTTGCTCAACGGGGCCCAGGCGGTGGGGTCCATGGTGGCCGGAATCGCCGCTCTTGGCCGCCTCGTCGGGTCCACCGACCAAGGGGCCCGGCTCAGGGCAGCGCTCGAAGCGAGCAGACTCGGCACCAACGGCGCCGCGCTGTGGACGGCTCTCTCGCTGGACACGAGCTCATCGACATTGCCGCCGAGACCTGTCTACGAGGACCTCCGCAACGATGTAGCCCTCCTGGCCGCGCCTGATCTCCTCGAGGCGCTGGAGAGGCTGAGCGAATCCGACTTGCAGGAGGGCATCGGCCTGGTCGCAGAGCCCGAAGAAGTGATGTTCATCGACTTCATCGTTGGGCTCTGGTTCATGGCCCGCGAGATCGTCGACTTGATAGACGCGATGTCGGGGACGAGGTTGGAGCGACCCGGATCGGTGGCCGGGTCCGACGGACCGCACCGGGGCGGGTCGGTGCTGCGATGACGGTCATCGACCGTCTCCGGCAGCCGCCCCCGCTCGATCTCATGGCGTCGGCCTACAAGGATTGGCTCCACGTCAACATCTTCGACCACTCCGCCGGGCTGGTGGGTCTGTGCAACGTCTCGCTCCACGGCAACCCGGACGATCCGCGGTCGCTCGCCGTAGGCGCGGTCGTCCTCGCGGAGATGGACGGGCTGCCCCGGGCGCGCGTCGAAGTGGTCGACATGGCTGCGGCACGTAGATCGCCGACGTCGATCGGGATCGGCGACCTCGTCGCCATCTCACTCGCGCAAGGCGCGATCGACGTCGCAGCGCATCTCCCAGACGGGACGGCCGTCGACCTGTCCTGCATCGCAACCGCCCCGTCGATAGCGGCCGAGCGGCCGGAGCCATTCGGATCGGGGTGGATCGCCTGGCGGGCTCTCCCACGGCTCGCGGTTGCAGGGTCCATCGATCTCGGCGGCCGTCGCATCAGCCCGGACCGGGCAGTGGGGTATCACGACCACAACTGGGGGCGTTGGCACTGGGGTGACGACGGCGGCTGGACGTGGGCGGTGCTCGCCGCCAAAGACGGCACCGTGCTAGTCCTGTCGCACACCACCAATCGCTCCCACCGCACCGGGTCACCCAACGTTCATGTGGTATGGGGATCGACCATCCGCCGCTTCTCGGGGCACTCGGTCCGCGTCACGGGGACCGGAAGGTTGAAGGGCAGGCTGGGCAGGCATCCAGGCGCCATGGCTGCGCTGCACGGTGGCCGGACAACCCCTCTCCTCCCCGAGGTTGTTCGGATCGATGCCGATGACGGGTTCGACCGGGTCGTGGCTGAGCTCCGCCCGGTTCATGGCATCCAGTTGATAACCGCCGACCCAGTTGCGCCGGGTTATGGGTTCATCCACGAATTGGCAGGGCCTTTCGAGTTTGAGAGCGTCATCGATGGCAACAGCACCGTCGGGTCGGGGCTCGGGATCTTCGAGCATGTCGACTAGAGAGCGCACCCGGTTGGCTGCTTGGATCACCGAATTGGTCGAGGCGCTCGACCACGACCGGTTTGGCGCCGGCCGGCGGCTCCGCCAGGTCGTCGATGGCTACCGGGCCCGGATCGTCCTCGACGGCGAGGCCGTCCTGGTGTCGATGGACCACGGTGAGATGACCATCGGCCCGGACGATCCCCACGCTGCCGTGGACGGATGGGGTTCGACCGCCACAGAGGTGGTGCTCGCCATCCTCGCCGCCGACATCGAGGTGGCCGAGGCGGTGGAACGGGGGCAGCTCCAGGTCGTGGGGTCCACCGACGCGGTCACCCGGATGTTCCATGCCATAGAGCTACTGCTCGACGGCTCGGCGCGGGTGCCCGAGCTGCGTCGCCTCGCAGCCCGGTTCATCGATGAGGCGGGGACGACGTCGCTCTCAGCACCCGCACCAACCGACGTGACGTTGATCGAGGAAGCGATGCTGCAACGACTCGGCCTGCTGGGCGGCGGGTGACCATGGCGGAGCGGTTGAGCGGGCTCGATGTCACCTACCTGACTTTCGACGGTGGGCCCATGCCGATGAACACCGGGGGCTTGGTCGTCCTCGGACCCGGCCCCAATGGAGAGACTCTCACGGCGCGGCGGCTGACCGAGCTCATCGCCGACCGCCTGCACCTGCTCCCCCGCTACCGCCAGATCGTGCATCCAGCCCCATCAGGGTTGATATGGACCGACGACCGCGGCTTCGAGTTGATGCGCCATGTCCGTCACCATCGCCTGCCGGCACCTGGAGGCGGCGCCGAGCTGGCCGGGCTCGCCGGCAGGCTGCACGCCACGGCACTCGACCCGCGTCACCCGCTCTGGGAAGCTCACGCAATCGAGGGCTTGGCCGGTGGCAGGTCGGCGCTACTGATGCGGTGGCAACACGCCATGGTCGACGGGATGAGCGGGATCGAGGTGGCGCGCGTCCTGTTCGACGCCAAGCCCGACGTGTCCGCAAAGGGGCCGCAACCATGGGCGCCCGCTGATCCGCAGCCCATGGATGAGCTCATCGCCGAGGCCATCACAGCGAGGGAGGCGACGCGGCTGGCGAATGCTTCGGAGGCCATCGCCGACCTGATCGACCCCATGCGAGCGCTCGATCGGGCGGCCGGCTTCCTCGACGGCTGGATCGCCCAACTGGAGGCGACCCGAGGGGACAGACGGTTCAGGGAATCGTCGGACTCGGTGAGATATGGGCTTGCCACCATCCCCGACTTACCGCTGCGGACGGCGGCGAGGAAACTGGGCGTCGGTATGGACCACATCGTGCTCACGCTCGCCGCCGGGGGTGTCGCTGATCTTCTCGAGGCACGAGGCGATGGCGGACCTGATGAGATCATCCGCACCGTGGTTCCGGTGGCGGTTCCGAAACGCTCCCGCCGCGAGGTGCTCGGCAATTCGGCCTCGTATTACATCGCTCCCTTACCCGTGTCGCTGATGCAGCCCCTCGACCGGCTGGCGGCCATCGTTGACACGGTGAGCGAGATCGAGACCCGTGCCCAGGTGGCGACGATCTCGACGATGCTCGATGGGCTCGACCGGCTGTCGCCGTGGGTGGTGGCAAGCGCCGCCAAGGCGGTATCGGGGAGCGGATCGGTCGACCTGGTGGTCTCGTATGTCCGGGGTGCCCGGCGGCGACTGTGGATGGCGGGGCTGCCCCATGAGGTGACCCACCCGCTTCTTCCCGTGGGCCCATTCGTGCGGCTAATGGTCGGGGCGGTGAGCCTGGGCGGCGCACTCGGGTTGGGAGTGACCGCGGATCAGGCGGCCGTTCCCGAACTCGACTTCCTCCTCCACGGGATCGAGCAGACGGCGGAGGAACTGGTCAGAGCAGCGGGGTGACCTCGATCCCTGTGGCCAGGGCCAGCGACTTTGGTAGCCAGGGCGTATAGGCACCAGGACGCTGTACCAGGTCGATTGCGAGGTCGTCGAGATCGACCCAGCGCCATTGCGAAACCTCGGCAGGGTCGGGATCCGGGTCACCCTCGTACCCCCCGATGAGCACGTGGTCTATCTCGGTCTCCACCATCCCGGTGCCGGGATCCTCAGCCCTGTAGCGGAACGTACCCAAGGCGCGCAGTTCCGCATCGATACCCATCTCCTCTCT
Source organism: Acidimicrobiia bacterium (assembly GCA_036258335.1). Lineage (GTDB taxonomy): Bacteria > Actinomycetota > Acidimicrobiia > Spongiisociales > DATADW01 > DATADW01. Next base: position 4,524 of record DATADW010000238.1, read on the forward strand.
CAACCGCCTCCTCCCAGCGGGTACCGGGGCCTCCCCCGGACGGGGATGGCTGCAGCAGGTGTTCGACCAGAGCCCGCGGAAGTGGTACTTGTTGGGAGACCTCCTCTGCAGCAACAGCCTCCGCTCGTCATCGAACAGGAACACCGAGAGAGCAAGGTGGAGCATCCCGGGTGATCGATGTGCTTCGAGCTTCTCGGCACTGCCTATTGGGACCGCGTCCGTATCGACGAGAATCACCTGATCCACCGGCTGAGTCTGGCACCCGCCCGCCCGTGCAGTGCCGAGCGCGGCCGGTCTCGGAAGCACGAACTCTCGGATCAGAGAGGAGGGGCGTCTCAGCGGTCGAGCCCCAGTGCTCCCCACGGTCGGCGGTCAAAACCTTCAGCGAGGAGGTTGCCTTCAGGGCCGGCCCGCTCGGCACGCTGGTAGGCGTTCTGGCTCGGTCGCACGTCCTCTTGCTGGTGGCCGCGTATTCCGGCGTTGCCCATTACGTCGCGGTGCCGTCGGGTCTGCCGGGGGTTGCGACGGCGGGCTTCAAGTTGGTGGTGGCCAAGAGCGCCGTGGAGTCGGGCGGCCTCTTCTGCCCGTGGGCGATCCACCTCGTTCGGGATATT
>DATADW010000239.1:0-8651 GCA_036258335.1 Acidimicrobiia bacterium
TGGCGAAGGAGACTGCAGTACTCGATCTCGGGTTCGGGCTCGTCCTCAATCCGTCCACGCCCTTCGACGTCGCCGAACCCTTTCTGGAGTTGGCGTCGATCTTGCTCGTCATGTCGGTCGAGCCGGGATTCGGAGGGCAGCGGTTCATCGCCGGTGTGCTCCCCAAGATCGAGACCGCCAGAAGCCGCATCGACCAACTCGGGCTTCCCACCGAGATCGAGGTCGACGGCGGTGTCACCGCTGAGGTTGCGGGCGTCCTTTGCGCCGCCGGCGCCGACATTCTGGTGGCGGGTACAGCCATCTTTGGGGCACCCGACCCCGTGGCGGCGGTGGCGGCGCTCCGGTCGGCGGCCGCAGGAGGAGTCGGGTGACAGAGACGGTTCTCGTCGTCGACGACGACCAGGCGCTGCGCCACCTGGTGCGTCTCCGCCTGGATGAGGCCGGGTTCGTGGTAGAGGAGGCAACCAACGGTGAGGACGCCCTCGCCAGGGTCCTCAAGACCCCGGTCGACCTCATCCTGCTCGACGTCGTGATGCCCCAACTGGACGGGTTGACAACGCTCCGTCGGCTGAGGACCTCGCCTGCCGGGGCCAACATACCGATCATCCTGGTGACCGGAAAAGCCGAGCTCGGGGATCGTCTGCAGGGGCTGGAGTTGGGGGCCGACGACTTCATATCGAAGCCGTTCGAGGTGCAGGAACTGGTGGCCCGGGTGCGCACGGTGCTCCGCAGATCGCAGCAGATGCGCGACGTGTCACCGCTCACCGGGCTCCCCGGCAACTTCCGGATCGCCGCCGAGCTCGAGACCCGGGTCAAGTCGGGCGAGCCGTTCGCCCTGGTCCACGGCGACCTCGACAACTTCAAGGCCTTCAACGACCACTACGGGTTCATGCGGGGCGACCAGGTGATCACGTTCTGTGCTCGTTCCATGCTCGACGCCGCTGCCGAGACCGGCGACCCGACTGCCTTCGTGGGTCACATCGGCGGTGACGATTTCGTTGCCTTGATGAGCCCCGGTGTCGCCGAGTCCTTCTGCCGAAACGCCATCAAGGCCTTCGATGGAGGGGTGCTCGCCTTCTACGACACGGTCGACGCCATCAAGGGCTACATCGAGGTGACCGATCGACGCGGCGAACGACACGCCTACCCGATCGTCTCGGTGTCGATGGGCGTGGCCACCAACCAGCACCGGGATATCGACACACACTGGGAGGCTTCGGCGATCGCGGTCGAGATGAAGGAGTTCGCCAAGCAACGCGCCGGGTCGAGCTTCGAGGTCGACCGGCGTACCACATGACGGTCGACCCGTCTGCGCGGCACACCGAAGCAGACCTGATGCGATGGGCCATGGATGCCGCCCGTCTCTATCGACCCCACCCCAATCCCAGGGTTGGCGCTGCCGTCGTCGGCGCCGCTGGCGATCTCCTCGCCGTCGCGGGTCACGCCGGGCCAGGGGAGCCGCACGCCGAGGCGGCGGCACTCGCCACCGTCGGAGCCGCCGCCGCCAACGGGACACTTGTGGTGACGCTCGAGCCGTGCACTCATCACGGGCGGACGCCACCCTGCGTCGATGCGGTGCTCGCCTCTGGGGTGAGCCGGGTGGTGGTGGGGGCGATCGACCCCGACGCTCGAGTGGGGGGCGAGGGTGTGCGGCTGCTCCGGGCCGCAGGCGTAGATGTGACGGTCGGGGTGCCCGGCGTCGACACCGAAGAGATCGATCCCGGCTACTTCCACCATCGGCGGACCGGCCGACCCCTCGTCACCCTGAAGCTGGCCACCACCCTCGACGGACAGGTCGCGGGAGCCGACGGTACCTCCCGTTGGATCACATCGCCCGAGGCCCGCCACGACGCCCACCTCCTCCGCGCCGCGTCCGACGCCATCCTGGTGGGCGCCGGAACCGCGCTGGCCGACGACCCTGAGCTCACCGTTCGGATCGAGACCTACGAGGGACCGCAGCCTCGCCCGGTGGTGGTCACGGGTCGGCGCGGGCTCCCACCAGGTCTTGCTCTACTGGGACGGGAGCCGATCATCCTGGCCCCACGCCCGGTGGATCTTCCCGGTGACGTCCTGGTTGTTCCCGACACCGCCGGTGAGCGGGTGGACCCGGCCGCCGCCATGGCGGAACTAGGGAGTCTCGGGATAATCGACCTGCTCGTGGAGGGTGGGCCCACTCTGGCGAGCTCGCTCTGGTCCGCTGGGCTGATCGATCGATTGGTGGTCTATCTCGGGGCGCGCCTCGCCGGTGGCGTGGGTCGCCCCGCCTTCGACGGGGCTCTCGCCACCTTGGCGGACGCCCGCCCCATCCGGATCATCTCGGTCACACGGGTGGGTCCCGATATCAAGGTGGAGGCGTCGCCACCGTGACACGATCGCCCACGCCTGCAGCGGGTCAATACACTCACCGGGGTGTTTACCGGGATTGTCGGGCAATTGGGCGAGGTCGAATTGGTGGAGCGCGGCCCTCGCTCGCTGCGACTTCGCATCGACGCCGGCCCGATCGGTGATTCGCTCGCAGTCGGCGACTCGGTGGCGGTCAACGGGGCATGTCTGACTGCGGTCGAGGTGGGTCCGGGGCGGTTCGCCGCTGATGTCGTCGACGAGACCGTCGATCGGACCACCCTCGGGAGCTTGCAGCCCGGTGACCGCGTCAACCTGGAGCTCCCGATGACGGCCATGGGGCGGTTCGACGGTCATCTCGTCCAGGGCCATGTCGACGCAGTCGCCGAGGTCGCCGCACTCACCTCAGAGGGAGACGGCTCGCGGATGAGGGTGGCGCTCCCCGGGCGCCTGGAGCGCTATGTGGTCGAGAAGGGATCAATCACCATCGACGGGGTGAGCCTCACCGTGGCCGCCGTCGGTGACGGTTGGCTGGAGGTGGCATTGATCCCGCACACCCTCGAGGTCACCACTCTGGGCTGGCGCACCCCCGGCCATCTGGTGAATCTCGAAGTCGACATCCTCGCCAAGTACGTGGAGCGTCTCCTCGAGGCGGTCCACCTCACCCCGCCGGCGGAGAGGACAGGGGAGGGGACGCTCACCACCGAGGAGGTCGAGCAGCGTCCCGGAGCGGCGATATGAGCTTCGCCCCAGTCGAGGACCTGATCGAAGCGATCGCCGGCGGCGACATGGTGGTGATGGTCGACGATGCCGACCGGGAGAACGAGGGTGACTTGATCGTCGCAGCCGACGCCGTCACCGAGCAACAGGTCGGGTTCATGATCCGCCACACCTCGGGGATCATCTGTCTCCCCATGCTTGGCGAGCGGCTCGATGACCTCCGGCTGCCCATGATGGTGACGGTCAACACCGATGTCCGCCGCACCGCCTTCACCATCTCCATCGATGCGCGGGAGGGGACCACCACTGGGATCTCGGCGGCCGACCGAGTGCGCACCATCAGGGCGGCTATCGACCCGGCGACTCGCCACGACGACCTGAACCGCCCGGGCCACATCTTCCCGCTCCGCTACGAGTCCGGCGGCGTCTTGCGGCGGGCCGGGCACACCGAGGCGGCGGTCGACTTGGCCACCATGGCCGGTCGCTACCCGGCGGCGGTACTCGCCGAGGTGATCAATGACGACGGCACGGTCGCCCGGTTGGGCGACATCGAGATCTTCGCCAAGCAGCACGACATCCTCATCGGCACCATCGCCGACCTCATCGCCTACCGCAGGCGTCACGAGCGACTGGTAGAGCGGGTGGCCGAGGGTCGGCTCCCCACACCGTTCGGTGAGTACCGCGCCGTGGGTTACCGGTCCTTCGACGGTAGGGAGCATCTCGCCTTGGTGATGGGAGACGTCGCCGGGAAGGACGGGGTCCTGGTGAGGGCCCACTCCGAGTGCCTCACTGGCGACGTATTCACCAGCCTCAGGTGTGACTGTGGCTTTCAGCTCGAATCGGCCATGGAGACGATCGGGGAAGCCGGGGAGGGTGTTGTGGTCTACATCCGGGGTCACGAGGGGCGGGGAATAGGGCTGCTCCACAAGCTGGCCGCCTACAACCTGCAGGACAACGGGAGGGACACGGTCGAGGCGAACCTGGAGCTTGGGCTACCCGCCGACGCCCGAGATTATGGGATCGGCGCCCAGATTCTGGCCGACTTGGGCATCACGACGATGCGACTGCTCACCAACAACCCGGCCAAACGCGCCGGGATCGAGGGTTACGGGCTCTCCATAGTGGAGCGTGTTCCGATCCGTGCCAGACCCAACGACCACAACCGCCGTTATCTGGCTACCAAGGCCGACAAGATGGGTCACGACATCTTCATCGAGACCGCGCCGGACGATGCGGGTGAATGAGGTCGATCCAACACCGGACGGTGCCGGGCTACATATCGGGGTCGCCGTCTCCACTTACAACGCGGTCTTCACCGATGGACTGCTTGGCGGCGCCCTCGATGCTCTCCAGGGTGCGGGAGTTGACGAGGTCACGGTGCTCCGAGTCCCCGGCGCCCTCGAGCTCCCGGTGGCCGCCCTGGCTCTGGCGCGGTCGGGGTGCCACGGTGTCGTCGCAGTGGGTACCGTGATCAAGGGTGACACCGACCACTACGAGGTCGTGGTCAACGAGTCGGCGGCCGGGCTGACTGCAGCCTCACTCGACGCGGGGATACCGGTGGCCAACGCGGTTCTCGCCGTCCACGAGGCTGCCCATGCTCGGGAGCGGAGCATGCCGGGGGCGGGCAACAAGGGCTTCGAAGCGGCGATCGCCGCCGTCGCCATGGCGAGTGCGCTGCGCGGGCTGCGGACTTCTTCGCACTGATGACCGGCCGGCCCGTATACTGTTGGCGACAACCAAGCAAAGCGGAGGCCGCTGCCTCCCACCCGGCCGCCACCGGCGGGCCGAGGTTGCAGAACCAGAGGCGCCCCGTCGGGCGTCATTGTTCCCATGTATGGCAGCAAGCTCCGGTTTGCTGCCTTTTGCATTCCACGAAGGAGGAAGGCGCATAGCAGAGCCACGCGTGAACGACTACATCCGGGCCTCGGAGGTCCGGTTGGTCGCCCCCGATGGAACCCAGATCGGGATCAAGAAGCTGCAGGAGGCCATCTGGCTCGCGGAGCAACTCGGGCTCGATCTGGTGGAGGTGGCGCCCAATGCCAACCCGCCGGTCGCCCGGTTGATGGACTACGGGAAGTTCAAGTACGAGCAGTCGGTTCGGGACCGCGAGGCTCGCAAGAAGCAGACCCGCACCGTGATCAAAGAGTTGCGCATGAAGCCAAGGATCGGACCCCACGACTACGACATCTTGCGCCGCCGCGCCGAGACTTTCCTCGGCGACGGCGACAAGGTGAGGGTGACCGTCCGCTTCCGCGGACGGGAGAACACCCGCCCCGAGATGGGTCTGCGGCTGATGGAGCGGCTCAGCAGCGATGTGGCTGAGATGGCCACCGTGGAGCAGGCGCCGCAGGTGGATGGACGTTCCATGACTATGACGCTGGCGCCGACCCGTCGTGCCGGTCGCGGCGGCGAGCAGCCGTCCGACAATGGTGGTGAGCCGGACAACGCGCGGGACACCGAGCCGGACACCGAGCAGACCGAGTGAGGATCTGAAATGCCGAAGATGAAGTCCCACAGGGGAATAGCCAAACGAATCAAAGTGACCGGTTCAGGTGAGCTGCGCCGCGCCCAGGCGGGGCGGGGCCACCTAAAGCTGGCCAAGGGAAGGCAGCGGTTCCGCCGGCTGAGCGGCACTGTGGCGCTCCCTTCCGGCGACCGCCGACGCGCCCGCCGCATGCTGGGCATCTGAGCCGGAAGGAGACCACCCATGGCCCGTGTGAAGCGAGCCGTACACGCAAAGAAGAAGCATCGCGCCGTTCTCGAGCGGGCCAAGGGGTACAAAGGGGCGCGCAGCCGGCGCTTCCGGACGGCCAACGAACAGCTCATGCACGCAGGGCAGGATGCGTACCGCGACCGCCGGGCGCGCAAAGGTGACTTCCGACGTCTCTGGATCATCCGGATCAACGCCGCCGCCCGCGAGCAGGGGGTGTCTTACTCCAAGCTGATCGCCGGGCTCAAGGCCGCCGAGATCGAGATCGACCGGAAGATGCTGGCCGACATGGCGGTCCGCGATCCCGAGGGGTTCAAGAGCATCGTCGAGCTGGCAGTGCCCGACCGCGGCTAGCAAGCCCCCGGCTCGCTCGCCGCGCAATCCTCGGGTGGCGGAGGCGTCCCGGCTCCACCGCTCTGCCGAACGGGCTGCAACCGGCCTCACCCTGATCGAGGGACCTCATCTGCTCGAGGAGGCGGCATCGGCCGGCGCCCAAATCCATACCGTCTTCTCGACCGACCCCGAGACCATTGTGCCGCAGGGGGCCGAGCTGGTCGCGGTGGCCGATGCGGCGTTGGACCGCCTCTCCGGCACGAAGTCCCCCCGCGGGCCGGTGGCGGTGATTGGGATTCCCCCATCGGTGGCGGTGACCACCGATCAGACGCTGGTGCTGTACGGGCTGGCCGACCCGGGGAATGTCGGCAGCTTGATCCGCAGCGCCGCAGCCTTTGGTGCAGGTGTCATCGTCGGGCCGGGGACCGCCGATCCGTGGTCGCCGAAGACGCTGCGTGCCGCGGCTGGAGGACACTTCCGCACCATGATCGAGATGGCCCCCCACCTCGACCCTGCCGCCCTCACGGCGCGGGGCTGGGAAGTCGTCTCGACTGTGGTAACGGGTGGCGTCCACCCCGATGAGCTCCGGGCTGGACGACACGCCTTGATGATCGGCGACGAGGCCCGTGGTCTGCCCCCCGAGGTGGCCGCGTACGGACGGGCGGTGACCATCTCGATGCCGGGTGGGACCGAGAGCCTCAACGCCGCGGCGGCGGGCGCCGTGCTGCTGTTCGCCCTGACCAAAACGGCAAAGGGCGCCGGTGGTACCCATGGCTAACCTCCCCGGCCCCATGTCGTCGGGCAATACCGAACAACTCATATCGGACGCAGAGGAGCAACTCGCCAGCGTCGGGACGCTCGACGAGCTCCACCAGGTCGAGTCACAGATGCTCGGGCGGCGCTCGGACCTTGCCGAGCTGAGGCGGACACTGGGTGACCGCCCCGCAGACGAGAGACGCTCCCTCGGGGCGGAGATCAACGAAGCGCAGCGTCGCGTGGAGGAGCTGGTGGCCGCCCGTCGCCAACAACTCGAGGAGGAGGCGGAAGATCGGCTGCTGGCGGCGGACAGGGTGGACATCACCTTGGCCGGGGTCGAATTACGGCGCGGCACCCACCACCTCATCACGCAATCGATGGCCGAGATCTGCGAGATATTCAGCGCCATCGGCTACCAAGTGGTCACGGGCCCCGAGGTCGAGACCGTTCACTACAACTTCGACGCCCTCAACCACGTCCCTCACCATCCGGCGCGCCTTCCCAGCGACACCCTCTACCTCGAGCCCTGGGATGGACGGTCAAGCACGGGCGCAGATGCGTTGCTGCTCCGCACCCACACCTCCCCGATGCAAGCCAGGATCATGGAGCGCCAACCACCACCCGTGTACGTGGTGGTGCCGGGGAGGACCTACCGACCGGATCCGTGGGACGCCACCCACGCTCCGGTCTTCCATCAGGTCGAGGGTCTGGCGGTGGCCGAGGACATCACCTTCGGCGACCTCAAGGGGACGCTGGAGCACTTCGCCAGGGAGATGTTCGGCCCGAGGGTCCGGACGAGGTTCAGCCCCGACTTCTTCCCCTTCACCGAGCCGTCGGCGCAGATGGCGGTGGTTTGGCGTGACGATTGGTTGGAGTTGCTCGGCTGCGGGATGGTGGACCCCAACGTGTTCGAGGCCGTCGGCTACGACCCGAGCCAGGTCTCGGGGTTCGCCTTTGGGGTGGGCGCCGACCGGGTAGCCATGGTGCGGCACGGGATCCCCGACATCCGTCTCCTCTACGAGAACGACATCCGGGTCCTTAGGCAATTCCGATGAGGCGGCTGTGAAGGTTCCGCTGAGCTGGCTGTCCGAGTTCATCGACCTCCCGACCTCAGACCCGGCCACGCTGGCCGGCGTCCTCGGGTCGCTGGGCCATGAGGTCGAGGGCTGGGAGACGATTAGCCCCACGTTCAGCGGAGTGGTGGTGGGGCGAGTCGAGACGGTGAGCCCGCACCCAGACGCCGACCGGGTCCGGCTCACCCAGGTGGACTACGGCTCCGGAGACGTGCTCGAGGTGGTGTGCGGTGCCTGGAACTTCGAGGCAGGGGCCGTGGTGGCGTTCGCCCCGGTGGGTGCCCAGCTCAACCCGGGGGGCAAGCCGATGGAGATCGAGGCTCGAGCGGTCAGGGGTGTGGTCTCGCACGGGATGATCTGCTCCGCCTCCGAGCTCGGGTTGGGCGACGACCACACCGGGATCCTCGTCCTCGACCGGCTGGGGGTTGCTGGGCCCGACGACGTGGGTCGTGACCTCGAGGCCGTGCTCCCCCTGAGCGATGTGATCCTCGACGTGACCATCACGCCCAATCGGCCCGATGTGATGTCGATCCTCGGGATAGCCCGCGAGCTCGGCGCCTACTACGAGCTGCCGGTACGCCAGCCCGACACACGTGTCGATGACACCGGGCCCGAAACCGCCGCGGCGGTGGAGGTCGAGGACCCGCTCGGTTGCCCGCGGTTCGTGGCGCGCCAGGTGTCCGGCATCACGGTTGGTCCCAGCCCGTTGCCGGCCCAGC
>DATADW010000240.1:0-9030 GCA_036258335.1 Acidimicrobiia bacterium
GTTCAATCCTCGGAGCGGTCCTCCCCTGTGCCGACGACCTTGAAGCTCTGATCGAGTTGCACGTCGACCTGCTCGCCGCTCTCCAGAGTCACCTCGACTTCGTAATAGCTCTCCTCGTCCCTCACCTCGGTGCCAGTGACCTTTCCTCCCCCAAGGTGGTCGATCGCCGCGGCCGACGCACGGTCGAGATCGGTCCCTGCGATCGCAACCTCGGTCGCGTCGTCATCTGACGCGGGGCTTCCAGCTTGGGCGATGGCCGGCACTGCGCCTGCCGCGGCGATGGCTGCGCCGATCATGAGCACCTTTGCTCTCTTCATGTTCCTCCTTGGTCGCAAGGCAAAGCTACGACGATTGTGCTTACTCCAGGCTGACTCCGATCGTTGTCGTTCAGCGGGGGGTCAGCTCGGAGTGGAAGACTGCCGCGGTGAAGATCCTCCTTGTCGAGGATGACACGAAGATCGCCGGTGCGGTCAAGCGCGGCTTGGAACTCGAGGGGTTCAGCGTCGAGGTCTCACCGGACGGTTCCGAGGGGCTCTGGCTCGCCACGGAGAGCAGCTACGACCTCATCATCCTCGACATCTTGTTGCCCGGTAGGAACGGGTTTCAGATCTGCGCGGATCTCAGGGCATCGGGGGATTGGACGCCGGTCCTCATGCTCACGGCCAAAGCCGGCGACCTCGACGAGGCGGAGGCGCTCGACACCGGCGCCGACGACTACATCACCAAGCCGTTCTCGCTTGCAGTGCTCGTCGCTCGGGTGCGAGCTCTCCTTCGGCGCGGCGCGGGGCTAGATCCGACACCCCTCGCCGCCGGTGACCTTCGCATCGATCCAGCCCAACGGCGCGCCTGGCGAGGCGACGTCGAGATTCAGCTGACGACACGGCAGTTCGACGTCCTCGAATTCCTCCTCCGACGGGCCGGCCAGGTCATGAGCAAGCGGGCGATTCTCGAGGGAGTGTGGGATTACGCATTCGAGGGTGATCCCAACATCGTCGAGGTCTACGTGAGGAGGCTGCGGAGCCGGATCGACGAGCCCTTCGCCAGGAACTCGATCCAAACCATCCGGGGCGCCGGTTACCGGCTCGCCTCCGACGGGGGCTGAGCGCTTTGTGAACCCTCGCAGCGTCCGCTTCCGTGTCACGCTGGTAGCCGCTTTCGCGGTGGCGGCGTTGCTGGTCGTTGCCGGGGGCGTCCTCGTCCTGCTGCAGCGAGACACCTTGACGGCGAGCATCGATCAGACTCTGACGCAGCGCGCCGACGACATCATCTCCCTCCTCGAAGAGGGTGTATCGCCTGACGAGTTCGCATCGGGTCCTGATGAAGGGTTTGCCCAGTTCGTGGACGCCAATGGCGCCGTCGTGGCGGCAACTCCCAATCTCGCCGATCAACCGCCTCTCGACATTGCGGGCGGCGGAGGCGACCTGATCCAGAACCTCGAAGTGCCCCAGGTCGACGATGACGTGTTCCGGGTGCTCAGCCGGCCCGTGGACCGTGGCGTACTCCACGTCGGCACGACCTACGACGTGGTCACCGAGAGCACCACCGCACTGATTGGCTCGCTCGCCATAACAATCCCGGTCGTCGTGGCGATCCTCGGCGTGCTGGTGTGGTGGCTGGTGGGCCGGACTCTCCGGCCCGTGGAGGACATCAGATCCGAGGTGGCGGCGATCGGCGCGACCGATCTTCGCCGCCGGGTGCCCAATCCGGGCACCGAAGACGAGATCGACCGGCTCGCCCATACCATGAACGAGATGCTCGAGCGCCTCGAGGGATCGTTGGAACGGCAGCAGCGGTTCGTCGCAGACGCATCGCACGAATTGCGTGGTCCCTTGACTCGCTTGCGGGCCGAGCTGGAGCTGGAACTCTCGTCCGCCAGCGACCAGGTGGCGAGTGATCAGCTCGGGTCGCTGCTGGAGGAGGTGCTCGGCATGCAGGAGATGGTTGAGGATCTGCTGTTCCTGGCGCAATCCGACGCAGGCAAGACCGATCAAACCCGTGCCGCGATCGATCTCGACGACTTGGTGCTGCGCGAAGGAAGGCGGATTGCCGGCAACGGTCGGGTCGACGTGAATCTTTCGGCTGTGTCCGGCGCTCACCTCGTGGGTAATCGCAGCCAGCTGTCTCGGGCCGTCAAGAATCTCCTCGACAACGCCGAGCGGCACGCCACCGGCACCGTGGGTGTCGGGCTAGAGGAGCGTAACGGTTTTGCATGCCTGACGGTCGAGGACGATGGGCCGGGTATACCGCTCTCCGGCGTAGAGCAGATCTTCGAGAGGTTCGGTCGGCTCGACCTGGCGAGAGCCGCCGGCACCGGTGGCAGCGGGCTCGGACTTGCCATCGCTCGCGACATTGCGGTCCGGCACGGTGGGTCGCTGGTGGTCGTGAACCCCGGAGAAGCGGGAGCGCGCTTTGAAATGACTCTGCCACTCGGCGCTTCGATCTGATCGCTCTCCCGCCGTTCAGGGTGGAGGAAGCCTGGGGGCGAGCATCCTTCGGGTAGCCGCAACCGAGGAAGTCATCAATGGCAAGCCGCGCAATCGTAATCCTTGGCGCCGTCGCCCTGGTGATCGCATCATGCACGTCGGCCAACAGCGCGAATTCGACCGCCTCGACGAGTGACCCATCGGCGCAGTGCCAACCGAGGGTGAAGAGTTAGAAACTGCAATGCTTTTTGTCGAGCACAACGCCACCGAGGCAGACACCGGGGTTCACGGCAACTACGGCGGCGAGGCGTGGACGGAGCTGTGCATCTGGAACCCGAACGGAGAGCTGGTTCTCGCCGTCCAACCCCATGGGCCGTTGGGGAACCTGGGCGTCGCCGATCTGTTCTTCGAGTCGCGCAACCACCCAACGACGAAGGGTCCATCGAGGATCTTCTCGGTGCGTTCCCGGAAGGCGACTACCTCGTCGGCGGAACCGCTTTCGACGGGACGGCGCGGGTGGCCACCGCCGCATTCACCCACGACATTCCGGCCGAGCCGGCCATCACAGCACCCCAACTGGCAGCGGACGAAGAGGAAGCCGTCGAGGTCGTCGCCGATCCGGGGGATTTCGTGGTGAGCTGGGAGCCGGTGACCGAGACCCTCAGCGGCGACCCGGTCGACATCACCGGATACCAAGTGATCATCACCAAGGTCGATCACGACGACCCCAACGGATTCAGCAGACCGGTGTACGACGTCCACCTAGGCCTGATGCCACGTCGCTCACTGTCCCGGAGGAGTTTTTCGAACCGGCGACTCTCTACGAGCTTGAGGTCCTTGCGCTCGAAGTCAGCGGCAACCAGACGATCTCATCGGGCTTCCTCACCACGAGGTGACTGTCCGGCTACGACCCCCCGTGCTGGGAGTCATCACGCGGATGAGATCACGCGTCACGACCGACGATTTCGCGCCAGACTCGGTCGATGTCGGGAGGCGAAAGAATGAGCGGGAAAAGACAGATGGTCATTCGGCGGGGTCGTCATTTCGGGTGGTGGGTGGTGGGTCGGTCAGGCGCCGGTCGCCGATTCATGATGACATGGTGGCCAACGGAGGGCTTGGCTCGGACAGTTGCCGGGATCTTTGGAGGGGAGACCGACCCTGGGAGCGGTGGCGGAACGAGCGAAAAACCGCCATCGTCCTGAGCCGTGACCCCAGTTGGAGCGCGTCCGTTCGCAGCGGAAGGAGAGCCAAATGTCGTTCCAGGCATACCTCGACAACATCGAGGAGAAGACCGGCCTCACGCCTCGTCAGTTCATCGCCATCGCCAAGGAGAAGGGGTACGACGATCCGAGCGTCAAGGCAGGCACCATCGTCGACTGGTTGAAGGCCGACTACGACCTGGGGCGCGGGCATGCCATGGCTCTTGTGTACGTCATCAAGAACGGCCCTGAGATCGATTCCAAGCACGTCGGCTCGACCGGCAGCCATCGCGACGACTCCGACATGCTGTGGCTCGACGGCAAGGCGACCAAGCCGGAATAGCCATCCCATCGCGATGTTCAGGGACGATTTCGACGGTGGTGAGCTCGATCTATCGGTATGGATGCCCCACTACCTCCCGGCATGGAGCTCCAAGGAGGCGACGGCAGCTGCGTACCGCCTTCAAGACTCGAGCCTCGAATTGACCATCCCAGCCGGCCATCCTCTGTGGTGCGCCGATGAGCACCCCGAGCCACTGCGTGTATCAGGCGTGCAATCGGGCAACTTCTCCGGACCCGTCGGTTCCACGATCGGGCAGCAGCGCTTCCGCGACGGATTGGTGGTTCGGGAGGCGCAGGACCGGTTCGAGGGTTGGCTCCCGTCTTCGGGCCGGGTGGCAGTCCGCTGTCGCATGAGCCTCTCGCCGAGGTCGATGGGCGCCATGTGGCTCGCCGGATTCGAGGACAACCCTGACGAGGGCGGGGAGTTGTGCATCGTCGAGGTGTTCGGCCGAAGCATCGAGGACGGATCTGCCGAGATCGGTGTCGGCGCCAAGCAGGTCAACGATCCGCGCCTCACGCACGACTTCGTTGCCCCTCGGCTCGCTGTCGACGTCGCCGAGTACCACACCTATGCGGTGGAGTGGGACGACGCCAGGGCCGCGTTCTCGGTCGATGGCGAGCAGGTACACGTCTGCAGACATCCGCCGACCTATCCAATGCAAGTGATGTTGGCGCTCTTCGACTTTCCGGAATGGAGTGGCGGGGAGGGTCACGTACCTTCGATCACCGTCGATTGGATCGAGGGTTCGGGCTGATCCGGATCAGCCATGCCAACCCCTAGCGAGTCTTCAGCTGCAGCTCACTCGTGTCAGCGCTCATCCCGTCGAGCAACCAGCGGAGGCCGGTGTGGAAGTTGTCGTCGGTGGGATGGGTCGCCAATGGTTTGGCGACATCCCGCAGCGCAGGGTATTGATCTGGGTCGAGGCCGCTGAATGCCGCCAAGCCACGAGCAGTGCGGGCGGTGGCATCCGACTGTTGGCGGGGTGCCTGGAAGGCAGCGAATCCGAGGGTGTAGATCAAGATGGTGCGGAAGGCTTCCACCGCTCGCTCGCCCTCGATCCCGCCCTGGCGCAGCAGTCGGAACGTGATCTCGCCGAGCCGGGCGGCATTCGGTCCAACACTCTGTCTGGTCAGGAACATGGTTGCCAGTTGCAGGTGAGCCAGGACCAGACGGCGGGAAGAGTCCATGATCTCGACCAGGCCGCCTCGCCAATCTCGTTCGGCCTCGTCGGGTGTTTCGATCTCGCCAAGCAGGTGGTCGAGCAGCCCTGCGAGGAGGGCGTCCTTGTCGGCGAAGTAGGTGTAGATCGCGTTCGGCATCACCCCGACCTCTGCCGACAACCGCCGCATCGTCAACCGGTCAACACCCTCATCGTCAGCGATTCGTCGTGCGGCGCGGAGGACGGCGTCTCGGGACAAGCCGGCACGGTGCCCGACTGGTCGCGGTGGTATGGAGGGGCTTGACATCGTGACCTGTACACCGTACATTAATTGTTGTACGTTGTCCAATTAGGGAGCTGGAAATGTCCGAGGTCACGACCGACGAGCGAGCCATCGAGGGAGTTGCATCCGGGGTGCCTTTCCTGGCGATTCCCCCAGAGCACGCCGCGAGTCCCGACAGCGCCACCGTTGTCGCTTGGCACTTGCTGGATCCTCCACGCACCCCGGCCGGATTCGCCGCGGCGTTGCCGCTGGCGGGCCTCGATGCTTGGAGGGTGTACCTCGGTCTCCCCATGTCCGGCTCACGCAAGCCGGCCGGCGGCGATGAAGAACTCCTCCGACTCGGGTACGAGGACGGGGTCCTCAACATCCAAGGGCCGATCACCGATCAAGCAGCCCGGGAGTTCGGTCCCGCCTATGCCGAGATCGCTGGGCAACTAGGCCTCGCCCCGGGACCGGTGGGTCTGCTTGGTGGATCCGCCGGGGCGGCCGTCGCCCTGCTCGTCCTCGCTGAGCAGGACGTCGACATCGCTGCCGCGGTGCTCGTCAGCCCATTGGTCAGACTGCGCTCATTGGTGGAAGCAATGGATCGTCACTTCGGAGTCGAGTACAGCTGGTCCGACCGGTCACGGGAGGTCGCCACTCGGCTCGATTTCGTCGAGCGAGCCAGTGAGATCGCGGAGCGACGGCAGGATCCGGCGGTGCTGCTCGTGGTCGGTGAGGACGACGACATCGACGGGATTCGCCGCCCGGCTGAGGAACTTCGCGACGCTCTCGCCGATCGGTACGCAAAGCCTGCCCTCGCAGGCCTCGAGCTCATCCCCGGAATGGGTCACCAATTGGCAGATCCCCCCGGCGATGACCCAGCGCCACAGACTCCTTCTGCTGCCGAGGTTGATCGTCTTGCTGTTGACTGGTTCAGGCGGCATCTCAGGAGCGATTGAGCTCCGAACGGGCGCGTATCTCAGCCAACGCCGCATCGACCCCACCATCCCATGGGAAGCCGTGGCCGGGCAATACCCACGTCGCCTCGACGTCCTCCCACTTTCGGAGCGAAGCGAGTGCCTGAGTCGTGTCGAGCGTGAACGGCGCCGGCTGTGGCCCGCGGGCGCCGGTGAGAACGTGGCGAGTCGTCATCGCATCACCGACGAAGAGAGCATCGATTGCAGCGGAATGGATGGCGATGCTGCCCGGGCTGTGTCCGGGTGTGTGGATGATGCGGGGATCCCCGGGCAGATCTAGCACCGCCCCGTCGGCGACCGTGGTCACCTCCCCGACGTGCGAGGCGCGCAATCCACCGCGGCGCCCTGAGTACCAGAGGAACGACAAGAGTGGCCCGACCTTCATCCGGCCCCACGAAGGGTTCTTCTTCTTTACCGCGCCGGTTGCTTGCGGGGCATCGGCCTCGTGCACATAGACCGATACACCCTGTTCACGCAGGCGCTCGGCAAAACCCAGGTGGTCGGTGTCGCCGTGGGTGAGGATCAGACCACGTACGTCTTCGAGCGAGCGACCCATCTCCGCCAACTCGTGGGTGAACTCATCCCATTGCCCCGGCAGGCCGGCATCGATGACGGTCACTCCCCGCTCGTCCTCGATCAGGTAGACGTTCACCATGTCCGAGCCAACTCGGTGCAGGGAGGGTGCCAGTTGCATTGCATCTCCTCTCCGATGATTTCCGCCGCTTCGCTCGGTCATCATGTGGAGCAACCGGAGTAACCGCCATGACCATATCCGTACAGAGACTGCGCGACACATTCCGCGGGGAAGTGATCGCCCCCGGTGATGCCAACTACGACGAGTCGCGGGCCGTGTTCTATGGGGCATTCGATCGGCACCCAGCCGTGATCATCAAGCCGGCGGACGCCAGCGAGGTGGCGAGAGTGGTCGGGTCGGCCGCCGAGACCGGAATGCCGCTCGCAGTGCGGTCCGGAGGCCACAGCCCTGCGGGCTACGGGGTCGTCGACGACGGAATCGTGCTCGACCTCTCCGCACTGCGCTCGATCGAGATCGACGCGGAGAACCGCACAGCCTGGGCGGGGTCCGGCCTGACCGCCGCCGAATACACGACCGCCGTCGGCGTCTATGGCCTCGCCACAGGTTTCGGTGACACAGGCTCGGTTGGGATCGGCGGGCTGACATTGGGGGGTGGTGTCGGGTACTTGGTTCGCAAGTTCGGGTTGACGATCGACAGCCTCCTCGCCGCCGATGTGGTCACCGCCGACGGCCGGCTTTTGCGGGTCGATGGTGAGAACGAACCCGACCTGTTCTGGGCGATCCGGGGTGGCGGCGGAAACTTCGGCGTTGCCACCCGTTTCCATTACTCGCTGCACGAGGTCGATCGTATTTTGGGGGGACTACTCATTCTTCCGCCGACCCAGGAAGTCATCACCGGAGTCGTGACCCTGGCGACGGCGGCTCCCAAGGACCTGTCGACCATTGCCAACCTCATGCTTGCCCCGCCCGAACCGTTCATCCCCGAAGAGCACCACAACCGACCGGTCGTCATGTTGTTGATGGCGTACTCGGGCGAAGCGGGGGAGCGTGTCGTCGCTCCGTTCCGGACTCTGGCTCCCCCGATCGCCGACCTGGTCGGACCGATGCGCTATCCGGAGATGTTCCAGTTCACCGAGGGTGGGCCACCGATCAAGGAAGAGGTTGCAACCTCCTTCTTCCTCGATCACGTTTCTGATTCGGCAGCAGCAGGGATCGTCGAACACCTCGAGGTCTCGACCGCACCGATCGCGGTCGCCCAGCTCCGCGTGCTTGGCGGCGCTGCAGCCGACGTAGCTCCGGGCGCAACGGCTTTCGCCCACCGTCATCGTCCGATCATGTCCGCCGTCGGTGTGGTCTATGACGATCCCGACGAAGCTGGAGAGCATTCGGCATGGGTGACATCGCTGGCGCAGTGTCTGCGTAGTGGCGAGCCTGGCGTGTATGTCGGTTTCCTCGGTGACGAGGGACCAACCCGCGTTCGGGAGGCGTATCCCGGCCCGACCTGGGATCGCCTGGCGACGATCAAGGCACGCTATGACCCGGACAATCTCTTTCGGCTCAACCAGAACGTCCCACCGGCGAGGGGGTGAGACTCGTGCGAGCTATTGAACGTGCGTTCGGTGGCCGGGGTTCGTCGGATCTAATCGGATCGGCTGGCGGGTCTCGGTGGACCTGGAACGCGTCGTTCCCGCAGATCACCTCGGGCGTAGCGTGATCCAGGAGACAGCCGTTACTGGAGAAGGATGCCCCGCTCGAGGAACCGGTTGGACGGACGCGAAGTGTATTTCGAGGACGAGGGCGGCGATGGAGTCCCTGTCGTGTTTCATGGCGGGTTCTTGGATTCGGTCGCCGACGTGAGGGAGTCGAAAATCGCCCAGGGGATCCTGCCCGATGAGTTTCGTCCTATCTACGTCGACCACCGCGGCCTCGGGGCGAGCGACAAACCGCACGACCCCGCCGCATATGCCATGGCGGTGCGTGTCGCGGACGCCGTAGGGGTCTTGGATGAGCTGTCGATCGAACGTGCCCATTTCGTCGGCATGTCGTGGGGCGGCAGGCTCGGATTCGGAATCGGCGAACACGCCCCGGGACGAGTGCTGTCCCTCGTCATCGGCGGTCAGCAGCCATAT
>DATADW010000241.1:0-6064 GCA_036258335.1 Acidimicrobiia bacterium
GACGAAGGTCAGGTCGCCGCCAGCCTCGGTTGCGCCCTGAGCAGGGCACGAACCGGGATGGGCGACGACGAGCACACGTGCGCCATACCTGCCTCGAGGGTCGAGGAGATCCTGCGTCGGCTGAGGTCGGTGCGGACCGCCGACCTGGCGGTTGCCGGCTACGCCGTAGAGGACGCCAGGCGCTTCGGGTAAGCGCCGCACCTGGGACTCACCAGGCGCCTCCCCCACCACCGCCACCGCCACCGCCGCCACCCCCGCCGGTGAAACCGCCGCCCGAGCCGCTCGACCCCGGCGGGGTGAAGGCGCCCGACAACGAGCTGGACAACCCGCTGAAGGCGTTCTCGCTGAGCCCACCGCTCATCCCTTGGTGGCCGTACCAGTAAACGGCGCTGCTCTGGTGAAGCTCCTCGGGAGCGTGGAGCCGAGCCGAAGCAAGGACCTCGTCGGCTATCCCGAAGGCGATGGCATAAACCAGGTATCGCTCCCAGAGCGCCAGCGAGAGAGAGGGCGCCTCTTCGAGACGTGAGAAGTCGCTGAGGTAGCGGCGGAACGCTTCCCACCGCTCGGTCTCGAGCATGCCTTCGGGGGTTCGTTTCACCCACGCCCGGCGAAAGGCGTACATCAAGAAGAAGAGGAGGGCGTTGACGATGAGGACGACGATGGCGGCAGGGACGAGGATCGACGAGAACCCGCCATCGCTGTTCGTCACCAGCCAGATCAAACCCCCGGCCACAATCGCTGCACCGATGGCGATCGTCACCGGCACGCCGCGACGAGTCCTGGTCAGGAGACCGCGCTCGACGAGAAGTTGGGGTGTCTCCCGACGGAACTCCTGGTAAGAAGATGCGTTGGCTTTGACGTCGTCCCTGATGCGGTCGCGCAACTCGGTGATCGCAGCCGGGCCGTCGGCGAGAACCCTCTGCATCACGGCCACCACCGGCTCCTCGGCGGGGTCAACTGCGCCTTCGGTGCCGAGGGTCAACTCCAGGTCGGACACCATCTCGGTGCGGAGCCCCATCCACGTCTTACGCTCCACCTGAACCGACCGGGCGGAAATGATGCCCCGGCGGATCAGGTCGAACAGCGTCGCAGTGAACTCGGGCGTCCCCACCACACCCTGGGTGCGGAGGGCGCCGACCAGGGCGGGGGGAAGCTCGGAGGGGGGCTCCTGCTCGTACTCGCGGTCATACGCCACCTTGGGCTCGCGGCCCCACCGCAGATAGCCGAAGAGCCAGGTGAGCGGGGCGGGAAGGACAGCCAAGCCGACGAGCCCCATCAACACCAGGCGGGCATTGGCGGCATCACGGCTGGCCTGCTCCGCCGCCCTTTCCTCCTCGGCGCGAATCTCGGGAAGTCCCTGACCCTCCCGGACCCGGGCACCTCGGACCGACTCGAGTGCATCCCTGCTGAAGGCCACACGGAGCTCCACCCACTGCCCCGCGGGCACATCGGAGGCCTCCAGCTGGGGTGCGCGCCCGTCGGCACCGAGCGACGTGGTGCCCTCGACCGATGCCGGGTGCCCCCAGACGAGGACCTGGTCGGGGGCGCCGGGGACGGTGAGGCGTGCCGTCAGCCGGTCGACCGGCACCTCCCACTCCGACCCCCATACCTGGAGATTGACGTCCACGACGTCGTCCCACGCCGTCGCCAGCCCGGTGAATCGGTAGGTGATGGTGAAGGTCCGCTGCTCGTCAGCAGCCTGGTAGTGCCACACCACCCGCAATCGGTCGCCTAGGTCCTTGGTCCCGAAGGTGTTTGGTGACCCGCTCGAGCCGAGTTCGGCCGACGCTCCGGCCCGGTAGTTCGTTCCCCCCTCGCTCACGCCGACATCGGTCACCGACTCACCGCTTCCCAACGGGATCTCTCGGTAAGCGCCGGAGAACGACCCATCGAACGAGAACGTGATCCGCTCCGTCACGATCAGGGAGCCGTCGGGCGAAACCTGGATCTCGACGTCGGCCGACGGGAGCTCGAACTCCTGCGCCAGCGCCGGACCCGCCGTCAGCAACAGGGCCGCGGCGACGAGCAACGACCCGATCAGCCAGCGGCGTGCGGTGCGCATCTCTGCTTGGTCAGAACTGGACTCGGGGTGCCTCGTCGGCTTCTGCTGGAGCCTCGAAGAACGGGCGAACCGAGAAGCCGGTCGTGCCCGCCACGAGGTTGGTCGGGATGCTCTGCACCCGCGTGTTGTAGGTCAGGACGCTGTCGTTGTAGATCTGGCGGGATACGGCGATCTTGTCCTCGGTCTCGGCCAACTGGGCCTGGAGGGCGGCGAAGTTCTCGCTCGCCCTCAACTCCGGGTAAGCCTCGGCCAGGGCGAAGAGTTGTCGGAGAGCCCCGGTGAGCACGTTCTCCGCCTGAGCCTGCTCATCGATGGTGCTCGCGCTCACCGCGGCGTTGCGGGCCTCGACGACACGCTCGAAGGTCTCCTGCTCGTGGCTGGCGTAACCCTTGACCGTCTCGACGAGGTTGGGCACGAGGTCATAGCGCCGCTTCAGTTGGACCTCGACCTGGGCCCATGAGTTGTCAACCCGGTTGCGATGCTTGACCAGCGAGTTGTAGGTGAGAACCACCCACAAGATGAGCAGCACCACCACGGCGATGACGATCCAAACCACCGGATCCAACTATCACTCCCTCGACGCAGGGCCGGGAGTGTAGGTGGCAGCGTGCCACGAACCCCTTCCGACCGCGTTGGTGGCTACCGCCATTTGCAAACGGGTTCGGTGCGAACCTGCCTCGAGCACCGTTGGGAGTTCGGCAGCCCCCCTCCCCGCTGCTCCGCAGCGGGTCCCTGCGGGGGGGACGGACCGCGTCTTCCGTCTTCCGTTTCTGGCTGCCGTCTGCCGTCTTCCCTGGTGTCAGCGGACTGCGTCGGGGAGGCTGTCTGTCATCGACCGCCAGGCCTCGATGACGGCGGCGTCTCCCTCGGCGGATAGCAAGCCGGCGGTCCTTCCCACCATGTCGAGATAGAGGTCTGAGGCGGTCCCCGAGACGGTGGCGTCACCCTCCGCTTCGTCGGCCCGACCCAGAGTCACACTGTCGTCTCCCTGGACGAGCCGCCACGACGCCGAGTGATCTGTCGCCGAGAGCATCAGCGCGGTTCCCGGCTCGCCCAGCTTGACCCTTGCGAGACGGAACGCTGGTAGCTGTCCGAACTCGTCGATCGCATCCACCGCCAACTCAGCATCGATCTCACGGGCCGGTCCGTGAGCCGATTCGGCGTCCCACCTGTGAATCGAGGTCTCCACCGCCATGCGCCTCTGCCACCAACCGACGTTGCACGAGGGGACGAGACCCCAGACCTCGATCCCCTTGTCGGTGGCTTCGAAGGCGTCGGCTAGGGCCTCGAGCCCATCGTCGTACCAGGCGAGCACCTCGTCGGGCTCGTCGGTGTCGGGGTAGACCCGGTCCACCGGCTCTTGGGCGCGTTCCTCGACGATGCGGAGGGTCCTCCGGTGGACGCTGCCGACATGGACCACCAGGTCGGCAACCGACCATCCCGGGTAACGAGGCACCGGACGCGTGGGGTCGATTCGGGCTGCCCTCCCTAGGGCGGCGCCCTCGGCCCGAATCAGGTCGAGGTGTCGTGGGGTCACGGAGCAGATCCGCCCAGCGCCTCGACCATCGCCTCCCCCATCTGTGTGGGCGTAGGGGCCACGGTGATCCCGGCGCTCTCCATGGCGGTGATCTTGTCGGCGGCGGTGCCCTTGCCACCGGAGATGATCGCCCCGGCATGGCCCATCCGCCGGCCTGGGGGAGCAGTGGTCCCGGCGATGAAACCCGCCACCGGCTTGACCATGTTCTCGGCAACCCAGGCCGCGGCCTCCTCCTCGGCGGTGCCGCCGATCTCACCGATCATGAGCACTCCTTCGGTCGCAGGGTCGTCGTTGAACAATCCGAGGGCGTCGAGAAAGTTGGTGCCGTTGACCGGGTCGCCGCCGATGCCGATGGCGGTCGTCTGGCCCAGACCGAGCTGGGTGAGCTGCCACACTGCCTCGTAGGTGAGGGTCCCCGACCGGCTCACCACCCCGATACGGCCCGGCTGGTGGATGTACCCGGGCATGATCCCGATCTTGCACTCCTTGGGGGTGATCACCCCTGGGCAGTTGGGACCGACCAGGCGGGCCGGTCTCCCCTCGAAGAACCGGCGGACCCTGACCATGTCCTGGACCGGGATGCCCTCGGTGATGCAGACGATCAGCCCGACATCGCTGTCCGCTGACTCCATGATGGCGTCGGCGGCGAACGGTGGCGGGACGTAGATGACGCTGGCGTTGGCGTTGGTGGCGGACACCGCCTCGGCGACGTTGTGGAAGATGGGGAGCTCGACCCGGTACGTCTCGGGCCGGCCGGCGACCCCGGAGTGATCGGTTTCACCGGTGAAGCTCTGGGTCCCGCCTGCCCTGCTGGGGTGGACCGCCCCGACCATCTGCGTGCCGTAAGCAATCGCCTTGTCGGTGTGGAACTGGCCGGTCTTTCCCAGCCCCTGGATGATGACCCTGGTGTCGGAGCCCACCAGGACGCTCATGACGCCAGCTCCACGATCATGCGGGCACCTTCGAGCATGTCCGAAGCGTTGACCGCGTCGAGACCGGACTCGTCGATGATCTGCTTCCCAAGCTCGACGTTGGTCCCTTCGAGCCGTACCACCAGGGGCACCTCGAGTCCTACCTGGCGGACCGCCTCGACCACCCCGGTGGCGATGGTGTCGCAGCGCATGATCCCGCCAAAGATGTTGACGAAGATCCCCCGCACGTTTGGGTCCTTGGTGATGATGCGGAATGCGGCAGCAACCTGCTCGGCGTCGGCGCCCCCGCCGACATCGAGGAAGTTTGCCGGCTCACCGCCCACGTATTTGATGATGTCCATGGTGGACATGGCGAGACCCGCGCCGTTGACCATGCAGCCGATGGTCCCGTCCATCTTGACGTAGGACAAACCGTGCGAAGACGCCTCGATCTCGGCGGGGTCCTCCTCGGTGGGGTCGCGCAGCTCGGCGAGCTCGGGATGGCGGAACAGCGC
The DNA here is from genome assembly GCA_036258335.1 of Acidimicrobiia bacterium. Taxonomy (GTDB): domain Bacteria; phylum Actinomycetota; class Acidimicrobiia; order Spongiisociales; family DATADW01; genus DATADW01. Next base: position 5,026 of record DATADW010000241.1, read on the forward strand.
GTTGGCGTCAAAGCTCATCTTCCCGTCGAGCGCCATGACCTCGCCGCCAGTCGTCACGACAAGGGGGTTGATCTCGATGAGGTCGGTGTCCCATTGGGTAGCGGCAGCCGCCAGGGAGTTGAGGAACCGGGTGCCGTTGGCGTAGGCATCGCCGGTGAGCCCCAACCCATATGCGATCGCCCCCGCCTGCCACCCTCCCAACCCGATAGCCGGGTCGATCGTCTGCCGGATGATCTTCTCCGGAGTGTTCTCCGCCACCTCTTCTATCTCGGTTCCGCCTTCGGTCGAGGCCATCACGACGTTCCGGCCCACGGCGCGGTCGAGAACGATCGAGAGGTAGAGCTCGCGGCCGATGTCGATTCCCTGCTCGACATAGAGACGGTTGACCTGCTTGCCCTCGGGACCCGTCTGTATCGTGACCAGAGTCGAGCCGAGCATCCGCTCGGCAAGCTCCTCGACCCTCGCCTCCGCCGCCTCGACCCCGCCCTCGATCCCACTGGTGACGACGCTCACGCCGCCAACATCGGGAAACTCCTTGAAGGTCCCCTTTCCCCTGCCGCCCGCATGGATCTGGCTTTTGACCACCACCACCGGGTTCTCGGTCGCCTCCACCAGGGGACGTACCGCGGCGACCGCCTCCTCGGGCGTGGTTGCCACCCGCCCCTCCGGTACCGGGATTCCCTTGGCCGCCATCAGCTGCTTCGCCTGGTACTCGTGGATCTTCATGTCACCTCTCGGGCACGTTGGCTTCTATCCAGGCAATGATCTCGCCGAGTGGCGACCCCGGGGTGAAAACTGCGGCGACACCGCACTCCTGGAGACGGGGGATATCGGCGTCCGGGATAACGCCTCCACCGAACACAACGATATCTGCGGCGTCGCGCTCGCCAAGCAACTCGACCACCCTCGGGAACAGCGTCATGTGCGCTCCGGAGAGAGCGGAGAGTCCAACGGCGTCGACGTCCTCTTGGACCGCCGCCTCTACCACCTGCTCGGGCGTCTGGTGGAGACCGGTGTAGATGACCTCGTACCCGGCATC
>DATADW010000242.1:0-19000 GCA_036258335.1 Acidimicrobiia bacterium
ACCACGGGCAGGTCCGAGGTCGCCTCCATGACCAGCGTGTAGGCGAGACGGCGGGTGGTCTCGCGGAACAGTTCCGACCCGGTGTCGGCGCGACGAAGGATCGACAGGTAGTGACGCGCCAATGGGTGCTCGACGACGGTCAGGGGCACTGCTTGCCTCCTCGGGCTGCGGAAGGGTACCGAGAGAGACGGAAGTCGGAAGGCGGAAGTCGGAAGGCGGAAGACGGAAGGCGGAAGACGGAAGACGAAGCCCCGTCAGTACTTCAGCCGGACCGCGATCCGACCCAACGGACCAATTGAGGGGCCGAGTTCAATCGGTGCGCATACAGGAGCAGGTTGAGGTCGACGATCACAATCGATGCCCTTCTCCCTCCAACAGTTCGATCGCCGACCCATGCAGGTCAGCCGGTGTTGCGCATCCCGGCGGCGATCCCATTGACGGTGAGCAACAGGGCGCGTTCCAACAGGGGCTCCGTCTCGCCCGCCCTGCTGCGGGCCAACAGCGCAACCTGCAAGTAGTTGAGCGGGTCTAGGTAGACGTCGCGCACCTCGAGGGTGCGGCGAAGCAATGGGTTGGTGGCGAGAAGCCCCGGCCGATCGGTGAGCCTCAGGACCTCACCCATGGTGGTGTCATGCTCCTCGAGGATTCGGTCGAGCAGCGGCTGTACGACCGGGTCGACCAGCGCCTCCACGTAGCGCCTTGCGATCCCGAGGTCGGCCTTGGTGAGGGTCATCTCGACGTTGGAGATGAAGGTTTGGAGAAACCACCATTGGCGGTGCATCTCGTCGAGTACCTCGCCGTAGCCACGGCGACGCGCCTCGGCGAGACCGGTGCCCACCCCGTACCACCCGGGAATGATCATGCGCGATTGCGTCCACCCGAAGACCCATGGGATGGCCCGCAGATCGTCGAGCCCGGTCCCACTGCCCGGCCGGCGCGAAGGGCGCGAGCCGATGTTCATCGCTGCCAGCTCCTCGACCGGGGTGGCGGCGAGGAAGAACCGCACCATCCCCGGATCCTCCACCAGATCCCGGTACGCGATATGCGCCGCCTCCGACACCACCTCCATCACCTCGGTCCAGCGGTCGAGCACCTCCTTGGGCTGGCGCGATGCACGATGGAGGAGCGATGCCTCGAGCACCGACCCCACCGCCAGCTCCAGGTTGCGAGCCGCCAGCCCGGGCAAGCCGTACTTGTCCGAGATGACCTCCCCCTGCTCGGTCAGCTTGAGCGGGCCGTCGATCGTGCCAAACGGCTGGGCCAAGATGGCCTGGTACGTGGGCCCACCGCCCCTGCCGATTGTCCCACCGCGTCCGTGGAAGAGCCGCAGCGTCACCCCGTTGTGGCGGGCCGCGCTGCGTAGCTGACGCTGCGCCTTGTAGATCTCCCACTGGCTGGTGGTTATCCCACCCTGCTTGTTCGAGTCCGAGTAGCCCAGCATCACCTCCTGGACGTCGCCCCGCAGCGAGACAACCTGGCGGTAGGAGGGATCGGAGAGCAGCTGGTCGAGGATCTCGCCGCTGCGTCGCAGCTCGTCGATGGTCTCGAAAAGCGGCACGAAACCCACTCGTGCCAGCCCGTCGTGCAGGTCGACCAGACCCGCCTCACGGGCGAGCACAGTGGCAGCGAGGACGTCGTCGGCCCCGCGAGTCATCGAGACGATGTAGGACTCGATCACCTGTGGTCCGTACCGGTCGAGAGCCGCGGCGATTCCGGCGAAGGTGGCCATCGTCTCCTCGGCGCCCTCACCGAGGCGGGCAGCCGGGGTGGCAAGCGGCCGGCCACCGGCGAGCTCGGAGGCCAGCAACTCGAAGCGCTCCTCGGAGCTGCGGCCCCCGTATGCGGTGCCCACCCGCTCGAGGAGCTGGCCGACCACGTCGTGGATGCGATCGGCGTGCTCGCGCACGTCCATTGTCGCCAAGTGGAATCCGAACGTGGCCACCACCCTGATCAACCTCATCACCGAGCCTTCTGCGATCAGCTCGCCTCCGTTGTCGCAGAGCGAGGCCGCCAACAGCTCCAGTTCTGCGGCGAGCTCCGCCGGCGCTGAGTAGTCGACCCCAGGCTGGTGGCGGGCATCCTCGAGGATGCGCGTCCGGGTGGCGCCAAGCCGGGTATGGATGTAGGCCAGCTTGAGTCGGTAGGGCTCGTGGGCGTTGAGCCCGTGGAACCGCTGCCAGGTGAGCGGGAGCAGCTCGCGGTCGCGCTGCAGCGACTCGACCAGCTCGGGGGACACCCGCCAGGTCCTGTCGGATACCGATAGATCCTCGGCCAGCCGCTCCACCGCTTCGATCAACCGCCGCAGACCGTGGTCGTGCTGGAGCTCGAGCACCCGCCGGGTGACATCAGCGGTAACAGACGGATTGCCGTCGCGGTCGCCACCCACCCAAGTCCCGAAGCGGATCGGCGCCCGGGTGCGGTCCCGGTCCGGGTCGAGCCGGTCGAGCTGCAGCGCCAGCTCCTCGCCCAGATCCGGCAACACATCGCTCTCCAGCCGGTCGAAATAGAAGATCGCCGAGCGAGCCTCATCCAGCGGCTCGGGCCGGTCCATCCGAAGCTCGTCGGTCTCCCAAATCTGGTCGATGACCTCGGCGACCCTGCGGTCGATCCGGGCTCGGTCGGATTCGGTCGCCCGGGGATCGAGCCGGTCGTCGAGGAGGTCGGCCACGGTGCGGAGCTTGTTCAGGGTGGTCGGTCGGGCGGCCTCGGTGGGGTGGGCGGTGAACACGGGGCGCAGCTCCAGCCTCCCCACCACGGATGAGACCAGGTCGTGATCGAGGCCGGCTTCGAGGATGCGATCGACCGTCGCCTCGAACCTCCGATCCTCGTCGACCATCTCGCCGACACGGTGGGTCTGTTCTGCGACGTTGGCCAGATAGAAGTACGCGGTGAAGGCGCGCACCAGCTGGATGACGGTGCCGAGATCGAGCGAGCTCAAGGCCACGTCGAGTTGCCTCGTCGCATCAGGGTCGTGGTCGTGTCGGATCGCCTTGCACAGGGCGCGCACTCGTTCGACCAACTCGAGCAGCCCTTGTCCGTGCTGGCGGGCCAACGCCTCGCCGAGCTGGGTGCCCAGCCGTCGGATGTCGGCCCTTAGGGCCTCGTCCCGGTCAGGGGTCTGCTGGGTGGTCATCCCAGCTCGAGCAAGTCCTGTGAGGGGAGAACGAGGACGTTCAATCGGTGCGGTCCGCAGCCAGCTTCCTCGCCTGCTCAACCCAGCCGTCACGCTTGATGCGCTCAGCCCTGCTCTTCAGCTTGGGCGCCAGCTCGTCGATTGCCTCGTCGCTGAGCCCGGCGAGCTGTACGAAGGTGGTCACCCCGGCACCGCGGAGCCGGCGGGCGGTGGCGGGCCCTATCCCGGTGATCGCGGTGAGATCGTCCTCCCCGTTGAGGCTCGTTTCGGTGCCACCGGCCGCCGCCACCTCTACCCGCTCGGCGGGCTCGGTTGGCGTTGCGGCGAACTCTGGGGGCAGCTCTTGGCCGGTCGTCGGTAGGACCGCAGGCTCGGGCCCAGAGGCAGCCAGAACGGCGGGTTCAGGCTCGGGCGTGGGTGGTGCGACAGCGGCGTCATCGAGGGTGGACGTCACCGGCAGCGCAGGCTCGGGCTCGGATGCAGCGATAGCGGTGTCATCGGGGGTAGACGTGGCGGGGACTGCGGCCTCGGGCTCGGGCTCGGTTGCAGCGATAGAGGCGTCATCTGGGGTAGACGTGGTGGGGACTGCGGCCTCGGGCTCGGGCTCGGATACAGCGACGGTGGAGTCATCGGGCGTGGATGTCGCCGAGAGGCCCGGTTCTGGCTCGGCGATGACATCCTCGGTGGGATCTCCGGCTTCGTGGGCCACGGGCTCAGCGACCTGATGGGCCTCCTCGGCGACCCGGGTGCCCGGCTTGCTCTCGCGCAGCGACTCCCTCAGCAAGAGGACCTCTTGCTCCTTTTCGGTGAGCAGGTGGTGGAGGGCATCGACCTCGGGTCTGAGCAGGGCGGCCTTGGCCTCGGCGTCGGCCAGGCTGCGCTGCGTCTGCTCGAGCTCGGCTTGCAGCTGGGCGCTGTCGGTTCCAGCCCGGGCCGCCTCCAACTGGTGGGCCAGGTCGTTGGCGCGCGCCTGCGCGATGTCGACCTCGCGTTTGTGCCTGGCCACGAACGAACGCCAGCGCTCTTCGAGCCGCCGGAGCCGGAAATAGGCCAACGAGTAGCCCGCCACACCGCCGAGGAGGAGCGCCACCACGACCGCTGTGACGACTACCCAGAGGTTTTCCATAGATGTTCACCCATCCCCCCAGGAACACCGTAACGGGCGGCCCCGGCTCAAAGCCGTTTCTAGCACAGCCGGTCAGTTACCGAGGAACCCGTAAAATCGTCTCATGTTCGACACGCTCACTGAGCGGCTCGGAGGGATCTTCGACCGGATGCGCGGCAAGGGCCGTCTCTCCGAGGCCGACGTCGACGCGACCCTGCGCGAGATCCGTCTCGCCTTGCTCGAGGCGGACGTCAACGTCGCTGTCGCCCGAGATCTCCTCAACCGGGTGAAGGAGCGCGCCATCGGCGCAGAGGTCACGAAGAGCCTGACCCCGGGCCAGCAAGTGGTGAAGATCGTCGACGAGGAGCTGGTAGCAACGCTCGGGGGAGCTCCGGCACGACTATCGATGGCTTCGCAGCCTCCGACCGTGATCCTGATGGTCGGTCTGCAGGGATCGGGCAAGACAACATCGGCGGCCAAGCTCGCCCGGCACCTGGTCCGCCAGGGAAAGCAACCGATGCTGGTGGCGGCCGACCTGCAGCGTCCCGCCGCAATCGAGCAACTGCAGACGCTGGGTGAGCGCGCCGGGGTGCCGGTGTTCACCGACCGGACCCAGCGGCCGGCGCGTTTGGTCAGGGCCGCCCTCAAGGAGGCGGCCCGGCTCGGCCGCGATGTGGTCGTGGTCGACACCGCGGGGAGGCTGCAGATAGACCGCGAATTGATGGGCGAGCTTTCCGACCTGGACAAGGCATCCAACCCCACTGAGACACTGCTCGTCGTCGACGCGATGACCGGTCAGGACGCCGTCAATGTGGCCAATGGGTTTCTCGAGTACGTCAACCTGACCGGGATCGTGCTCTCCAAGCTCGACGGCGATGCCAGGGGCGGGGCAGCGATCTCGGTGCGCGAGGTGACCGGGAGCCCTATCAAGTTCGCCGGGGTTGGGGAGAAGCTCGACGACTTTGAGGTTTTCCACCCCGATCGCATGGCCTCGCGCATCCTGGGGATGGGGGATGTGCTGACGCTGATCGAGAAAGCGGAGCAAACCTGGGATGCCCAGCAGGCAGAGAAGCTCGCCGACAAGATGCGAACCGCCAGCTTCACATTCGACGACTTCCTCGATCAGTTCCAGCAGGTGAGGCGGATGGGGTCGCTCGATCAGGTGGTTGCTATGCTTCCCGGCGCCGGGTCCCTCCTCCGCAATGTCGAGGTTTCGGACCGCGACGTGGGACGGGTCGAGGCGATCATCCGATCGATGACGCCCGAGGAGCGCCACAGCCCCAAGCTGATCAACGGCAGCAGGAAGCGGCGAATCGCGTCGGGGTCGGGCACCACGTCGCAGGAGGTCAACGGGCTGCTCAAACAGTTCGGAGAGACCCAGCGGCTCATGAAGATGGTGGCGGAGGGTAAGGGCATACCCGGACTCCCCGGGTTGCTCGGCGGCAAGCGTCGCAAGCGTTGATGTGTGACAGCACTGACTGATTTGGGACAGGATGGTGATGCGATGGCGGTGAAGATCCGCCTCATCCGAATGGGCAAGAAGAAGCAGCCGGTGTACAGGGTGGTCGTGGCCGACGGTCGCACCCCGAGGGACGGCCGGTACATCGAACAGATCGGGCGTTACGACCCCCGCCAAGAGCCGTCGCTGATCGAGATCGACAACGACAAGGCGGTCGACTGGCTCCGCAAGGGGGCCCAGCCCACCGAGCCGGTGCGCAGGCTGCTCGAATCGTCGGGCGCCTGGTCCCGCTTCAAGGTGGCCAAGGGCGAGATCCACACCGTGGCGGGGTCGTGAGCCGGAGCGACATCACTCAGCGGGTGGTGGGCTACGTCGTCTCACAGATCGTTTCCCAACCGGAGGCGGTTCGTCTCGACGTGGTCGATCAAGGCCCCGAGGACGTCGTGGTCGAGGTGACCACCGCACGGGGCGACATGGGAAGGGTCATCGGGAGGCGCGGCCGCGTGGCCAGGGCCATCCGCACCCTGGCCCAGGCTGCCGCAGACGAAGAAGGGCTCCAGGCGGGAGTCGAGTTCCTCGACGAGTGAGGCGATGGGCGACCCGGTGACGGTGGGCCGGCTGGGCCGGCCGCACGGCCTCGACGGTGAGCTCGTCCTCCACGCAGATACCGACAATCCGAAGCGTTTCATGGCAGGTGCCCGCGTGACAGCAGCGACACAGCCGCCACGCCCGCTTACCGTCGCGGACATCCGCCCCCATCGGGGCGCCATGCTGGTCCGCTTCGTTCGAGTGGTCACCCGCGCCGCAGCCGACGAGCTGGCTGGTGCCGAGCTCACCATCGATGAGAGCGAACTCCGTTCGCTGGACGCAGGGGAGTTCTGGCCGGAGGATCTCATCGGGCTCGAGGCGCACAACGGGGATGGGGAAGTGGTGGGCCGTGTAGTGGACGTGATCGTCGGCGGCGTCCAGGACCGCCTGGTCATCGAGCGGGGCGAAGAGCGCTTCGAGGTCCCGTTCGTCGAGCCGCTCGTCCCCGAGGTAGACCTCACCTCGGGAACGGTGGTCATCGCTCCGCTTCCGGGGCTTCTCGAACCGTAAGGGCGAGGACTGTGTCCAACTCGGTGCCGTCCCCCACCATCAACTCGCCCTCACCGGGCGGCCCGTTCTGGATGGTGGCGGCGAAGACCCCCCACGTCTCCAGCCAGTCGGCAGCGGGGGTACCGATCGTGGCCACCTGCGCCCCCTCAACGACGAGGCGGATGACCACGGCCGCCTCGGGCGTCCTGGCATAGCCGCTCACGTCGATGGGATAGGACGTCGCCTGCTGGTTGGGTGTCATTAGTACCGCCAGCGGCCCAGTGGCCGCCGAAGCCGCGCCACCCCCGCCGGCGGGCCGGAGGTCCACGACAACGCGGGCGGGCGCACCCGGGGTCGTCGCCCTCACCTCGACGGTGGTCTCCGTATGCAGGTCGAGGAAGAGACCGCCCTCGATGTCACGCACCACATAGGCGCCGGCAACGAGGCTGGCGTCCATCACCGCATCGGCGACCGCGGTCTGCTCCACCTCAGGGCCGAAGTCGATCCGGACTACCCCCAGGTCGGAGCGGACCGATACCTCGATCTGACCGCTGCGGGTGGCCGGTGCCTGGTCGGCGGTGGCGAGCGAGACGACCACGCGTTGGCACCCCTCGAAGTCCTCCCATCGCAGCCCGGCGATGGCAGCGGCATCGCCGTCGGACCGTCCCACCAGACTGGTGGTCCGCGAGGTGAACGGCTCGTCACCGGAGAGGCAGGGAGGTGCGGCGGTCACCGTCGTTGTCGATAGGCCCGGCTCCGCGTTGGTGGTCGCCACAGACCGGGTGGTCGTGGTGCTCGCCTGGACACCGCTCGTGGGGACGGCGCCGTTGGGGACGCACCCGGCAAGGAGGAACAGGACGGCGAGGAGCCGGATGGCCATCGAGCCGAGGGTAAAGCGCCGCCGCGAGCGACGGTGCCAGAGTGTCGGCCAGAGTGGTCGGCCAGAGTGGTCGGAACACACCGGTGCCGGGACTAGCGTCTCGCCTCTCATGGCCCACCCCACCCCGGACCGCGGGCTCGCATTGGAGTACCTGGAGGGGACCCGACCCTTCGGGCCGCTCCTCGCCGAAGCGAGGCGGCTGCGCGACGAGGGGAAGGGTCGGACAGTCACCTACAGCCGCAAGGTCTTCATCCCGCTCACCACTCTCTGCCGCGACCGCTGCACCTACTGCACGTTCGCCAAGCCCCCCGGCGCAGGTGGCGTCTACCTCGAGCCGGACGAGGTCATGGCTGTGGCCAGGGCGGGCGAGGCACACCGGTGCACCGAGGCGCTGTTCACCCTCGGCGACCGGCCCGAGGAGCGGTGGCCGCAGGCTCGGGCCTTCCTCGACCGACACGGTCACGCCACGACGATGGAATATGTCGTCGCCATGTCGCAGCGGGTGTCGTCCGAGACTTCTCTCTTCCCCCATGCGAATCCGGGCGTGATGACCGAACCGGAGATCATCTCCCTCCGGCCGTTCAACCCCTCTATGGGGCTGATGCTGGAGAACATCTCACCGCGCCTGATGGAGCCGGGGATGCCCCATCACGACTGCCCAGACAAGGACCCGGTGTTGCGGGTGGCGACGATCGAAGCTGCGGGCAGGGCGGGCGTCCCGTTCACCAGCGGGATGCTGGTCGGAATCGGGGAACGCCTCGACGAGGTGATCGATTCGCTCTTCGCCCTCGCCCGGTTGCAGCAGCGCTGGGGGTGCATCCAGGAGGTGATCGTGCAGAACTTCAGGGCGAAGGCCGACACCCCGATGCGGCGCCATGCCGAGCCGGTCCCGGCCTGGTTCGCCTTGGTGGTTGCCGTGGCCCGGTGGATTCTCGGCCCCGAGATGAACCTCCAGGTGCCGCCCAACCTCACCGAGCGTTTCGAGCAGTATCTCGACGCCGGGATAAACGACTGGGGAGGTGTTTCGCCGCTCACCATCGACTGGGTCAACCCTGAAGCCCCATGGCCGCATCTCGAGGAATTGCAGCGGCGGACCGAGGCCGCCGGATTCCGTCTGATGCCACGCCTGCCCGTCTACCCGGAGTACATCAGCCCGTCGTGGATCGATGGATCGCTGCTCGGCAAGGTCCGCGGGGCGATCGACGCCGAGGGATACGCCGCGGCCCCGCAACTGGAAGGAGCGGCTTGATGCCCCGGACCATCAGCTATCTGCGTGTCCGACCGGCTGAACGGATAATCGAGCTTGCCGCCTCCACCCGGAGGCGAGAGGGGACGACCACCCTCGAAATACCCGGTCTGAGCGAAGGGGACGCCGCCGCTGCGGTATCGGGGGGGATCCTCCCGGTGGAGGTAGGCGATCCGGCGGAGAGTGCGGTCCCAGCCGCCTGGGTGGCGGTCCCGGCCGCGGCGCTCGAGCTCTCCGGTGCCGGGATACCGGGATTCCGGTTGACGGTTGCGGACGAGGGGCCGCGCGAGGTGGTGCTCGATGCGCTGGCCCGATCGCAAGCGGCCTTTCTCCGGACGGGGAGGAGCCGGGTTGCCGACGCCGCCGATATGGCAAGGCTGCCCGGTCTGGCCGCCACAGTCTCCGTTTTCGTGGACACCGTCGAGGACGCGGTGACTGCCGTCGGCTCCGGGGCAGGGGACCTGCTGTTGCGCGACTGGGGGGTGGAGCAACTGGCGGCGCTGCGGGTATCGCTCGCCCCCGACACGCTGGTCGAGCGGACGGCCCTTCCCGTCGGGGTTGACCTGGATGAGGTCCGGGCGGCGTTGCCGGCACCGCTCTTCACCGCCTGGCTGGGCCAGGTTGACGGATCTGGAGCCGCCCGCCCCCGTTACCGCTGGGCGCCGGGGCTCGAGGAACCTCTGCCGGTGCCGGGAAGGCGCCTCTCGGCGGACTGGGGCGACGCCCTCTGGGTGGAGAGCCGTCCTCCGGAGGAGTTGAACGGCGCCGGTGACCTTGCCGCCATCCTGGAGCGGTCGCTCGATGGCATGGCGCCGACACAGCAGGAGGTAGAGGCGCTGTTTCGGGCCCGCGGCGACCAGGTGGATGCTGTCGCTCGGGTGGCCGACCTGTTGCGGCAACGGACCAACGGCGACCGGGTGACCTACGTGGTCAACCGCAACATCAACTACACCAACCTGTGCTACTTCCGCTGCGGCTTCTGCGCCTTCTCCAAGGGTCCGCGCTCGCTCAACCTGAGGGGCGAGCCCTACCTGATGGGGGTCGAGGAGATCGTGCAGCGAGCCCGCGAGGCGTGGGACCGCGGGGCGACCGAGGTGTGCCTCCAAGGGGGGATCCACCCCGACTTCACCGGCGACTTCTACTCCGATGTGGTCGAGTCGATCAAGGCGGAACTCCCCGAGATCCATATCCACGGCTTCACCCCCCTCGAGGTCTGGCAGGGGGCGGAGACGCTCGGCGTGCCGGTGCGCCAGTTCCTCACCAGGCTGCGCGATGCTGGGCTGGGGACGCTCCCCGGGACCGCAGCCGAGGTGCTCGACGACCGTGTGCGCCACCATCTCTGCCCGGACAAGGTGAGGACCGCCGAATGGGCCGAGGTGATGATCACCGCCCACGAGCTTGGCCTGCGGGCTACGTCGACCCTGATGTTCGGCCACATCGACGGGCCGGCTTCGTGGGCGGAGCATTACGAGGTCCTGCGGGCGATCCAACGGCGGACCGGTGGGTTCACCGAGTTCGTCCCACTCCCCTTCGTCCATATGGGGGCGCCGATCTTCCTGCGTGGCCGGTCGCGGCCCGGCCCGACATGGGACGAGGTGGTCCTGGTGCACGCCGTCGCCCGCATCGCCTTCGACGGCCTCATCCCCAACATCCAGGCTTCATGGGTCAAGCTCGGGCTTGATGGGGGGGCGCGGCTGCTCGACGCCGGGTGCAACGACCTCGGGGGGACACTGATGAACGAGATCATCACCCGCTCCGCCGGGGCCGCCCACGGCCAGGAGGTCACCCCCTCGGACTTCGAGGCGGCGATCCTCGCTGCCGGCCGTCTCCCGGCCAGGCGTTCCACCACATACGAGATCCTGGACGAGGTGTCGGTCCCGCCGACCCGATAGGTTGCGGGCATATGGTTCCCCCCCGTGGGGAGGTGATCTGTGGCTGAAGTCCCATACGAGCCGCCGGCGGAGTTGGCGGCGACGATGGATCCGGATGGGGCCGAGCGCTCCGACCCGGAGGTGAAGAGGTGGCTCGAGGATGAGAGCCGGGCCCCCACGTCGACGCTCCGCTCTTGGTGGGCTCCGTGGTACGCCGGCAAGTCCGAGTTCACCGACGTCAAGTTCTTCAGCAGGGGCGTAGGAGGGGTCCCCACCGTGGCCGCACCGGCCTATGCCGCCCTCGAGCAGGCGTTGCGCGCCAAGGGATACGTGCCCCAGGAGGCTTGGGCCTACAACGTCCGCAACATCGCCGGGAGCAGCCTTCCCAGCCTGCACAGCTACGGGATTGCCGTCGACCTCGACTCGAAGGCCAACCCCTATGTGCCCTGGTCGGGTTGGCATCAGACGAAGTTCACCCCCGATCAGATCGCCGCGGTGGACGCCATCGTGACCACGAGGGGGGTCAGGGTGTGGAAGTGGGGCGGGCACTGGCGGCCCGATGCCGACCTGATGCACTTCCAGATCGACTGTCACCCGGACGAGTTGCGCCAAGGCATCGTCGGGCAGTCTGCTGTCAGGCATGACACCAAAACGGTGTCGGAAATCGCATCGACTAAGAGGGCAGCGGTCAAGGTCGACTTGCCGTACCTGCGCAAGGGGGACAAGGGAGCGCCCGTGCGATCGCTCCAGGCGCTGCTCAGCACCCGATCCTCGCTCGAGGTCGACGGATCTTTTGGCAAGAACACCGACACGGCGGTGCGGGCGCTCCAGGCTGCCGCCGCCCTCGATGTGGACGGCGTGGTTGGACCGGACACCTGGAGGGCTCTCCTCGACATGTGAGCAAGATTCCCTCTTGACAGCGTGACATCATTGTGACATCATAGTGCTGTCAGTTGGTTGTCACTAGGAGGTGCAGCATGTACTTGGGATTCACCGACAGATTTCACGCAGAGAAGGTGCGACAGTTCACCGCGGCGAGGGGACAGCGTCCCCGCGGACGTCAGGGAAGGCCCGCGTCGCGCCGGTCCGACGCGACCCGTCCCGTAGACCGCCGCCCGGCATCGCCTGCTGCGGGGCAGAGGAACTGAGCGATGGACACCGCGGGTGCACTCACCCAGATCGAGGGGGCGGTGGCGGACCATCTTGCCCTGACCGGCAGCGACCCAACAGTCGAACGGGCCTCGCAGGCGCTGCTCACCGCGCTCCGTCCCGCTTTCCGCCAGGTGGCGTACGAACTGGCCCAACAGGCCGCCCACGAGGTCGCCGCCCAGCTCCCCGGCAGGGAGGTGGACGTCGTCCTCGAGGACGGCGAGCCGGTTCTGCGGATCCGGCACGCCGCCACCGATGACGCGCTCGACCCCGAGGACCTTGACGCTCGCATCACGCTGCGCGTCCCTGCCCACCTCAAGCAGGCCGTCGAGTCCGCTGCCCAGCAGCTCGGCGACTCGGTCAACTCGTTCGTCGTGCGGACGCTCGCCGCCCAGCAGCGGGAAGTAGAGCGGCAGACCGGGTCCGGACGCAGCATGAAGGGGACCATCCGGCTGTGAGACATGAGCAGTTCATTTGCGACTCCCCACCCCGACTCGAGGTGGAGATCCGCTCGGGCGATGTCAAGGTGGTCAAGGGCCCGGAGGGCTCGGTGGAGGTGACCATAGATGGGCCCCACCCCGAGCAGTTCGAGGTCACCCACACCGGCTCCTCGATCGTGGTGCGGCAGGAGCCGTCCGGATCGTGGCTCATCGCCTCCAATCGCGGCGCCCACCGGGTGACCATCGTGGCGCCGGAGGCTGCGCGGCTGGAGGCTTCGCTCGCCTCGGCCGACCTCGCCGTGGAACTCCTGCTGGCATCGCTCCAGGCGGACACCGCGTCGGGCGATGTACGCGCCGGGCTGGTCAGCGGCGATGCAGCGGTGAAGTCGGCGTCGGGGGACGTCAGGGTCGAGGCGGTTGGCGGCGAGCTCCGGTTCTCTTCTGCCTCCGGCGAGCTGCGAGTCGGCCGTCTCGGGAGCGGTTGGCTGCGCACCGCCTCCGGCGACGTGGTCGTCGACCAGGCCGATGGCACGATAGAGGTCAAGACGGCAAGCGGGAATGTCCGCGTCTCGCGGTTCATCGGCGCCGGGCTCTCGGTCAAGACGGTGAGCGGCGACTTCACCGTGGGGATCCCCGCCGGCACCGAATTGGTTTTCGAAGCGGACACCATGTCGGGGCGGGTGGTGCTCCCCGATCCGGCGCCCGCCGAGCAGCCGGCGGAGCGCTCCGCCCGGCTCAGCTTCAGATCGGTATCCGGGGACCTCCGGGTACGCCGTCTCTGAAGCCCAGCCGGCGACACCTGTTCTACCCTCACTCGAGTGGACCCCAGGGATTCGGAGGAGGAGGCCGCGTTCCGCGCCGAGGCGAGAAGCTGGCTGGAGCGCAACGCCCGGTTGCGTCCCCGGCCCGCCATCGTCTCCTCGGCGATTGTCGCCGAGTGGTCTCCCGAAGAGGAGGAGTCGCGGTTCCAGGCGGCGGTCGACTGGCAGCGTCTCAAGTCCAGCGAGGGCTGGGCCGGGATCGCCTGGCCGACCAAGTACGGAGGGCGCGGTGCCGGGTTGGTCGAGTCTGTCATCTTCGACGAGGAGGAGACCCGCTTCGATCTGTCGCGCGATGCGCTGTCCGTCGGGCTGGGTTGGTGCGGCCCGGCCGTCCTCGCCCATGGGAGCGAGGAGCAGCGCGACCGGTTTCTCCCACCCCTGCTGCGCGGCGATGAGGTGTGGTGCCAGCTCTTCTCCGAGCCGGACGCCGGCTCAGACGTCGCCGGGCTGAGGACACGGGCCGTTCGTGACGGCGAAGAGTGGGTGCTCTCCGGTCAGAAGGCGTGGACCACTTTCGCCCACCGCTCCGATTGGGGGCTGTGCATCGCCCGAACCGACTCGGCTCTTCCCAAGCACCGCGGCCTCACCGCCTTCGTGGTCGACATGCACGATCCCGGGGTGCGCTGCAACCCGCTGGTCCAGATGACCGGGTCGTCCAACTTCAATGAAGTGTTCCTCGACGAGGTCGTGGTGCCCGATGACCGGGTGGTCGGCGGAGTCGGCCAGGGGTGGTCCGTGGTCATCACAACCTTCATGTTCGAGAGGATCGGGGTCATCTTCGATACCGAAGGGCTGGTGGAGGCGCTCAAGCATCTGATCGGAGAGAAGGGCGCCGGCGACCGGCGCCAGGTCCGGGAGCGGTTCGCCAGGGTCGCCATCGGGTCGCGAATCCTCCAGTTCCACAAGTTGCGACTTCTCACCTCGCTCGCTCAGGGCCGGACGCCCGGTCCAGAGGGCTCGGTGGTCAAGCTGGCTGCGACGCGTTTCCTCAGCGAGGCGTACGAGCTGGGGCTCTACGTGCTCGGTCCCGCTGCCACCGTCATAGGGAGCGGCGAAGCCGCCGAGTGGCTTTCGGCCTTCCTGGGAGCACCCGGTCTGCGGATCGGCGGGGGCACCGATGAGGTGCAGAAGAACATCGTCGGCGAGAGGGTCCTGGGTCTGCCGGGTGAACCGCGTCCCGACCGCGACCTGCCATTCGCTACTGGAGGATGAGGCTCATTCGCTTGTCTTGAGCGTGACCGCGGTGCCCGCGGCCGACACGACCACCCGTCGGGAGACCTCGACCAGGTCGACGGAAACGCCGATGACGGCATGGGCGCCCCGCGCCAGGGCGTCATCGACCATCCGATCGACCGCATCCTGTCGGGCGGAGCGGAGCGAGCCCTCCAAGTTGTCGGCGGAGATGGCCAGCTCACCGGTGACCAGCCCGAGATAGGTGTCGACCTCCCACTCGGAGAGTGAGGCCGAAGTGGTGACGATGGGACGCCACACGGCGCGGCCCGCCGGGTCCTCCACCCATCCTTGGGCAGATTGCCGCCATAGAGCGCCCCACCCGGACGAGCCCGACCTGTCGGCACCCATGCTCCAAGCCGCCGCCTCGGTGCTGGCGGCGGGGGATTCTGCGGCGCTCGGCCAAGGCAGGTCGATGGGCGCCGGTTGCGAGGGCGGCTCTTCGTCCTCCCGTCGTGCCGTGGCCGTCAAGTCGTCGGGCCGATCGGTGATGGACGTGGCTTCTTCTTGCTGACTTGTCGCACCAGCAAGGTCTTCCTCGCCGGGTGGCAGGTCATCGGGCGATCCGGCCGCTGCGTCATCCGGTTGTGCCGCCGGGACATCGTCCGGCCGTTCCGAGGCGGTGGGCAGGTCAACCGGCGGAGTAGCCGGCGGGGTCTCGTCATCGAACCATTCGGACGGGGTCGGGACGTCCTCAGCCGGGCTCGATCGAACGTCTTGCTCGGCGGGCGGTGCCGTCGGATCTTCGTACGGTTCGGCCGCCGCCACGTCTTCGCCCGTCGAGGACGGCGTGTCGGCATCGGGGACCTCGGTGGGGGTCACGCCGGGATGGCGATCTTCCTCGTCGCCCGCCTGGGTGGTCGGGTCTTGGTCGTCGGGTTCCACCTGGGTGCTCCGCGCGTCGGGACGGCGAGCCTACCGCCGCTACCGTCGGCATGGTGCGGGTCTCGGTGGTCACCATCTTCCCCGGTTGGTTCGGAGCGCCGCTCGATGTCAGCGTCGTGGGCCGAGCCATCGCCAATGGAGCTCTCCAGGTCGACTTGATCGATCTGCGTGGGTATGGGTTGGGACGGCACCGTCAGGTGGACGACACGCCATTCGGCGGTGGGCCCGGGATGGTGATGATGATCGAGCCGATCGACCACGCCCTTGCCGGGCTGGTGGACGCTCACAAGGTGCTCTTCTCGCCGGCGGGGGCCAGGCTCGACCAGGCAACGCTCGACCGCTGGGCCGGGCTCGACCACGTCGCCCTCGTCTGCGGCCGATACGAAGGGGTGGACCAGCGGGTCGCCGACAACCTCGTCGACGAGGAGGTATCGATGGGCGACTTCGTACTCGCCGGGGGCGAGGTGGCGGCGATGGCGGTGATCGAGGCGGTCGCCAGGTTGCTCCCCGGTGTCGTCGGGAACCCGGTGTCGACCGAGACCGAGTCGTTCCGCTCCGGGCTGCTGGAGGAGCCGCAGTACACCCGACCCGCCGAGTACCGCGGCTGGGCGGTCCCCGAGGTGCTGCTCAGCGGCGACCACGGGCGGATCGAGCGGTGGCGGGAACAGCAGCGGATCGATCGCACCGCGCAGCGCCGGCCCGATTTGGGTCGCCCCGATCTGGGCCGTCCCGACTTGGCATCGCGGCGAAATGGGACGAGTTAGCGACCTGGTAACATCGAATCCCACCGCGGCGCTGCTGTCTGCCGCGTCCCGAAGGAGCCTCCCCTGATGAACGACCTCGAGCACGTGCAGAGCGCGCAGCTGCGCGATGACGTCCCCGATTTCAGGCCGGGCGACACCGTCAAGGTGCACGTGAGGGTGGTCGAAGGCGGGCGCGAGCGGGTCCAGGTGTTCGAGGGCGTCGTCATCGCCCGTGACGGGAGTCGGCTCAACGCCACCTTCACCGTGCGCAAGATCAGCTTCGGCGTCGGTGTCGAGCGGATCTTCCCGGTGCACGCCCCGATCATTCAGAAGATCGAGGTGACCCGTCAGGGGGCGGTGCGGCGCGGCAAGCTCTACTACCTGCGCGACCGGGTTGGGAAGTCGGCTCGGATCCGTGAGCGACGCACCCCCTGAGCCCGTAACCGGCGGCCTGGTGGCACCGGAACAGGGCACCGATCGCACCGGCCCGGGCCGGCACGTTCGGGTGGAGGAGAAACCGCAACGCTCCGGCGCCAAGTCATTCCTCACCGAGCTCCCCATCCTGGTGCTGGTGGCATTGGCGGTTGCGGTCCTGATCAAGACCTTCCTGGTCCAGGCGTTCTACATACCTTCCGGGTCGATGATCCCCACGCTCGAGATCAACGACCGCGTGCTGGTCAACAAGCTGGCCTACCGCTTCGGTGAACCGCATCGGGGCGACGTCGTCGTCTTCGACAGCAACGGTCCCGAGGTGGACGAGTCCGTGGTGGAGGGCGTGCTGCGGCACGTCGCCGAGGCCATCGGGCTGCGCACCGCGGCCACCGACGACTTCATCAAGCGGGTGATCGCAGTAGAAGGCGACACGGTGCGGATCGCCAGGAACCGAGTGCTGGTGAACGGGGAACCGATCGACGAGCCCTATCTGCCGCCGGGGACGGTGATGCCGGACGAACCGGCAGTGCGGGTCGGCCCCGGTGAGTTGTTCGTCATGGGAGACAACAGGGAGCACTCCCAGGACAGTCGCGTCTTCGGGCCGATCCCGGTCGAGGAGGTGGTGGGACGAGCCTTCGTCCGCATCTGGCCACCATCTCGGTGGGGCGGGCTCTGACACCTAACGATTCCGTCCCCCGCAGGGGGAAGGGACCCGCTGCGGAGCAGGGGGGAGCCTCGACGTCCAACGGTGCTTGCCCGCGGCCCTCCCTTGCCGCAGTCCTTGTAGACCTGCTTCACCCAACTCTCTCAGCAGCGCTGCGCCGCATAACGGTGAGCAGCGAGGCGACCAGGCAGATCACGGCGACGCCGAGCCAACCGGGCAGGTAAGAGCCAGTGGCATCGACCACGGCGCCAAAGATCGGGGCGCCCAGGGCGAGGCCCATGAGGAAACCGAACTGGACTACCCCTGAGGCATGCCCCGCCGCCTCCTCGGGCACCACCGAGACCACGGCCAGCATCCCCACGGCGTTCCAGGCGTTGATACCGGCCCCGGTTGCTACGGCTGCCGGCCAGATGAGGAGGGGGCTGATGGTGGCGGCGCCGACCATGAGCAACCCGGCGGTTGCACCCACGACGCCGAGCAGCCCAAGGATGCCGGTGTGGCGCCCCCGCGCGTCGGCGACCCCACCCCAGACAACCCTTCCCAAGATCCCCACCAGCCCCGCCAAGGCGACCACCACCCCGGCGGTCGCCGGTGCCAGACCGAGGACGTCCTCGGCGAACAGAGCGGTGTAGGCAATCGTGGCGCTAACGGTGAGCCCGAGTAGGAAGCCGTAGACGGCGAGAAAGCGCACCTCACCGGGCAAGGGGGGCCGTTGCCCCCGGTTGGGGACCGACGGCGACGGGGGATCGGCGGGGACGAAGGCGGCTGCCAGCACCGTCCCCAGCAGCGGGATGGTGGATGCCACCAGCAGTGCCCCACGCCATCCGAGGGCCAGCGCCGCCGCCGGGAGGGCGAGACCGGCGAGGAAGGAGCCGAACTGGACCCCCGATTGCTTGATGCCGATGACGACGCCCCGACCACCGGGGGGGTAGTGGCGGGAGATGACCTTGTTGGTGGCCGGGTTCGCCCAGCCCTGACTCACTCCGGTCAACAAGGTGGCGCCCACCAGGATCAGGAACGTCGGACTCGCGGCGAAAAGAGCGAGCGTCAGAGCCCCGACCCCCAGTGTGGCAACCATCGATGCCTTGCCACCCACCCGGTCGGTCACCCTGCCGAGGGGAGGGGCCAACAATGCCCCCACCATGGGCGACCCGGTCACCAGAAGACCCACCTGCCACAGCTCGAGCCCGAGATCCTGGCGGATCGAGGAGGCAAGGACACCAATGGCCGGGAGGATGAATGTCCCGGCTGCCATCGCCAGGGCCAACAGCGCCACCATGCCGAAGCGGCGGCCGGTGGTGGTGCCGGTGATGGCCATGAGGGCAGCACCGTACCGATGATGTCGCACCCCGGTGGTAGAGGTGACGGCGTGGACCCCTCATCCTCAGAGCAAGCCGCGCCGAGTAGTATCGCAACCGACCACGATCGTGGTCATCACCCCGGTTCGGGCACATTGCCGGCACCGGGCCCGGTTGTCGATGGGCGGGAGAGGCCGGATGAACGAAGAGGACCTGGAGAGGTACGAGACCGAGGTCGAGCTCCAGATCTACAAGGAGTACCGCGACGTCCTCCCGATGTTCAAGTTCGTCGTCGAGACGGAGCGACGCTTCTACCTGGCCAACAAGGTGGAGATCAACACCAAGCACGTCGATGGCTCCACCTACTTCGAGATCGAGCTCGAAGATGCCTGGGTCTGGGACATGTACCGTCCGGCGCGGTTCCTCCAGAACGTCCGGGTCATGACCTTTCGGGACGTGAACATCGAGCAGCTCGAGCCCGGGGTTCGTCTCTAGGGCGGCCGACGCTCGGCGCAATCGGCGAGGAGTTGGCTGCCGACTTCCTGGCGCGGCGCGGGGCCACCGTCG
>DATADW010000243.1:0-7066 GCA_036258335.1 Acidimicrobiia bacterium
CACGGAAAATGCTGGGATGCAATCCGTGGACTCGTCTGAATGCGAAGAGGCAATCACGATCGGGTCGCCGCTACCCTGTCGAACTCATGCGCACAACGCGGCGCACCCTCCCCATGGCATTCCTGCTGGTTTGCCTGATCGTTCTCCCGGCCTGCGTAGCCGGGCCTGTCGCCGTGCTCGGCGAGACCGGACCCCCACCGCCAGGTTGGGCCGGTCCTCTGCCGCAGGTGCAAGTGCTGGTCGTTGATGACGAGGGTAACCCGGTGGCCGACGCCGCGGTTCGCTTCGACGGAACCGCGCCGGTGGTGACCGGGAGCGATGGCCTCGCCGCCGTCGACTGGCCAGGGCGCCCTGTTGAGGTGAGCGCCAGGGGACCCGGGCTGCGCCCCGCTTCTGCGCAGATCGAGTCGCTCATTGAGGAGCCCCTCCAGGTCACCCTGGAGCCGGTGGTTCTAAATGGCCGAGCGGTCACGGAGGACGGTGAGCCACTTTCCGGTGTCGAGGTCACCCTCGGCGAGCAGGAAGCGGTGACGGACGACGCCGGGCGGTTCACCTTGCGGCGGGCATCAAAGGGTGAGATCACGGCGTCGATGCCTGCCTGGGAGCAGGCCCGGGTTCCCTGGGATGGGCGCAGCAAGCGGATCACCGTCGAGATGAGCCCGCTAATGGTGCGCGGCCTCCATGTCGCCGGCTGGCTCCCCGCCAACGAGGAGGTTTGGCCCAGCCTTCTCGATCTCGTCGAGCGCACCGAGCTGAACGCTCTGGTGGTGGACATCAAGGACGAGTCGGGGTCGGTTTTCCACGCGAGCGAGGTCGAAGTGGCCACTCGTGCTGGAGCGCTCAAGCCGGAATACGACATCACCGAGCTCGCCTCCGAGCTCCACGAGAGGGACCTCTATCTCGTAGGACGGATCGTCGCCTTTCAGGACCCGATCGCGGCTCGCGCCATCTCGGCAATGGCGATCCGTGACACCGCGACCCACGGGCCGTTCAACAAGAACGGCCAATGGTTCCTCGACCCGACGGACGACCAGGCGCAGCAATACGCCCTCGACTTGGCGATGGAGGCGTGTCGCAGCGGTTTCGACGAAATCCAGTTCGACTACGTCCGCTTCCCAGACGGCTACCCGGTAACGGCCAGGTTCGACGAGGGTGCGGACGAATCCGCCCGGGTCGAGACGATCACCACATTCCTCGAAACCGCCGAGCAGCAGCTCAACGAGATCGGCTGCGCCGTCGCCGCCGACATATTTGGCTTCATCATCTCGATCGAGAACGATGGCGGGATCGGCCAGCGTCTCGAGGAGCTGTCGCAGGCGGTGGACGTGGTGTCCCCGATGGTCTACCCCAGCCACTACTCGACCGGCTGGTTCCAGAAGGACTGCCCCAATGACCACCCACACGACACCGTGGCGGGTGCGCTCGACGACGGTTTGCCCCGCCTCCCGGCGACGGCTGTGCTCCGGCCCTGGATCCAGGACTTCGACGGGAGCTACGCCTGCGGTTCGACGGGCAAGACCGTCACCCAGGTCCAGTCGCAGATCGAAGCGGCCACCGAACGTGGACTGGGGTACATGGTGTGGAACGCCGCCAGCTCGTTCACTGAGGATGCCTTCCGCCTCGACGAGTGAGCGATCAGCGCTCGCCGCGCTCTCTCAACAACTGATCGATTGCCGCCTTTGCCCGCGGCTCGTTGCGTGGCGCGAGCAGGTTGCCAGGGAGCGCCGACGCGCCTTCGCCACCGAGGAGTATTGGGGACGCCCGGTTCCTGGCTTTGGAGATCCGGAAGCCCGCATCCTGATCGTCGGTCTGGCTCCTGCCGCCCATGGGGGCAACCGCACCGGCCGGGTCTTCACCGGTGACCGCTCCGGCGACTTCATGTTCGGCGCGCTTCACCGTGCCGGGCTGGCCAATCAACCGACCTCGGAGCATCAGGGCGACGGTTTGCGGCTGAAGGACGTCTACATCACGGCAGTAGTGCGCTGTGCACCACCGGGCAACCACCCCGCCGCTGCGGAGCAGGCGAATTGTCGGCCTTGGCTGCTGGCCGAGTGGCGGTTGTTGCACCGAGTGAGGGTTGTCGTGGCCCTCGGCCAAATTGCCCATAACGGCGTGTTGTTGGCCCTGGCGGCACTCGGCGTGGACCTGCCCTCGCCTCGGCCCCGCTTTGCCCACGGCGCCCGCATCAACCTGGGGGCGGACACCCCGCTGGTCCTGTCCTGCTATCACCCCAGCCAGCAGAACACCTTCACCGGCAAGCTGACGGAGGAGATGCTGGATGCGGTCTTTCACCGAGCCAGAGAGGAACTCCGTCTGACAGAACAGCCAGCCTTCGGCTGCCGTCTGCCGTCCCGCTTTACGCCCACTTGACCCCGTCCGCCGTACGTTCTACCTATCGGTACCGTTTCTGATGTGCGGATCCTGGTGGTGGAGGATGAGCCCGATCTGGCGGCGGCGGTCGCCCGCGGGCTGCGGCGCGACGGCTATGCCGTGGACATCGCAGGCGACGGTGGCGGGGCTCTGGATCGGCTGGCCACAGCCGAGTACGACCTGGTGTGCCTCGACCTGAACTTGCCCGACATCGACGGCCGTCAGATCTGCCGGACGGTGCGCACCGATCCCGATGCCATATTCGGCGACGAGCCACCCCGGGTGCTGATGCTCACCGCACGTGATGCCCTGGAAGATCGAGTCGGCGGGCTGGACGAGGGAGCCGACGACTATCTGGTCAAGCCGTTCGACTTCCCTGAGCTCCAGGCCCGGGTCCGGGCGTTGCTCAGGCGCGACCGTCCGCAACACAGTGCCGCCCTCCGCAACGGGCTTGTCGAACTGGACGAGGCGGGGCACACGACGACGATCGGGGAGGTCCCAATCGACCTGACCGCCAAGGAGTTCGCCCTGCTCCGCTACTTCATGCTCCACCCCGGCGAGGTGATCTCAGCCGAGCAACTCCTGGAGCACGTCTGGGACGAGCACGCCGACCCATTCACCAACACTGTGAGGGTCACCCTCTCCAACCTGAGGCGGAAGCTGGCCGCTGCCGGGGCGGGCGAGGTGATCGAGACGGTGGTGGGGGCGGGGTACCGACTCGCCCGGCGGGATTGAGATGTTTCCTGGGTGGATGCGCTCGGTCCGGTTCCGGCTGGCCCTCACCTACTCGGTGTTGGTCTTCGCTTTGGCACTGGTGGTGCTGGGAGCGGTCAACCTCGGTCTGAGCAGGGCGCTGAGCGGTCAACCGGTTGTCCAGGAGGTGGTGTTCCCCAGCCTGAGCCGCACGCTGGGCGGGTTCGAGCTGCAGCTCACACGGGCACGGATGGTTGATCTGGAGCGGCTGGTCAACGAACGAGCGCTCGACAATCTGAGGCGTTACTCGCTCTACACGGTTGCACTCCTGTTCCCCCTGAGTGTGGTGATCGGTTGGCTCGTGGCGGGACGGGCGCTCCGGCCGGTGGAGCGGATCGGCGATGTGGCCCGCGAGATCCAGTCGACCGACCTCAGCAGGCGGATTCGGCTGGGCGGCACCGACGACGAGTTCAAGCGGCTTGCCGACACCTTTGACGCCATGCTCGACCGATTGGAGAAGGGCAACCGGGACCAGCGGGCCTTCGTGGAGGACACCACCCACGAGTTACGCAACCCGCTCGCGGTGATGGCTACCACCCTCGACGTCGCCCTCTCCGATCCTGACGCCGACGTCGAGTCTCTCCGTCACGCCGGCGAGGTGGTCCGCCGCACCATCGACCGCACCTCGCGCACGGTCGACGAGTTGGTCACCTTTGCCCGCCAGGATCAGCGCAGGCAGGCAATGGTTGCGGTCCCGCTGCTCCCGTTGCTGGAGGAGTCGGTGGGGGACTACCGGGTGGCCGCGGCGGCGCGGCGCATCGACCTCCGAACGGGGGCGACGGTCGAAACCATGGTCCAGGGAGACCGCGACTCTCTGAAACGGGCTCTGGGCAACTTGCTGGACAACGCAGTGCGGCTCGCCCCGGAGGGATCGGAGATCGTGGCCAGCTGTGGAGTGAGTGGCTCGTGGGCATGGATGGCGGT
Source organism: Acidimicrobiia bacterium (assembly GCA_036258335.1). Classification (GTDB taxonomy): domain Bacteria; phylum Actinomycetota; class Acidimicrobiia; order Spongiisociales; family DATADW01; genus DATADW01. The sequence continues at coordinate 4,048 of DATADW010000243.1, forward strand.
CACCGATCAAGGCCCGGGGATTCCTCGAGAGCTGCACGAGCGGATCTTCGAGCGCTCTTGGGGCGCCGCCGACCAGCACGACCGGGCCCGCCGGCGCTCGGGTTTGGGATTGGCCATTGTCCGCCAGGTCATGGCGGGTCATGGCGGACTCGTCACCATCGACTCCGAATCAGGCTCCACCTTTACCCTCTGGCTGCCGCTGGACCGCAATGCGAGCCCAGACGCGGTGACCGCGGACGGGATTCACCCTCGAGAGGATGCGGTCAACCGGTCATAGCGGCACATTCGCACTACGGCGGTAGTGCCAATAGCATCCGATGGTCCAATGCCGTCGCTCGACCGCTCCATGCTCGACAGTTTGATCGCCCGCGACCCCGAATGGGTCGGGAAGCGGCGGCGTGCCGGTTTCGAGTGGCTCGAGAAGCTGGAGGTGCCAACCGGGGCCGAGGAGGAGTGGCGCTACGTGGTGATACCCGGCGACCCGGCCTCGCTTCCGTTGGCCGACCGGCCCGGGGAACCGATCGCCCCCGACGACCTCGACGAGGCTCTTTCCGTCGCAGCAGGGCGGGCCCAGGTGGTCGATGGCACCACAGTCGCCATCGAGTCGGCGTCGGAGACAGGGGTCGTGTTCGCTCCGCTCGCCTCGGCATACACGGACAACGAGGCAGAGCTGCGAGGCGCCTACCTGCAAGCGGTGGACCCGGGCACGGACCGGTTTGCCGCTGCGCACGCTGCCTTCTCCGGGGACGGGGTCTTCCTGTACGTGCCTCCGGGGGTCGCGGCGGCCGATCCCTTCCTGATCGACATTCAGGGGGTCACCCCAGGTTCGGTGAGCTTCCCTCATGTCACGGTGGTGGCGGAGAGGAACTCCGAAGCGTCGATCGTGATCCGCTACCGCTCGGCTCCGGGTGCCGAGCTCGCCATGATTCCTCAGGTGGAGGCGTCGGTGCGTGACGGTGGACGACTGCGTCTCACCACCGTCCAGCAACTCGACGAGGCGGCAACGACCATCGCCCATCAGCGCCTCGATCTGGGACGAGACTCCACCGCCTTCCTCGGCGAAGTCGGTTTGGGCGGGCGCTTCGGACGGCTCGATCTGGGGATCGACCTCTTGGGTAGCGGAGGCACTGCCGACGTGGTGGGTATCTACTACGGCGAGCACGAGCAGGTGCTCGACTACCGACTGCTCATCGATCACTTCGGGCCGAGCACGTCATCGAAGGTCTTTCTCAAGGGTGCCGTCGAGGACACCGCCAGCTCGGTGTTCACCGGGATGGTGAAGATCGAGCCCGATGCCGCCAAGACCTCGGCATTCGAGACCAACCGCAACCTGGTGCTTTCCGACGGGGCGAAGGCGAGTTCGGTCCCCAACCTCGAGATCCTGTGCAACGACGTGATATGTGGCCACGCCTCATCGGTCGGCCCGCTCGACGAAGATCAGCTCTACTACCTAGAGAGCCGCGGTCTTCCGTCAGACCGGGCGGCCCGGCTGCTGATCCGCGGGTTCTTCGAGGAGGTCATCGCCCGTCTTCCTCACCCCCAACTCGCCGCCCCAGTGCGGGGCGCGGTCAACCGCAAGTTCGTCACCGCCCAAGAGGAGGGGCGGGTATGACGGATGAGTGGGTGGAGGTGGGACGGCTCGTCGACCTGCCCGATGGCAGTGGAGTGCGCGTCGAGTCGGGAGAGCAGCGTATTGCCGTCTTCCGCGTAGGTAGCGAGGTGTTCGCCGTCGGAGACCGCTGCAGCCACGCCGAGGCTTCGCTGTCCGAGGGCGAGGTCTTCGACACCGAGGTGGAGTGCCCCCGCCACGGGTCGGCGTTCGATCTTCGTACCGGTGCCCCCCACGCCCTCCCTGCCACGAGGCCTGTTCCGACCTACCAGGTGAGGGTCGAGGATGGCGTGGTTCTCCTCTCGCTTCAGCCGGTGGAGGTCGAGGTATGACCACACCGGCCCTTTCCGTCGAGCAACTGACCGCCGGGGTTCACCAACGCCAGATACTGACCGGTGTGGACCTCGAGGTCCCGTTCGGTGAGGTGCACGCCATCATGGGCCCCAACGGCTCGGGCAAGTCGACGCTGTGTCACGTGCTCACCGGCAAGGAGGGCTTCGACGTCACCGGGTCGGCATCGCTCGATGGTGATGACCTGTTCGGCCTGACGGTCCCGGAACGGGCGGAGCGTGGGCTGCTCCAGGCCTTCCAGTACCCGGTGGAGGTGCCCGGGGTGTCGCTCGGTGAGTTCTTGCGCGAGGTGGGCGAGGCAAGAGGCATCGATCGTGACGACATGGACCAGCGGATCGATCGGGAATCTGCCCGGTTCGACATGGATCGCTTCCTCGACCGTTCGCTCAACGACGAGCTGTCGGGCGGTGAGAAGAAGCGGTCAGAGATTTTCCAGCTCGCCGTTCTCGGTGCCCGGGTGGCGGTGCTCGACGAGATCGACTCGGGCCTCGATATCGACGCGGTGCGCGAGGTGGCGGCAGCCGTCGAGCAGATGCGCGGCCCGGACCTGGGCGTGGTGATGATCACCCACTACAGCCGGATCCTTCGCTACATCACCCCCGATCGGGTGCACGTGATGGTCGACGGGCGGATTGTCGAATTCGGTGGTCCCGAGTTGGCCGAGCAGCTCGAGCAGGAGGGTTACGAGGGCGTGCGCCGCCGCCTCGGTATCCCGGCCCCGGTGACCACACCGGAGGTCCGCCCCGCCGACCTGCTCACCGACACACCTTTTGATATCGCGTAACGGCGCACGGTTGGGAGCTCGGTAGCCCCCCTACCCGCTGCTCCGCAGCGGGGCCCTTCCTCCGTTCGGGGGGACGGAGAATCTCTGGCTGCCGTCTTCCGTCTTCCGTCTTCCGTCTTGCTCGGTTCAGCCCCCCAGTAGACCGGAGAGGTCGGGGACTTCCTCGATCACCTCGTACTGGACCATGAGGTCGGCGGTGTTGGTGATCGATTCGGTGTCGAGGCTCCCGGTGAAGGGACCAAAGAGGATGTCGGCGGCGAGCTCGGGTGTCAGGC
>DATADW010000244.1:0-7329 GCA_036258335.1 Acidimicrobiia bacterium
TCGCGAGCATTGCCGCTGCCGCTGCCGCCGCCGCCGCCACCACCACCACCATCATCATTGTCCCCGCTGCCGCCGCCAGGGACTCGCAGCCTCATCCCGATCCTGAGGGCATCGGGGTTGGGGATGTCATTGGCTCGGATGAGCGCCCCGGCCGTCGTCCCATATCGGAGCGCTATCTCCCAGAGCAGTTCGCCGCGTCTGACCACATGGATTTGCCACCCGGCAGAGCCCCCTCCATTGCCACCGCCGCGACCACCGCCACCACCACCGCCACCTGACCCGTTGTCGGGTACCCGGAGCCGCATCCCGATCCTCAATGCATCGGGGTTGGGGATGTTGTTGGCTCGCACCAGGACGGCGGTCGTGGTGTCGTAGCGGATGGCAATCTCCCACAGCAGGTCACCGGCAGCGACCACGTGGGTCTTCCAACCGCCGCTGGCCGGATTCCCCCCACTGTTCCGTCCCGAGCCGCCGCCCGAGCCACCGCCGCTCCCCGGTACCACCAGACGGGTCCCCGGGTAGATCAGGCTCGGGTCGGCGATGCCGTTGGCGCGGACCAACGCACCGACCGTGGTGCCATACCGCACTGCGATCTGCCAAAGCGTCTCTCCGAACTGGACCACGTGGTATCGCGGTCCATTCCGCGCCGTAGCGATCAGGGGAGTGGCATCCGCCGACGAGGCCATTGAGGGAATCGAGCCAATGGTGAGGAGGGCGGCCAGGACTACGACGGCACGCCGATTGCGGGTGGTGGGACGCCTGATGAGCGCGAGCATTCGAGCAACCTCCGCGTCTCCGCCCGCTTCGGTCACGTCAACCTAACCCGCCCTACTAGGAAGGTGCAATAGAAGATTGAGCTAGGTGGTATATACCTCAACTGAACCTTTAAGGTTCATTGCGTAGCGGTACTATATAGCCGGATAATGACTATTAGCAGTGGATCAGATCGGGCAGGTGGTGGTTGGCGCTCCCCTAAATGCCAACACCAAAATGGCGGTCCAGAAGCCCAAAAACGAATGCGCCACTTACGGGGCGAAAATCAGGCGAAACTCCTACTCTGCTGCAAGTGAGCGGTCGCCAGGGATTCGACGGCACATGGTCCGCCGAACCGGCTTCGTTGCTGCAACGCCGGTTCGGAGCATCCCGCCTCGCTGCTCTCTGGGCGACCCTCGTCTTGAGCGGGCCCACCGTGCTTCTCGGGTTCAGCCTCTCCTCAGAGGGGCTCAGTCTCTCGCTCCAACAGATGATCATCGCAGTGCCCATGGGTGCCGTGATCGGCGGCTCCATTCTCTCGCTTGCTGCTTGGGCCGGTGCCTACAACGGGGTGCCCACTGTGCTGGCGCTCCGCCCGGCTTTCGGCGGAAGCGGGGCGGGAGTGCTCGGAGTGGTGCTGACAGTCACTCTCGTCGGCTGGGCAGCGTTTCAACTCCAGGCCGCCACCGAGTCGGTGGCGGTGGCCTTCGGCCAGGCAGGGCTGCCGGCGCCTGGGGATGTGGTGATCATTTCCGTCATCGGGCTCGTTTCCGGCGGGCTTGTCATGATCGGTCCTGCAAGGGTGGCTCCGCAATGGATCAGCCGGGTCGTCTTCGGGGTCGCGGTGGTGGCGGTTGGTATCGCTATCTGGTTGCTGTCCACCCAGCCCGACCCGGCCAGCCTCCTGGTGTCCGAGCAGACCAACGCGCTATGGCTCGGGATCGACTCCGTCCTCGCCCTCGGCATCCTGTGGTTCCCGCTCGTCGGCGATGTGAGCCGCTTCGCCACAGACGAATCGGTGGCAGCCACCGGTACCGCGCTCGGATTCGGGTCGACCGCGGTGATCGCGTCGTTGATCGGTGGAACCGCGGCGCTACTCGGCGAAGGGCCGGCAAACATCGCCGCCGGCGTCACCTCGTCGTTGCCCGGGTACGCCGGGTTGATCGTGATCGTGGTTTGGATGCTCGGGGTGCAGGCTCTGCTTCCCTTCGCCGTCGGATATGCCGCCGGGATGGTCGCCGTCTCGATTACTGGGCGTCGGCTAGGGAAGGTTGTGGCGCTGGTCACGGTGGTGGTGATCGTGGCGCTCGCCAACTTGCTGCGCCCGGATTCGGTTGCGGCTCTGGATTCTCTCTTGGTAGTCGTCGGAGCGGTTGCCGCTGTTTACCTTGTCGACTTCTACGTCGTCAGGCGGAGGATTTACCGCACCGACCAGCTATACGGCCGAGGCAGCACATACGGGACTCTCAACCCTTGGGGATGGCTGGCGGTTGCCGTCGGTGTGGCTGGATCGCTGCTAGTCCACCCCGTCGGGCCGGAGGCGATGGTGGAATGGATCGAGGGTCTTTCAATCAGGGCACCGCTGGCTGATCTGGCGCTCCCCGGCTTGGCGACCGCCATGGCCCTGGCGGGTCTCGTCTACTGGATCCTGGGTGCCATGTTGGTCCGCGAGGAGACCGTGGTCTCGCGGGTCCGGCTCTGAAACGACGCTGGGTCTCAACCGTTCTTGGCGGATACAGCGGCCGCCTTTCTCACCCACTCGGTGGCACGCCCCACGGGCACCTGGGCTGCGCTCGCCAACTCATCGGGTGAAGCCTCGGCAACAGCCGCCACCGTGCCGAACCCGGCCGAGTGGAGTCGGCTCTGATAGACGGGTCCGATCCCTGCGATCACTGTCAAGTCTTCGTTTCCTGGCTCGGAGCCCGTTGGTGCTGCCGGAGGGGGTGGCGCCACCCGGAAGGTAGGCGGCTCGGGCTCGCGCGGCACAACCAGGGAGATGAAGCGGTCGCGCATCGCCCATACCAGAGCGGCGATACCAGCGAGAAGACCCAAGAGCCGCGCCGCCCGCCACGCTCCACCCGATCCCTCGCCGGGCTCATCGGCGACCTCGAATTCCTCGGTGATCGTATCTTCCATGGGTTGGAAGGAATGGTAGACAGTCCGGCTGTGGAGGCCGTTCGGCAGCCTATGGTCGCCAGGGTGCTGTTCCCAAAGAGGTTCTGGGATGGGATCGCAACGGGGTCGGTGACCGCCGCATACCGGCGCTGGGAGCGGGCGCGGGTTCTGGCCGGCCGAAGATACCGGACGGCGGGAGGGATCATCGAGGTTGACTCGGTGGAGCAGGTCGCTGACATCGATGAACTTGATGCCCAACCGGCGGGGTACGTGTCGGCTGCGGAGCTCGTGGCCGACCTGAGGGGAGATCCAGCCTTTCCGATATACCGGGTGCGTTTCCACAGGGTGGACGGCCCTGATCCTCGCCAGATCCTGTCGGAGTCGGCAGACCTCGATCCGAGCGACATCGAGCAGATCGACCGACGATTGGCCCGGCTCGACAAGGCATCGCACCAAGGACCGTGGACCGCCTCAGCTCTCGCCGCCATAGTGGAGAACCCTGCGGTTCGGGCCGCCGACCTAGCTGCGTCGCTGCAGGTCGAGCGGGATGTGTTCAAGCGCAACGTGCGCAAGCTCAAGGAGCTTGGGCTTACCTTGAGCCTGGAGCGTGGGTACCGGCTGTCGCCCAGGGGCGAGGCCTACGTGGCGGCCAAACAGCAAGTCCCACCGGCGTGAGGATCGACTGCGCCCTTCCCCCGAGCTCGCTGAGCCGCGTCATCGAGAGGGCGCAGTGGGCGGAGCGGGTTGGGTTCGACGGTGTGGTTGCGGCCGAGACATCGCACGATCCCTTCCTGGCGCTGGCCGTCTCCAGCATGGAGGCGCCGAGCCTCGACCTGGAGACGGCGATCGCAGTCGCCTTCCCGCGTTCGCCGACCATCACCGCGCATATCGCATGGGACCTCGCCGAAGCCAGTGGGGGAAGGTTCACTTTGGGGTTGGGGAGCCAGGTTCGAGCGCACATCACCCGTCGTTTTGGCGGGTCATGGGAGTCCCCTGTGCCGCGGATGCGGGAGTACATCCAGGCGACCAGGGCAGTGTGGGCTGCATGGCAGGGGGAGGGAACGCTCCGCTTCGACGGCGACTACTACCGGCTCTCATTGATGACGCCCTTCTTCAACCCGGGGCCGATCGATCACCCGGACATCCCGGTGGTCATCGCCGCGGTCAACCCGGCCATGTGCCGGCTGGCCGGTGAACTCTGCCAGGGCCTCGTGGTGCATCCCTTCCACACCGTCGACTACCTCGACCAAGTGGTGAAGCCGGCGGTGGCCGCCGGCGCTGAGCGCACCGGGCGGTCGACCGATGCGATCAGTTTGCACGCTGCGGTGATGGTGGTGACCGGACGCGACCATGCGGAGATGGAGGCGGCAGCCGCCCAGGCGCGTCGGCAGATCGCTTTCTATGCCTCTACTCCTTCCTACCGGCGGGTCGTGGAGCACGCCGGCTGGGATGTCGGACCCTCCCTCTCGGGGCTCGCCAGGCAGGGCCGCTGGGGCGAGATGGGGGACGTGATCGACGGCGAGATGCTCGCTCAGGTGGCGGTCGTAGCCCCTCTCGAGGAACTCGGCAAGACGATCCGCCGACGATATGAGGGCCGGCTTGCTCGGCTCAGCTTCTACGAGCTGGGGGACTGGTTCGTCGACGACGCGTCGTGGAGCCGACTCATTTCGGCGATCCGGGAGTGATCGGACCGGGGCGGAAGGGGAGCCGCACCTCCGCCAGCAGCCCGCCGGCGAGGTGCCCGACGTCGTTGTAGCCCAACAGGCGCGGGCCGGGAAGCCTGATGGTGCTGATCGAGGCGTTGAGGATCGCCCCGAATGAGCCGCGGAAGATGTTGCCGTCCCAGATGACACCGGCGGCCCACATCACCAACTGCAGGGCTGGGCCTCCGTGAGTGGACACCACAACGACCTCACCCGGCGCTGCGCCGTCGGCGACCTCGGTCACAGTCTCCACGACCCTGGCGCGGACGTCGGCCCACCGCTCCCCTCCGGGGCGGGGGACGTCTTCTCCCAACCGGTACTTGTCCCACATCTCGGGCCAGAGCTGCTCGATCTCGGAGGCGAGTAGCCCCGACCACTCGCCGTTCTCGATCTCGCGCAGCCCCTTGTATGTCTCGACGGCCAGTTGGAGCATCTCAGCGAGAGGGTTGACGGTATCGCGTGCCCGCTGCAGGTCGCTGGACACGATCCGCGAGATGGGCACCTCGGTGAGCCGATCGGCGATGGCTAGTGCCTGACGGCGGCCCAGCTCCGAGAGCGGGACATCGGACTGGCCGATGAAGCGTCGCTCCTTGTTCCCCTCGGCTTCCCCGTGCCGGACGAGGAGCAGGGTGACATCGTGATCCACCACTCGTCGGATGGTACCGCCGGGCGTCTGTCGCCTCCGCCGTCCCGTCGTGGGAGAATCGAAGGATCGAAAGAGGAAACTGACCTGTCTGTCGTCGATACCGCGGCCACCGACGAGATTGCCGCCGCCAATGATGCATTGGAGAGGCACGAGTGGCAGGAGGCCCTCGACCACTTCACCCAGGCGGACCAGCAAACCGACCTCTCGGGCCCAGACCTGCAGAAGATGGCTGAGGCAGCTTGGTTCACCGGTCAAGCCGACCTCATGATCGAAATCCTCGAGCGATCCTTCAAGGCGTTCTCCGCGAGCGGACAACGGGCCGGTGCCGCCCGGATAGCGGTCGAGTTGACCACGCAGTACGCCTTCAAAGGGCAGGGGTCGATCGCAGGCGCATGGTTGCGCCGCGGTGAGCGCCTGCTCGCCAACGAGCCGGAAACCGCCGCCCACGGGCATCTGGCACTGAGCCGAGCCCAGTTCGCTCGCAGTCAAGGAAACGCAGAGGAGGCGGTCAAGCAGGCCGAGGAGGCGGTCCGGATCGGGAGCGAGACCGGCGACATGGATCTGGAGGCGCAGGCGCTGGTCGTGCTCGGTGTCATGAAGATCACCGCTGGCGACGTCGTGGACGGGTTCCAGCTGCTCGAGGAGGCGTCGGTGGCTGCCGTCAACGGAGAACTGTCACCAATCGTCACCGGCACCACCTATTGCCAGATGATCTCCGTCTGTCGCGACCTCACCGACTACGTGCGCGCCGGCGAGTGGACCAAGGCGACCGAGAAGTGGTGCGCGAGGCAGTCGATCTCGGGATTCCCCGGGATCTGTCGGGTCCACCGCGCCGAGGTGGTTGCCATGTCGGGAGCTTGGGACCAGGCGGAAGCCGAGCTGGAACGCGCTACCACCGAACTCGAGGCATACAACGCCACCCCGCCGCGGGCCGATGGGCTCTACGCGCTGGCCGTCCTCCGCTTTCGAAGGGGGGACATCGAGGCAGCCGAAGAGGCGTTGCGCCAGTCGCACGCTCTCGGTCATTCGACGCAGCCCCTCCTCGCATTGATAAGGCTCGCCCAGGGGAACCTCCGGACTGCCGCCGCTGGGATCAGGTCGGTGCTCCAGGAGCAAACCTGGGACCGATGGACCAGGGCGCGCATGCTCCCCGCCCAGGTCGAGGTCGCCACCGCCGCAGGCGACCTGGCAATCGCCCGTGAGGCTGCCGAGGAACTGGACGGGCTGGTTGAGACATTCGACACGGTGACGATGCAGGGCGAACGCGAGCTCGCCTGGGGGAGGGTGCTCCTCGCCGAGGGCGACCACACCGGTGCCGCCGCCCGGCTCCGCGCCGCCATCCGGCTTTGGGGAAGGGTGAACGCGCCGTACGAGATGGCGAGATCACGCCAGTTGCTGGCCCGCGCCCTGCGGGCGGTCCACGACGACGACCAGGCCGACTTGGAGCTCGACGCTGCGTTCAAGGATCTCGACACGCTCGGCGCCAAGCGGGAGGCCGATGCGGCTGCCGCTGAGATCGCGGAGGTGTCGGCGCGTCGGAGCGGACCCACCCAGACCCGGCGGACCTTTGTATTCACCGACATCGTCGGCTCGACCAACCTCGCCGAGCTGTTGGGCGATCAGGCGTGGGACCAATTGATCCGCTGGCACGACGATACGCTGCGCGAGCTGTTCGTCGCCCGTGGCGGTGAGGTGGTGAACTCGACGGGTGACGGGTTCTTCGTCGCCTTCGAGACATCGGCCACTGCCGTCGATGCCACCGTGGCAGTCCAGAGGCGGCTCGCCGAGCACCGTCGCTCCACCGGCTTCGCCCCGATGGTGCGCATCGGCCTCCATGCCGCCGAAGCCAATCGCCACGGGTCGGACTACTCGGGGGTCGGAGTCCATGCCGCAGCCCGTGTGGCTGCTCTGGCACAGGGTGGAGAAATCCTGGCGACGGTCGACACGCTCGACGGCGTCAGCGGTTTAACGACCGCAGCCCCGAGGGAAGCGGGGTTGAAGGGCATCGACGCACCCGTCCAGGTTGTCGCAGTCGATTGGGACTGATCAGCTGATCACCGCGTTTGCGGTCGCCACCCGGGGGTCGGCGGCTGCAGTGCGGACACCCTCACT
>DATADW010000245.1:0-2485 GCA_036258335.1 Acidimicrobiia bacterium
CGCCGAGCTCGGCTCGAACCTGGTCCTCGGTGAAGCCGCGGTAGTCGTCGAGTGTGAAGCTTTGCCGCCCGCTCGAAACCACGACATCGACCGTGGTCCCCTCGGGGGCGTTGGACCCCGGTGGTGGGTCTTGGGCAGTGACCAAGCCCTCGGCGAAGCTGTCGCTCGGCTGCTCGGTCACGTTGCCCAGCTCGAGTTCCTGAGCCTCGAGGAGCTGTCTGGCTTCGTCGAGGGTCAACCCGACCAGAGGAGGCACTCCAAAGACCTCCTGGCCCTGGGACACGACGAGAGTGACTTCAGATCCCTCCTCGATCTCGGTGCCCGCAGGCGGCTCGGTACGGATTGCGATGCCGGAATCGAATTCGTCGCTGAACTCACGCACGATGCTGGCGATCCTGAAACCATCGCCCTGGAGTTCGCTCAGCGCCTCCTGTTCTGCCATCCCCTCAACCTGGGGCACCGGGACGAGCACGGGTTCCGGCTCCGACTGCAACTGGCGGAAGAGGAGGAAGAGACCCAACCCGAGCAGAAGCAGCAGCCCGAAGGCAGTGAGGATGAAAGGGAGCTGACCACCACGGCGCTCGGAAGCGGCTCGATATGCCTCGTCCGGGGGAACGGTGGGAGGGGGCACCTCCGTGCGTCCGTACATCTGGGTCGCCTCGTCGGTTCCCACCGCCGCGGCGGCCACCGGTGTTTCGCCCCGCAGGAAGCCAAGCAGGTCGCGACGCATGTCGTCGGCCGACTGGTATCGGTCATCGGGGTTCTTGGCCATGGCGCGTAGCGCGATGGCGTCGAGCGAGGTCGGCACGTCGTTGTTCTCTGTGGACGGCGCCGCCGGGTCAGACGAGACATGTTGGTAGGCGACGGCAAGCGGGCTCTCGCCCTGAAAGGGCGGCCTGCCGGCGAGCATCTCGTAGAGCACCACACCCAGCGAGTAGACGTCGGAGCGGGCATCGACCGGGGCGCCCTGCGCCTGCTCCGGGCTGAAATAGCTGGCGGTCCCGATCACCGCCCCGGTGCGGGTCAGTTCCTGGGAGTCGTCCCACGCCCGGGCGATGCCGAAGTCGGCCACCTTCACCGTTCCATCCCGAGCGAGCAGGATGTTGCCCGGCTTGACGTCGCGATGCACCAGGCCGGCGCGGTGTGCCACCGCCAGTGCCGACGAGGCCTCGGCGGCGATCTCGGCGGAACGCCGGGGGAGGAGCGGCCCGTCGCTGCGAAGCACATCGCGCAGCGACCGGCCGTCGATCAGCTCCATCACGATGAAATAGGTGGCGCCGTCCTCGCCCCAGTCGTATATGGAGACAATGTTCGGATGGCTCAAGTTGGCCGCGGCCTGTGCCTCGCGGCGAAAGCGACGGACGAAGGCGTCGTCTGCGCTGTACTGGGGGTGGAGCACCTTGATGGCAACCCGGCGGCCGAGCAGACGGTCGCGTGCCGCGAACACGTCGGCCATGCCGCCGCGAGCGATCAGACCTTCGATCTCGTATCGACCGGCGAGTACCTGGGTTTGGTCCATCACGGATCCGACCTGGGAAGCCGGGCGATTCTAGGGAAGGGCCCCATATCGGTCGTGATCCCGCTCAAGTTCCCCGCTCCAGCCAGGTGGCGAGAACCCGCTGGGCGATCGGGGCGGCGACCGACCCGCCGCTGGCGCTCTGTCCGGCATCTCCGCCGTCCTCGACGACCACCGCCAATGCGATGTTGGGGTTCTCGACGGGTGCGAACCCGATGAACCAGACGTCTGGCGCACCCCCCTCCGGGGCTTCGTCGGTGCCGGTCTTCCCAGCCACCCGGAATCCGGGGACGGTGGCCGCGGTACCGGTCCCCGAGGCCACTACCTGCTCCATCAGGTCGGAGATGATGGCGGCGCTCGCCGGGGAGAGCGCCCTCATCCACACGACAGGTTCCACCTCTTCGTTCACGTCTCCGTCGGCATCGACCACCCGGGCGACCAAATGCGGCTCCATGATCTGACCCTGGTTGGCGATGCCGGAGGCGACCAGCGCCATCTGCAGTGGCACGGCTTGGACGTCGCGCTGGCCGATGGCGCTTTGTGCGAGTGCCGCGAGGTCATCTCCCGGGTTGGGGTAGCTGGATTCGAGCGGCTCCCAGTCGAAAGGGATGTTCTGGTTGAAACCGAAGGCCTCGGCCTGTGCGGTCACCGTATCGCTTCCCATGTCCATCGCCATCTGGGCGAAGGTGGTGTTGCACGACTTGCGGAACCCGTCGCGCATGGTGACGGAGACACCGTCGTTGCACACCTCTCCGTCTGCGTTGGAGATGGTGGCGGTGGACCCGGGGAGGTCCAACTCTATCGGGTCGGGGAAGGTGTCTTCCGGACCAGCGAAGCCGCTGTCGAGCGATGCCGCGGTGACCACCGGCTTGAAGCTGGACCCGGGCGCGTATGACTCCCCTGTAGCCCGATCGAGCAATGGGTTAGCCGGGTCGGCCAATAGCTCCTCGCGGGCAGCGACGGCGTCGG
>DATADW010000246.1:0-7414 GCA_036258335.1 Acidimicrobiia bacterium
TTGGAGCCCGGCGGCGGCGAACCAGACGAAGGCCACCCAGATGGCGTCGGCCAGCAGCAAATGGACGAGCTGCATCCAAACCGGGGCGAGCAGGTAGACGTTGGCCAGCCCCGCCGCGAGCTGCAGCGCCACCAGAACCACGAGCAACCTGGCGACCCGGGCGGTGCCGTCCACAGCCGACCAGCGCCGGCCGGCTAGCAAGATCACGCCGACGCCCAGGGCGGTGGCGGCGACCGGGTGGATCGTCCGCAGCCGGGTGAGCAGGTGCTCCGAGGCGGCGAGGTCGGCGATGGCGAACCCGACGGCATCCTTGGGGAGGAGCGTGTCGGCCAGGGCGGTGACCGCTCCCGTTGCCGCGACCAGGACGGTCCCGACGACGATGGCACCGGACCACATTGCGAAGCCGCGATTGGTGCCGGGACGGAGCGGGCCCCCGCCGCCGGCCCAGAAGGCGGCGAGGGTCAGCGCCGCCAGCAGCAGCAGCGTGTTGAGCAGGTGGAGTGGCACCGACACCGACCGGGCCACCGAGTCGTTGCTACCCACAAGGGCGGCGAGCACCAGCCACGCGCCGATGAGCGCCTCGCCGATGATGGCCACCACGGACAACACCGCCGCCTTGCGGGCGAGGTGCCCCCGCCCGAAGACGCGGAACACCCACACGGCGAGGACTCCGACGGCGACGATCGCAATACCGCTCGCCACACGGTGGGTGAACTCGATGGCGCGGGCACCTTCGAGCACGGCGGGGACCATCTGCCCGTCGCAGGTGGGCCACGACTCACCGCACCCCGCCCCCGACCCGGTCGCCCTCACCAGCGCCCCGAGCAGGATCACCACCACGTTGATCCCGAGCGTCACCCAGGCGAAACGGACCACCCGACTCACCGGGCCAGGGTACCGGCGGCCATGGCGCAGCCGGTCCAGGGTTGGGACCACCGCCTACCATCGACCCCCCATGGACATCAGGGAGAGCGCCGAGGAGGCAATCGGCAGGACCCCGCTGATCAGGCTCTCCCGCCTCCACCCGCCGGGCAACCTGGTGGCCAAGGTGGAGATGACCTCGATCGGTGGGTCGATCAAGGAGCGGATCGCGGTGGCGATGATCGACCGTGCCGAGCGGCTCGGTTTGATCGGGCCCGGCGGAACGATCATCGAGCCCACCAGCGGCAACACCGGCGTCGGTCTCGCCATAGTTGGCGCGGTGCGGGGCTATCGGGTCATCTGCACCATCCCCGACAAGGTGAGCGAGGAGAAGCGCTCCCTGCTGCGCGCCTATGGGGTCGAGGTTCACGTCACCCCGACAGACCTGGGACCCGATCACCCCGACTCCTATTACGGGGTCGCCCGCCGGCTCGCTGCCGAGATCGAGGGCGCCCATCACCCCGACCAGTACGCCAACCCGGCAAACCCCGAGGCGCACGAGCGGACCACCGGCCCCGAGATCTGGGAGCAAACCGAGGGGACGGTCGGCGTCCTCGTGGCCGGGGTGGGCACCGGAGGCACGATCAGCGGTGCGGGGCGCTACCTCAAGAGCCAGAACCCCGAGGTGATGGTGGTAGGGGCAGACCCGGAGGGCTCGATCTTCACCGCCGAGACCGAAGACGACGTGCGTCAGTATCTGGTGGAGGGTGTCGGGGAGGACTTCTGGCCGGAAACCCTGGACCGAGAGGTGATCGACGAGATGGTGAAGGTGAGCGACGCCGACGCCATCTCCATGACCCGCCGACTCGCCCGCACCGAGGGACTGTTGGTGGGGGGCTCGTGCGGGATGGCTGCCCACGGCGCTCTCGGCGTCGCCGAGCGCTTCCCCGACAGACTCGTGGTCGTGATCCTCCCCGACTCGGGCCGGGGCTACCTCACCAAGATCTTCAACGACCGCTGGCTCGAGGAGCACGGGATGGGGAACTGATGGAGTTCGAGACGCGTGCCATTCACGCCGGGCAGGAGCCGGACCCGGCCACGGGAGCGGTGGTGGTGCCGATCTACGCCACTTCTACCTATGCGCAGCGGGGGCCCGGCGAGCACCAGGGGTACGAGTACTCCCGGACCGCCAACCCGACCAGGACCGCCCTGGAAACGGTGCTCGCCGCTCTCGAGGGGGTGCCTCCCGAGTCCGGTGGGGGGGCGGTGGCGACGGCGTCGGGGATGGCGGCGACGGCGCTGGTGGGCGCGCTGCTCCGGCCGGGCGATCACGTCGTCCTGGTCAACGACGCCTATGGCGGCACCTTCCGATACTTCGCCAATGTGCTCGGTGAGCATGGGGTGGAGTGGAGCGCAGTCGACCTCACCGACCCGGCCCACCTCGAGGAGGCGCTTCGATCGAACACTCGTCTTGTCTGGGTGGAGACCCCGACCAACCCGCTTCTCAGGTTGGTCGACGTGTCCGCGGTGGCGGCGGCGGCAACAGCCGCCGGTGCCATGGTGGCCGTCGACAACACCTTCGCCACCCCCTACCTGCAGCGTCCTCTCGACCTCGGGGCGACATTGGTGGTCCATTCCACCACCAAGTACCTCGGCGGACACTCCGATGTGGTCGGAGGCGCCGTGGTCACCGCCGACCCCGACCTGATCGAGCGGCTCCGCTTCCTCGCCAACGCCACCGGGCCGGTCGCCGGGCCCTTCGACGCCTGGCTGGTGCTCCGCGGTATCAAGACGTTGGCGGTTCGGATGGATCGCCACGGAAGCAACGCCCGGGCGGTGGCGGAGTTCCTCTCCGGCCATGCCGGCGTCGGCGAGGTCCACTACCCGGGGCTGCAGTCACACCCGCAGCACGATCTGGCCCGTCGTCAGATGTCCGGTTTCGGAGGGATGATCACCTTCATCCCCGATGGCGGGCAGGACGAGGCCAACCGGATTGTCGCCGCAACCCGGGTCTTCCGGCTGGCGGAGAGCCTGGGTGGTGTGGAGAGCCTGATAGAGGTGCCGGCGGCGATGACCCACCTCTCGGTGCAGGGGACCGAGTTGGAGGTCCCCCCCGACATGATCCGTCTCTCGGTCGGTCTGGAGCACATCGACGACCTGATCGATGACCTCGATCAGGCGATGCGGTCCTAAAGCACGACGGAAGAGGGAAGCCATTCGATCAATACGTGGCGAGGCCCCCGCAGACCGGGGGCCTCGCATTGGGACCTTGAGCACGTTTACGCGCTACGCGCGCCGCGATCGGACAGCTCGCGGGTCTCAGAGTCACGGTGGTCCGGGTTGGAGTCGCCACCTGTCCCACATTGGTGGGAGCGGCGTCTCGAGTGGCGGCGCCGCTAGCGCCCGGCCACCTCCAGAGTCCGTTGACTACCTGACAACTAGGACCACCTCCTTTCTCTGGTGGATGCATTCTCGCACATCCCAGAGGCGGTACAAGCAGCATTCTTCTGGACCCGCCCGCAAGCCGAGCTCGAGCCGCTCACTACCATCAGGCGGTCGGTTCCCCGTTGTGGGGTATCGGCACCATCCACCCAAGGAGTCTCAGACGATGACGATCCGTGCCCGCTCGGTCGAGGAGGACCTGAGCGTCGAGGAGCTGCGCGCCCTTTCGGAGAAACAGCCCAACGCCCATCTGACCGAGTTCGGAAGCCTCGACATCATCACCACGGTGACCTCCCGCTCGACCAACGAGACCGTGATCGTCTCCGACCGGCCAGAGGACCACCTCTGTCCCACGATCACCCGCCAGGCGTATGCCGATGTCGCCGCCGCCCAGGACCGCTACATGGAGGTCGCCGACGTCGTCGTGCTCGACGGGTACATAGGAGACCACCCTGCCGGTGCGATGGCCACCAGGCTGATCGTGGAGAAGAGCCACGCCAACCTGGCCGGGATGCAACAGCACCTCTACTTCCCGGCTGGCGGTGGATTCGAACCCGAGCTCACCGTGATCTACACCCCCAACCTCCCCGCCACCGGCTTCCAGAACGAGCGGCTGGTGACGGTCGACCTCGGAGCCGGGGTCACCAGAGTGCTCAACTCCGACTACTTCGGCGACTCCAAGATGGGTGGCATCCGGATGTGGGACGCCGAGATGTACCGCCGGGGCGGACTGGCCTTCCACTCCGGGCTCAAGGTGATGGACCTGGGCAACGGTCCCCGGGTGCTGCTCATCGTCGGGCTCTCCGGGACGGGCAAGACGACGACGACCTTCGCCGAGCCCGAGGTGAGCCGCCCTTCGCAGGACGATTTCGTGGCGCTCCTCCCCGACGGCCGGGTGTTCGGGACCGAAGCGGGGACATTCGCCAAGGTGTACGGGCTTACCCCGACATCGGAGCCGGCCATCTGGCCGGGGGCGATCGCCCCCGACACCTACCTGGAGAACGTGGCCATCGACACCACCGGGAAGGTCGACTTCGGGGACAAAAGGCACACCGAGAACACCAGGGCGATCATCGCCGGGAGCCACCTCCCCGGCTTCCTCCCCCCGGCCAACGTGGAGAGAGCCGACTACATCCTCCTGCTCACCCGCAACGAGAACGTGGTACCGGCGGTGAGCAAGCTGGACAAGGAGCAGGCGGCGGCGGCGTTCATGCTGGGCGAGTCGCAGGGGACCTCGGCTGGCGGGGCCGCCGAGGCGGGCAAGTTCCTCCGGATCCCGGGCACCAACCCCTTCTTCGCCTACCGGGACGACTGGCAGGGGAACCGCTTCTACGAATTGCTCCAGCAGGTCCCGCTCGAGGTGTACCTGCTCAACACCGGCCGGGTGGGTGGGCCCGAGGGAGATCAGCGCTCCAAGAACGTCAACCCCGACCACACTTCGGCGGTAGTCAGGGGGATCGTCTCGGGGTCGATCCAGTGGGACAACGACCCGACTTTCGGGACGCTGGTTGCCACCTCGATTCCAGGCATCGACGACATCGAGCTGCTCCAGCCGTGGCGGCTATACGAGCGCCAAGGGCGCGCCACCGAGTACCAGGGATTTGTGGAAGGTCTCCGCGAGCAACGGAGCGCCCATCTCGACGGCTATGACCAGCTCCATCCCAGCATCTGCGACGCCGTCTAGAGCCCAACTCAGGGGGCATATCTAGAGTCGGCCGATGCCCGATCCGTGGTGGCGTCGTGCCTTCAACTTCGTCAAGGAGGCGTTCACCCGGTTTGGTGCGGACCGGGCGGCGATGCTCGGGGCGGCCCTCGCCTACTACGCGGTGTTCGCCCTCGGTCCAATGCTGGTCATCGCCACCGGCATCGCCGGGATCGTCTACGGCGAGGAGGCCTCGCAAGGGCTGATCAGCGAGCAAATCAGCGAGACGGTGGGCCCCGAAGTGGCTTCGCTGATCGAGCAGCTCGTGTCCTCCGCCGGCCAGGGCGGCGCTGGGGTGGCGGCAACGGTGTTCGGCGGGGTCCTCCTCCTCATCAGCGCCTCGGCATTGATCCTGCAACTCGAAGCGGCTCTCAGCGCGGTGTTCGACGACGAACACGAGGAGAAGGGGCTCAAGGCGACACTCTTCAAACGTCTCCGTGGGATCGCCGGCGTTCTCATCATCGGCGTGATGCTGTTGATCATCGTGGGCGCCAACGCAGTGGTCAGGTTTGTCGCCGATCGTCTGACCGGGGTGGCAAGGGAGGCGTTGGAATGGGGGACACCATTGGTGTCGCTGGTGCTCGTCGCCGGGCTGTTGGCGCTCACCTTCCGCTACCTGCCGGACACCCGCACCAGGTGGCGGTCGGTCCTGTTTGGCGGCGCAGTGACCGCGATCCTGATGCTCATTGGAGCGGTGGCCATCAGCTTCTACCTCGGTATGGCGAGCGGCGGCGGCGCCTTCGCCGCTGGACCGATCGTGGCTCTGCTCTTCTTCATCTATTACATGGCCCAGATCGTGCTGTTCGGCGCCGAACTGACCGAGGTTCACGCCGACGGCGGAGCACCCAAGCAGGAGCTCGCCCAGGCCCCGCCCGCGGTCCCCGTCCCCGCGGTGAGGGTGGTCTCACCGCCGTCGGGCGGTAAGGGTGTCGTCGCCGGTTTCCTCGCCGGGTTCATCGCTGGTCGAGCAGCCGGCCGCGGCGGATCGTCCGATTAGCCGACGGCGATTAGCCGACGGCGATCAGTAACCGGCGGTTGCCGACCAGCGGCTGCTGAGACTGTCGACAAACTCGGGATCGTCGAGCACCGTCTCGGATGACGGGCCCGGTTCGCCCCCCGGCTCCTCGATGGTCACCCAAAGCCGCGGGAAGTCCCGTCGTGACACGCCCACCGTCATCTCGAAGCGCCCATCGTCGCGGAAGCTGCCGGCGGAGACCGAGTTCCGGTCGGCCGACAGCCACAGCTCGTAAACCGTGCCCGACGCCGCCGGACCCAGTCCGACCACCTCGACAACCATCTGAGAGCCGTCCTCCGTGGCCCATCCGTCGACCCGCGCCGCGGCGCCCGGCGTGTCGCCCACACCGACCAACTCAACCTGCCAGTCGGGAGCGGAGCTGGCAACCAGCAGCCATGCACCGAGCAGAGCCACCACCACAGCGGCGGCGGCGGCGGGCCACACCCACTTGCGCGATCTCGGTATCGCCGCGGCTCCACCGGCGACGGCCTCGACCACCCGCTCAGCCAACTCGGGAACCGGCTCCTCCCAGAACACCGGGTCGGCCAGCGCCGCTCGCAACCCATCGAGCGATGGCTCGGCTGCCCGGCAACTCCCGCAGGTCGACCGGTGCGACAAAGCGGCACCGTCGAGGTTCCCCTCCAGGTAGGCGGCCAGGTAGTCCTGGCAGCGGACCCCGCTCATGCTGTCGCCTCCCTGACGTGCGCCAGCAGTCCGGCGAGGCGGCGGTGGGCCCGATGCGAGCGGGACTTAACCGTCCCCACCGGTACCCCGAGCCGTTCGGCAGCCTCCTCGTGGGTGAACCCCTGGAAGTGTGTGGCCCTCACCACGGCGCGCTCATCCTCGGGTAGCTGGTCGACGGCGCACCGCACCTCCCACGCTTCCCACGTCCGCTCGAATGATGGTGGCAGCGCCGCTATCTCCGGCTCCTCTTCTCGTGTCACCAGACGGTGCCGCCGCTCCCGCCGGTAGACGTCCACCGCTACCCGGCGGGCAATGGCGTAGAGCCAGGGACCGGGGTCCCGGCTCGGATCGAACCGCTCGGCGGCACGCCACGCCTGGAGAAATGTCTGTTGGACGGCGTCCTCGGCCAACACCCGGTCCCCGAGGGCGCGTAAGGCGATGACGAACACAGCGCGCCCGTAGGCTTGGTACAGGTCGCGTACCGCATCGGGGTCACCAGAGCGGAAGCGCCGCATCGCCCGTTCCATTCGACTCCAGTACGGATCCAGCCTTGCTGCCGGTTCGCGGGTCGGGGCCACGATACGCCCGCCAGCCGTTCGGTCAGGTGACTGCGCGGATCGTGTCGAGGATGGCGTCGAACAGGTCATCCGCCCGGCCCATCGCCCAGCCGATCACGTAGATGAGAGCGATCAACCCGACCAGGGTCACGA
>DATADW010000247.1:0-1796 GCA_036258335.1 Acidimicrobiia bacterium
GGTGAGGGAAGGCTCGATTTCGAGCTGCCCGACTGGGACGGTGCTTTCAAGCCCGAGGTGGAGGCGGCGCTCAACTTCGCTCTGGAGAAGGCGCTGCCCGTCGAGGTGTCATTCCTCCCCCGCCAGGAAGCCGACCAGGACCCGAGCCTCATCCGGACCAAGGTGAGCCTGCTCCCCTCCGACCTGACCGAGGTGCGGGTGATAGATATCGTCGGTCTCGATCGCCAGGCCGACGGCGGCACCCATGTCGGCTCGACCACCGAAGTCGGCCGGGTGACCATCACCAAAGTCGAGTCGAAAGGCAAAGGGTTCCGCCGAATCCGCCTGGCAGTGGAACAGGACGGCAATCCGATTCCGTCACCCCGAAGGGGGGAAGGGACCCGCTGCGGAGCAGCGGGTAGGGGGGAGCCCTAACTCCCAACGGTGCTGGTTGCCGCCCAACCCATCACCCAGATCTCCACACGACCATGAGGTCGCCGACGTTGGTTCCGGTGGGGCCGGTCATCAGGAGGTCGCCGGTGGCGCGCAGGTAGGGGTAGCTGTCGTTGCGGAGCAGGTGGTCGGGGGCGCTCAACCC
Organism: Acidimicrobiia bacterium; assembly: GCA_036258335.1. Classification (GTDB taxonomy): domain Bacteria; phylum Actinomycetota; class Acidimicrobiia; order Spongiisociales; family DATADW01; genus DATADW01. The sequence continues at coordinate 578 of DATADW010000247.1, forward strand.
GAGGAGGCGTCCGCGACCCACGGTGGCACCATCGGCAATGCCACCCGCGGCGTCGGTGGGACCATCGATGCCATCGGTCCCCAGCGAGGCGACGATCAAATCGCCCTCACCTTCGATCAACAGCGCCGCCGCCAGCGCCAGTTCCTGGTTGCGCCCGCCATGGCCGCTGCCCTTCACCTCGACGGTGCTCTCACCGGCAAAGACCCGCATCCCATTCCGGCGCAGGCCTCGCCCTTCCTCGACCAATCGAGCCGCCACCTGGGTGGCACTCCCGGTGAGGTCGGTCCCCCCCAGATCGGCCTCGATCCCCTGGGACTTGGCCGAGGCAACCGCCGCCCTCGCCGCGCTGGCACCGCTCCCCACGACCTCGATCACCTGCCGCACCACTTCGTCGTCCCCGACGGGGGTCTCGGGGTGCCGCCCGGCGGCGCCCTCGGCGAGATGAGCCATCACCGCGGGCACCGAGACCCCCCTACCCTCCACCACGGCGAGGGCGTCGAGATAGGTGGACGGATCGGGCACCGTCGGTCCCGATGCGATCACGTCGATCGGATCTCCAACGACATCAGAGAGGATGAACGTGAGAGCAGCACCAGCACCGGAGGCGGCGGCACCAAGCCGCCCGCCCTTGAGGGCGGAGAGGTGCTTGCGCACCGTGTTCATCCCGTTGATCGAGACCCCGGCTGCCAAGAGACGGTTGGTCACCGCCGAGAGATCGGAGATCGTGAGCCCGCTCGCCGGTACCTCGGCCAACGAGGACCCGCCGCCGGAGAGGAGAAACACCACCAGATCGGAGCGACCGGCGCTGGCCGCCAGTTCCAGCAGACGGTTTCCAGCGGTGAGGCTTCCCGCCCCTGGCTCGGGGTGCTCGCCCACAATCGTCTCGATGTCCCCCAGGTTGGCTATCTCGGGGACGGCGAGCGCCCCCGTGACCGACACTCCCTGAATCACCTCGAGTAAGCCTCTGGCCATACCAACGACGGCCTTTCCCATCCCGAGGACGAGCACCCTCTCCGTCAGCGGCAATCGATGCCCCGCCACCATCAAGGCGTCGTCCTCCCGACCCAACACGGCGCGCACCGATGCCGCCGGGTCGACGGCATCCAGCGCCGCGGAGAGCACCTTGATCAGGACCCCCCGTCGATCGGGGTCGTTGTCGAGGACGGCCCGATCGAACCCGTCGATCAGCGGCGTACCAAGAAGAACTCGAGCGCCAGTT
>DATADW010000248.1:0-10953 GCA_036258335.1 Acidimicrobiia bacterium
GAGTATCTCCGAGGCCGAGCCAAAGACGAGCACCACCACGACGGTGGCGGCGCCGAGTAGCTGTTGGCGGATCCGGCCGTCGCGGGCGAGATACCGCAGCTCCTTGGCCGCAACCCCGCCCGCCGGTCCCGCCGGGAGCAACCCGGCGACGAGTCGTGGTGGCAGGGCGAGGATGCCGCGCTTGGCGCGCACCCGCTCGGCGTGGACTGACCGGGGGGAGGTGAGGAGCCGGGCGAGTCCCCTCCACCAGGCCCATAGCCCGAACAACACCCACAGGCTGCCGTAGGCAAGCCACAACACACTCTGGGGATCGGCCGACGTGGCAGCCGCCCGGCCAAGAGCCCCAGGTGGGAGCCAGGAGAGAGCGGTGCGCAGCGCTGGGTTCTCCCAGTCAGCAAACCCGGTCAGCAGCCCCTCCATCTGCTGGGCGCCGAGCGCCACGGCGATCCCGAGCAAGGCCGCCAGGACGCCACCGAGCTCGCGACCTCGGCGCGAGGCGAGCACGGCTGCGAACGTGGTGGTCACCACCCTGGCCCAAACCACCGATGACACCAGCGCCACGAAGACCGCCAGCACCACGACGGCGACGGAGGGACCATCGGCACCGAGTCCCCTGGCGGCGCCGCCGAGGGTCAGGGCAGTGGTGAGCGCTCCCGGGCCCATCAGGGCCGCCGCGGCAAGACCGGAGACGATGGTGGCTCCGCGGAGTGGGAACAGGGCGAACCGCCTCGGGTCGAGCGTCTCGTCGAGCCCGGCGGTGAACAGGGGTATCACCAGCCAGAGAGCGAAGACGAGGGTGAATATCAGCGAGGTCATGAGGACGGGGTCGGCTGCGCTCTCGATGAGGGCACCAGCCCCGAGACCGGCGCCGACCCCGACCGCAGCTGAAAGGAGGCACATCAATACGAACAGGACGACCCCGATGACACCCGAACGGGTGACCCCGCGGCGGAGAAGCCGCAGCTTCAGTCGGACGAAGACCCCAACCACTCCAAGTCTCCCTGGGCTGTGATGGTCCCACCGACCAATTCCACGAAAACGTCCTGGAGGCGGCGCCCGTTGGTGACCTCGCCCATGGTCCCGTGGAGCAGGACCCGGCCCCGGTCGATGATGACCAGTCGGTCGCACACCCGCTCCACCTGATCGAGCACGTGGCTTGAGAAGACCACCGTGCCCCCAGAGGCGGTGTGGCGGTGCAGCACCCGTTCCATCACTTCGGCGGCGACCGGGTCGAGACCGGAGAATGGCTCGTCGAGGAAGATCACCCGCGGGTTGTGGAGCAGCGCGCAGCAGATGGCGATCTTGCGCCGCATCCCCGTGCTGTAATCGGCAACCAGGGTGTTGGCGTCGTCTTCCAGGTCGACCAGTTTGAGCAGCTCGTCGCGGCGGTGAGAGATGGTGGAGGGATCCATTCGACGCAGCAGGCCGTTGAACTCGATCAGCTCGCGGCCGCTGAGCCGGTCGAACAGGGTGGGGTCGTCGGGCACCACCCCGATCCTGGACTTGGCGGCGACCGGGTCCTCCCACACGGCGATGCCCTCGATCCGAACCTTGCCGGCGTCGGGCCGGAGCAGACCGGTGGCCATACGGATCAGGGTCGACTTTCCGGCGCCGTTTGGGCCGAGGATCCCGAACATCGATCCGGCGGGGATATCGAAGCTGAGGTCGTCAACCGCCGTCTTCTCACCGAAACGCTTGGTCAGTCCCTCGAACCGGACCGAGGCTGCCAACGTACCGGTCATGGCGTCGCCGCCGGGCGGCTGCTCGGCAGGATTGTCCCGGAAGCAATGAGGAGCTGAAGATGAGCGAGTTGATGGACCTTCGACATGGCTTCACCCAGGACGATCTCGACGACCGGGGCATTCTGGTCGGCCAGGTGGACAACGCCCGGGTCGCCGTCGTGGCGGTGTCTGACCAAATCCATGCCATCGGCGCCTCGTGCACGCACTACCACGGCAACCTCGACCAGGGCATATTCGATGGGACGTGTCTGCGCTGCCCGCTCCACCATGCCCGTTACGACCTGCTCACCGGGGAGCCCACGGCTCCCGCCTTTGCCGCTGTGGCTGTGTACGACATCGTGGCTGATGGGGACCGGTTCAGGGTCACCGGTAAGCGGCCGGCTGCTCCTCACCCGCAGAGCAGCGACACGCACGACGTCGTGATCGTCGGCGGTGGGGGTGCTGCCTTCGCCGCCGCCGACCGGCTCCGCCGACGGGGACACCTCGGACGGGTGGTGATGATCAGCGACGACACCAGACCGGCGTACGACCGGCCCAACGTCTCCAAGGACTACCTGGCGGGCGAAGCGCCCGACGAGTGGATGCCGCTGGCCTCGGACGAGGACCTGAGCCACCGGGGGATCGAGGTCCTGACAGGAGAGAGCGTCACAGCAATCGACCGGGAGGGAGCCCAGGTCGTGCTCGAGAGCGGTGCTCGCATCGGCTACGACTCGCTGCTGCTGGCCACCGGGGCGGAGCCGATCAGGCTTTCGGTTCCCGGCGCCGAGCGTGGTCACCTGCTCCGCACCATGGATGACGCCGACCGGGTCATCACCGCCGCCGCTCAAGCGCGCACCGCGGTGGTGGTCGGGGCAGGGTTCATCGGGCTCGAGGTCGCTGCCTCGTTGCGAAAGCGAGGGCTCGAAGTGACCGTGGTGGCGCTCGAGGCCGAGCCGCTCGAAGCGGTGATGGGCCCCGAACTGGGGGCGGCGATCCGCGCCGACCACGAAGCCAACGGGGTCCGCTTCCGGATGGGATCCTCGATCGTGCGGGTCGAGGACGAGGCGGTGTTCATCGACGACGGGTCGAGCATCCCGGCTGACCTGGTGGTGATCGGGATCGGGGTGCAGCCCCGCACCACCCTCGCCGCCGAGGCAGGGCTGGATGTAGACGACGGTGTGTTGGTCGACAACCGGCTGCGGAGCAGCGACCCGGCGATCCTGGCGGCGGGCGACGTGGCACGGTTCCCCCACGGTGACGAGCGGATCAGGATCGAGCACTGGGTGGTGGCCGAGCGCCAAGGGCAGGTCGCTGCCGACATAATCCTCGGAGCCGACACCGTCTATGCCGACGTGCCCTTCTTCTGGAGCGTCCACTTCGACGTCCGCATCAGGTTCGTCGGCTATGCGGGCGGGCACGACGAGCGCACCATCGTTGGCGATCTGGGGTCGGACGGTGCCGTCTTCTTTCGCCGCCAGGGCCAGATCGTGGCGGTGGCGACCGTGGGCCGGGACCGCCTCGCCCTCGAAGCGGAACTTGCCCTTGAAGAGGGCGACCAGAAGTCGCTGGAGCGCATGGCCGCTGGATGAGTGGGGCGCGAAAGGTTCCGGAGACGAATTCGGTCGGGGGACCTCGCCGCGCCCTACTCTCAGCTAGCGGTCCCTGCGGGCCGTTCTTCCCCAAGACGCGGTGAGAGCGCGAAATCTGAGCTCCTGACAGCGTCGGATACCATTGACGTAATTACACCGATGGGAGTAAGGTGGTGGTTCCAAACCACCACATCCTGTGGGTCGCTTCCCCCGAGCCACAACATGTTGTGGTCCCCGTCCTGGCCGGGGCCATGGTCGACAGCACCGGTAGCCACCTGCCGGTAACCCTCGTCGGCCGTTGTGCTGGCCGGTAGTGGGATGGTCGGATGGCCGGTGGTCGGATGGACGGCCCGGTAGGGCTGATAGTCGCTGAGGCAAGGGAGGCAGGAAAGATGGCACGCCGCACCAGTCTTCGGATCGAACGCCGCTTCACCCAGCCGGGCGTCGATCCCTACTCCACGATCGAATGGTCACGGCGCGATTCCAGGATCTCCAACCCCGACGGTTCGGTGGTCTTCGCCATGGAGGACGCCGAGATCCCGGCCTCGTGGTCGCAGGTGGCGGCAGACATCATGGTCTCCAAGTACTTCCGCAAGGCCGGAGTCCCCCAAGTCGACGAGTCGGGGAATCCTCGGCTCGACAGCGACGGCAACCCGGTAACCGGCCCCGAGACCTCGGCGCGTCAGGTGTTCGACCGTCTCGCCGGCACCTGGCGGCGTTGGGGCGAGGAGAACGGCTACTTCGACTCGGCAGCCGACGCCGACGCCTTCGAGGACGAGTTGAAGTACATGCTCGCCAACCAGATCGCCTCACCCAACAGCCCCCAGTGGTTCAACACCGGGCTCCACGACGCATACGGGCTCACCGGCCCCGCTCAGGGTTTCTGGTTCATCGACCCTGAGACCGAGGAAGCGGTCCCTTCCCCCGATGCCTACAGCCGCCCCGCGCCGCACGCCTGTTTTCCGGCTGAAACCCGCGTCACGACCCGCGACGATTTCTTGCCGATCGAGAAGATCGCGCCAGGAGACGAGGTTCTCACGCACCGAGGCCGCTACCGCACCGTCACAGATGTGATGCAGCGACAAGTCGACGAGGACCTCGTCCGCATCGAAATCGCCAAGCTTCCGGCATCTCCACTCATCGCCACCACGAACCATCCGATCCTCGCCGTGCGCGCCGAAGCGGCAAGATCGTTGCTGTCCGATCCGCACTCACAAATAGAGCCCGAGTGGGTTCAGGCCGGTGAACTCAGGGCCGCCGATTACGTCGTGGTGGGCAGGCGCACCGCCAGCGGCATGCCACGGCGGGCATACAAGGCGCAGATCCTGCGAGTCGGCGAGTACGTGGCTCATAGGGTCAAGGGCTCTGCGAAAGAGGGCTTCTTCGGAACCGTCTACAACTTCCAGGTCGATGGCGATGAGTCGTACATCGCCAACGGAGTCGCCGTCCACAATTGTTTCATAAATGCCGTCACCGACGACCTCGTCAACCCCGGCGGGATCATGGACCTTTGGCTGAGAGAGGCGCGGCTTTTTAAATACGGGTCGGGTACTGGCTCGAATTTCTCGTCTATTCGAGCCGAGAACGAGCCACTTTCGGGAGGCGGTAAGTCGTCCGGGGTGATGTCATTCCTCAAGATCGGCGACCGGGCAGCGGGCGCTATCAAGTCGGGCGGCACAACGAGGCGAGCCGCCAAGATGGTGATCCTCGACCTCGATCACCCCGACATAGAAACCTTCATCGATTGGAAGAAGATCGAGGAGGACAAGGCGCGCCTCCTCATCCAACATGGCGGCTACCCGGCTGACTTCAACGGCGAGGCCTACGCCACCGTTTCCGGGCAGAACTCGAACAACTCGGTGCGGGTCCCCAACGACTTCGTGCGCAAGGTGATCGAAGACGGCGATTGGGAGCTCGTCGAGCGGACGACGGGCAAGGTACGCAAGACGATCAAGGCCCGTGACCTCTGGCGGCGTATCGCCGATGCGGCGTGGTCGTGCGCCGACCCCGGTGTCCAATTCGACACCATCATCAACGAGTGGCACACGTCGCCCGCGGGCGGGCGAATCAGGGCAACTAACCCATGTTCCGAATACGTTTTCATCGACGACACGGCGTGCAACCTCGCCTCGATCAACCTGGTGAAGTTCCTCGACGAAGAGACCGGCGTCGTCGACGTCGAGGCATACCGGCACGCCATCCGGCTGTGGACCATCGTGCTCGAGATTTCGGTGACCATGGCCCACTTCCCCTCCGAGGAGATCGCCTGGGGCTCGTACGGTTACCGCACGCTCGGTCTGGGGTACGCCAATCTGGGCAGCCTCTTGATGCGGTCGGGTATCCCCTACGACTCCGACGCCGGCCGAGCCATCGCCGGCGCACTGACCGCAATCCTCACCGGTGTCGCCTATGCCACATCGGCCGAGATGGCGGCGGCAGTGGGGCCGTTCCCTCGCTTCGCCGAAAACGGCGAGGCGATGCTCCGGGTGATGCGCAACCACCGGCGGGCCGCATATGGCGCCGACCAGGCCGAGTACGAGGGGCTTTCGCACCATGTCATGGGGATCGACCCGGCGCACACTCCGGCCAACCTGCTCTACGCGGCCCGCAGCAGCTGGGACCTCGCCCTGGAACTGGGCGAGGAGCACGGCTACCGAAACGCCCAGTCCAGTTGCATTGCTCCTACCGGAACCATCGGCCTCCAGATGGACTGTGACACCACGGGGGTCGAACCCGACTTCGCCTTGGTCAAGTACAAGAAGCTTGCCGGCGGTGGCTACTTCAAGATCGTCAACCAGTCGGTGGCACCGGCGCTACGAACGCTGGGCTACGAGGAGCAGCAGATCGAGGACATCGTCCGCTACGTGATCGGCACCTCGAAGCTGGAGGGGGCACCGCACATCAACCGCCAGACGCTGGGCGAAAAGGGCCTCAGCGAAGCGGAGCTCGACCAGATCGACGGCACGCTCGGCGGGGTTTTCGAGCTGCGCCATGCCTTCAACGTGTTCGTCCTAGGTGAGGCGGCGTTGCAACGGCTCGGGTTCGAGGTGGACGACTACACGTCGTTCGACTTCGACCTGTTGCGCGGGCTCGGGTTCACCCGCGAGCAGATCAGGGATGCGACCGATCACATCTGCGGGGCGCAGATGATCGAGGGGGCACCACATCTGCTGTCGGAGCATCTCGCGGTGTTCGACACCGCCAACAAGAACGGCCGGCTCGGTGAGCGGTACATCCACCACACCGGCCACATCAAGATGATGGCGGCGGTGCAGCCGCTGATCAGTGGCGCCACATCGAAAACGATCAACCTCCCCAACGAGGCGACGATCGAGGACATCGAAGAGTCCTACTTGCTGTCGTGGGAGCTCGGGGTGAAGTGCATGGCGCTCTACCGCGACGGCTCCAAGGCGAGCCAGCCGCTCAGTGCCGGCTCCGACGACGGGCAGTCCGACGAGGAGAGCGACGAGCTGGCGGCGGCGCACCAGGTCGACAAGCAGATCCTCTGGGGACGGATCCCCGCCGGCCTCTCCCCCACCCAGGCGTACGCCCAGGGGATGCATCCGCCGAGGTTCCTGCTCCCGGCGCGCCGCGCCGGATGGACGCAGGAGGCTCGCATCGGTGGCCACAAGCTCTATCTACGCACCGGCGAGTACGACGATGGGACCCTCGGCGAGCTGTTCATCGACCTGGCCAAGGAGGGCGCCACGCTTCGGGGGATACTCTCCTGTTTCGCCATCGCCGTCTCCAAGGGCCTGCAGTACGGGGTGCCGCTCGACGAGTTCGTCGACACTTTCACCTTCCAGACCTTCGAGCCGCGGGGGATGATCGAGGGTCATCCCAACATCAAGATGGCGAATTCGATTGTGGACTATGTATTCAGGGCGCTGGCCGTCGAGTACCTCCACAGGGATGAGCTGGCTCAGGTGCCCCCACAGCGTGACGGCGACCTGCCCGAGCCGCCAAAGGGGATGGCGGCCGAGGCAGGCTTTCAGGTCGAGCTGTTCGATCACGCCGTCGAGCGCGACGTCGATGCCCTCAAGAAGGCGGCGTCGTTCGTGGACGGCCAGTCCGCCGACAGCCGGCCATCCAACCATCTGGCGTCAAACGGCCCCGGAGCGCAGGCGGTCCGAAGCCATCAGACGGTAGCTGCGGCGGCAGAGGCCGGTACCCGCGCCATGCAGTCGGCGTTGGAGGACATGATGGGCGACGCACCGTTGTGCGACGTGTGCGGCCACATCACCATCCGCAACGGCAGCTGCTACAAGTGCCTCAACTGTGGGAACTCCCTGGGTTGCAGCTAATAGGGAGCTTCGGCTGAACGGGAAGGTCCGGCAGCGCGTCGATGTTGCAAACTGCAACAACTCGCAGCTGGAGGCTAAGTGACACCCGTGTTGGAGCTAGTAGAGCTCTCGATGCCGTGGATCGGGGTCGACCCGTTCATCATGACCGTCCACCACGTGGATCATTACCCGGCGGGGAATGAGTGGCAGGGCCCAGCGGCCGAACTGGGCGGGCGTCGTCTCAGCGCCGACTTCTCGTATCGCGACGGGTGGAGCATGTACCACGGGATCAAGGTCCCCGGTTTCCCCCAGCATCCGCACCGCGGTTTCGAGACTGTCACCGTCGTGCGCCGCGGGTACGTGGACCATTCAGATTCGCTCGGGGCGACGGCGCGCTACGGCGAGGGCGACACGCAATGGCTCACCACCGGGTCGGGGATCCAGCATTCCGAGATGTTCCCCTTGGTGCATGCGGATGGCACCAACGAGCTCGAGCTCTTCCAGATCTGGCTCAACCTGCCACCACAATCGAAGATGGTCCCGGCGCACTTCTCCATGCTGTGGGGAGAGGAGATCCCAACGGTGGTTGCCGAGGGCGGGTTGGTGACGGTGGACGTCATCGCTGGCGCGCTCGACGGGCATGGTGCCCCTCCTCCGCCGCCAGACTCCTGGGCATCGCACCCCGGCTCGGACCTCGCCATCTGGCTGATCCGGGTGGCGCCCGGCGCAAAATGGAGTCTCCCTGCCGCCCCGCCTGGGGTGAACCGGGTGCTCCACTGCTACCTCGGGTCCGACGTCACCGTCGGAGGGGTCACGGCCGGAGCCGGAATCGGTGTGCGGCTCGCCGACACGATGGACATCCCCATCGTCAACCGGGCCGACCCCGCCGAGTTCCTGCTCCTCCAAGGCCAGCCCATTGGTGCTCCCGTGTTCCAGATGGGACCGTTCGTGATGAACAGCGCCGAGGAGATCCAACAGGCGCTGGTCGACTACCGGAGCACCGAGTTCGGCGGCTGGCCATGGCCAAACCGCGAGCCGGTGCACCACCACACATCGGGTCGCTTCGCCCTCCACGCCGATGGCCGCGTGGAGGAGAGAGATCGGCCGATCAGGGTCGAGGAGCCAGCCAGCTGAGCGATCCACGTCCTGGCGAGCGCATTCGTGTAGACATGTCGGACTGATGGATCAGCGGCCCCCCGAAGACGGATCGGACGAACCGGTTCCACCGGCTGTTGAGCCGACCGAGTCGACCGAGCCGGACGAGTCGGCAGTCGAGCCGGAAGAGCCAGTCGAGCCGGAAGAGCCGGTCCAACCAGAAGAGCCGGTCGAACTCGAGCTGACTGCCGCCCCACCGTCGCCAAGCGCGTCGAGAGGGACAGGAGATGTCACCGAGGTAGTGGCAGCCGTGCCGGTTGCTGCCACCGAGCCGACCCGGGAGGAGCTCGAGGCGAGGATCGCCAAGCTCTCGTCGGAATTGGAGGCGGCTAAGTCCGCGGGTCCCCCTCGTCACCCCGTTCGAACCACGATCAGCTGGGTTTTGCTGGTGCTCGCCTCGTTGGGGGTCGTGGCGTCCACCTTGGCGGTATGGGTGCACGAGACGCTGTTCGACACCGACCGGTTCATGGCGGTGGTCGAGCCGGTATTGCGCGACCCTGCAGTGGATAGAGCGCTCGCCATCCGGCTGGGCGACCAGGTCGTGACCGCCCTCGATCCGGAGACCAGGGTCAACGACGCTTTGGACCGCATCCAGGAGAGAGTGGCCAACGAGATCAGCCAGGACGTGGGTCAGGGTGGGGTGGTGCGAACCGCCGTCGAACAGCGGTTGTCGGGGGCACTCGACAACCTGGGAGCGAGCATCGCCGGCGCCGTCGAGGGAGCACTTCGCAGCGCCATCGACGCGATCGTAGGCTCCGATCAGTTCGAGAACTTGCTGGTCGAAGTGACCGAAAGGGCACAACCACGCGCCGTCGCTCTGCTCCGCGGCGATTACGACGAGCTCCCCAACACCGTTGTCGCCGAGGGCAAAGTCACCATCAACCTCCTGCCGCCGCTGGCCGAGGCGTTGAGGAATGTGGCCCAGCGCGGGCTGGACCTGCTCGGGATCACTGCGACCATCCCGACGATCGATCCGGGAGAGGAGCACGGGGCTGCGCTCCAGAAACTCTCGACCGCTCTCGGCTTCGAGCTACCACCGGACTTCGGGCAGATAACGGTGATGGACGCCGACACCCTCGCCGCTTACCAGTCGGCGGTTAGGACCTTCGACCGGCTCGTCTGGTTGCTGGTGGTGATCACCGTCCTTCTGATGTTGGCTGCGGTGCTCGTGGCGGTGCGCCGCTTCCCCATGATCGGCTGGGTCGCCCTCGGCGCCGTAGTGGCCTTGCTCCTGACCGGCCTCTCCATCCGATTGGTGGAGAGCAGGATCCTCGAGGCGTTCACCCGCCCTGAGGGTCAGGCAGCGGCCGGAGTGATCCTCGACCAGCTCGTCGGCAGCCTGCGCAGCACCGGGATCGTCGTCGCAGTCGTGTTTGCGGTGATCGGCATCGTGATCCTGGTCATATCGCTGCGGAGGCGTACAGCCACCGCCTGAGTCAAGGCGATCTCATCCGCCAGAGTTATGGTCGTCCGCATTCGGTCACCTCGGCTACTGCCCCGACGATACGGTGACGCGCGGCCAGATGGCGGCGTTCCTACACCGCGCCGCCGAACTTGGCTAGGACCGTGATGGCTGGCCGATCGATCCCACCGCCGGTGCCAGCAACCAGAGGGCGAGCGCGGCGAGAACGTGCCAGACGGCGTGGCCTTGGAACACGCTGTCGGGACGGCAGAGAGGGGCACCGCTCCGGGTCAGCGTCCCGACCAGTGCCCCGATACCGAGTATCGCCATCGATGTGAGGATGGTGCGGCGTAGCGCCGGGCGGACCCGGGCACGCAGCAGCGAGAGGGCCACCGCTACCACAGCCAACCCGGCCTGAACGAGATCCCCCCACTCCGGGGCCACTGCCACCACCGGCGCCGCGACTACCACCGGCATCACCCACCACGCCGCCGAGAGCGGTGCTCCCCGAAGGTCCGCCGCGGCGTCCATGGCGACGTAGGCGGCCAGCGCCACGAGAGGAAGGTCGTGAGCCAGGTCGGCCCACGGGGGGTAAGGGCCATGGAGCGCCACCGACCCGGCGCCATTGAGGGCGACCAGACTCCCGTAGACGAGGTGGCGCGGGTTGCGGGCGATGATGGCCACACCGGCCGCAACGAAGGCCAGGCTGGAGACGGTGTTGACCGGCTGTCCGAGGAACCCGGTGCCGAACCGCTCGCAGTCAAAGTCGGGTGCTGTCGGCGCTTGGTTCACTTGGGTCAGCG
>DATADW010000249.1:0-47553 GCA_036258335.1 Acidimicrobiia bacterium
ACTCGACGAGTGTTAGGACCGGCCCGGGTGCATCGATCCACTCCATCCACAACCGCGTCACCGGACGCCCCGCCCCGCTCAGCACGCGCTCCAGACCATCCCTCGACTCGGGTGAGAACTGGTTGAGCGTCATTGAGTGGACGACACACAGCGGTGTCTCTGCAGGGCACTGGGACATGAGTCCTGGAAGTTCGGCCACGGCGTCTCCTTCGATAACACCGACCGGATGGGAAAGTGCCACATCGATAGCAGCCAACAACCTATGACGGCGCTGGTCCTGGTCGGGCCACACCAGCGCCTCCAGCCACCGGGCTGCGAGCGGATCGGACAGGTCCACCGGGTCGAGATCGATCCCGACCCGCCAAGCTGCCTCGGGCATGACGGCGGGGACCAGTGGCGGTGTCGGCCCCCTGGGAACACAGCTGATCTTCACCAGCGAGCCGGCGTCGCCTAGGGCCCCGGCTGACCCGTACTCGTAGCGGTAGCGGTCCCAACGGAGCAGCAGTCCGGCACTGGCGCCCAGCTCGATAACTCCCACCGGCCCGCCGATTCGAGCGGCGACGACACCCAGCCCGAGCACCAGCACCGCGGCACGGGCCGCCTCATTGGTCTGCACGAGCCGGGTTCTCCCCAGGTCGAGCAGCTCTGCGCGGTTTCTCTTGCAGAAGTCGGAGAAGGCCGCCCCGACATCGTCGTCGGGGGGAGATCCACCACCGACCGAGGGGTAGTAGGCAGCCAGTGGGTGATCCGACCCGGTGAGGAGCAGGAAGTGGACGGCAGCGAACAGGGGGAGCAGCGGGGGTTGCCCCGGGGATGCATTCCCAGCGAGGTCTAGCAGGTGACGGTCGCCAACCACGACGCGACCCAATCGCAGATAGAGCGGGGAATCGGCCAGCGACTCCTCCACCCAGGCCTCGAGTCTGTCGGCGCCGAGCACGCCGGGACCGTAGACCACGGCTGGGTACTCTCCCCCCATGGACGATCACAAGGATCTCAGCGCCGCCGTAGACGAGGGTTTCGAGACGGTGCTCGCACACCTCGGAGCGCTGATACGCATTCCCTCGGTGAGCTGCCCCGGTTTCGACCCGGGCGAGGTGCGCCGCTCCGCCGAGGCGGCAGCATCGCTGCTCGGCGCCGCCGGATTCTCGGGGGTGAGGCTGCTCGAAATCGAGGGCGCCCACCCAGCCGTGTTTGGCGAGATACCCGCACCACCGGGTCAGCCCACCGTCCTCCTCTACGCCCACCATGACGTCCAGCCGCCGGGACCGGCCGAGGAATGGGAGACCGATCCCTTCGAGCCGGTGGAACGGGAGGGCCGGCTCTACGGCCGAGGTTCATGCGACGACAAGGCCGGGATCGCAGTCCACCTGGGAGCCGTCCTCGCCCACGGCGGGAGGCCCCCGGTTGGTGTCAAGGTGCTTTTCGAGGGCGAGGAGGAGATCGGGTCACTCCACCTCGGCCATTTCCTCACCGACCATGTCTCGGCGCTCGCCGCCGACGCCATCGTCATCGCCGACTCGGAGAACTGGCGGGTGGGCGAGCCGGCTTTGACCACGTCGCTGCGGGGGTTGGTGGACTGCGTTGTCGAGGTGCGCACCCTGCGGTCTGCTGTCCACAGCGGCCAGTTCGGCGGGGTCTACCCCGACGCCATCATGTGCCTCGCCCGGATCCTCTCTACCCTGCACGACAAGAGGGGGAACGTGGCGATCCCCGGTCTGGTGGGGAGCGAATCCGAGCCACTCGACCTGACAGAGGAGGAGCTTGCCGAGCAGGCCGGGGTGGTTCCTGGGGTGAAACCGATCGGAGAAGGAGGGCTCACCAGCCGGTTGTGGACCCGGCCTGCGGTGTCGGTGCTGGCGGTTGACGCCCCGCCGGTGCTGGGCGCCATCAACCAACTGGTCCCGGTTGCCCGTGCCAAGGTCAGCATGCGTATCGCACCCGGCCAGGACCCCGATGCCGCAGCGGATGCCCTTCGCCGCCATCTCGAGTCGGCAGTCCCCTGGGGCGCAGAGGTGACGATCCTCGATGGGGCCAGGGGAGCGGCCATTTCCCTGGATGGTGACAACGCGACATCTCAGGCATTCCGCATGGCCATGCGGGCGGCGTGGGGGCGCGACCCGGTGGACATCGGTGTCGGCGGCACCATCCCGTTCGTGTCAGCCTTCGCCGACTCCTACCCCGACGCTCACATCCTGCTAACCGGGGCTGCTGACCCGACTTCGGGCGCACATGGGCCAAATGAGAGCCTCGATCTGGGGGATCTCCGTCGCAGCGTGCTGGCCGAGGCGGTCGCTATGCGGCTGCTCTCCGGGAAGACGGCTTAACGCCGCGGCGCGGCGGCCCCCGGGAACCCGAGCTGGCGCCAGCCCTCGTATACGGCGACGGCGGCGGCACTGGCAAGATTCAGGCTCCGGCCGTTTGGTGCCATCGGTATTCGCACCGTCTCCGAAACCGCCTGGTCGACAAGGACAGTCTCGGGCAGACCAACCGACTCCTTGCCGAACACCAGAGCGTCGTTGAGCTCGTATGAGATGTCGGCGTATGACGTGGAGGCGTGCCCGGTGAAGGCGATCACCCGTCCTGGTCTCTCCTTGTTGAGGAAGTCCTCCCAGGAGCGATGGACCCGGACGACCGCGCGCTCCCGGTAATCGAGTCCGGCGCGACGAAGCCGGGCGTCGTCGAGGGCGAAGGGGAACGGCTCCACCAGGTGGAGCGTGCAACCGGTGTTGGCGCAGAGCCGCATGATGCTCCCGGCGTTGGGCGCTATCTCGGGCTCGTGGAGGACGATGCGGAAAAGAGAGACGGCAGACGGCAGACTGAAGTCGGACGTCAAAACAGGCGGAGAGTCGATGGCTCGAGGCCGCGCAGGTGGTCGTAGTCCACCTCGACACATGTGATGTTGCGAGCCACCGCGAGCACCCGCGCCTGGGGGGTGATCGATTGCGCGGCCAGCATCCCCCGCACCCCTCCCAGCCGGCGGTCCATGGTCAGCCGCTCTACGTACCGGGCGATTTGCTCAACGCCGTCGATATCGCCACGGCGCTTGACCTCGACCGCCACCATGACCCCGTCGAGGTCGATGCAGAGGAGGTCCACCGGACCAATGTCTGTGGGGTACTCCCGCCTGACCAACTCCAAGCCGTGCTCGAGCTGGCCGGGGTGCTCGGCGAGCAACTCCTGGAGGTGCGCCTCCACCCCGTCCTTGGTCAGCCCGGGATCCGGGCCCAAGTCGACGACCGTGTCCGAGATGAGCTCCTCGATCGCAATTTCGAGCCGTTCACCATTCGGATTGCTCACCAACCAACGGTCTGACGCCTCGTCGATGACGTTCGGGAAGTTCATCCAATTGAGCGGCTTGTAGGCACCCCCGTCGGCGTGGACGGACACACACCCATCCGCCTTCACCATGATGAGTCGCACGGCCGAGGGGAGCGTGGCACTGAGCCGCCCCTGGTACTCGACGGTGCATCGGGCGATCACCAGTCGCATCGCCGGGCGAGGGTAGCCCGGTGGTAGCACCCGGCTCCTCCTACGATGCCCCGGCCATGGACGTCGCGGCGCGGGCGGTCTCCGCAGTGAAGGTGTACGGGGAGGGGGCAACCGCGGTACGCGCCCTCGACGGGGTATCGGTTGAGTTCGGCAAGGGGGAGTTCACCGCAATCATGGGGCCTTCGGGGTCGGGGAAGTCGACGCTTCTGCACTGTCTGGCCGGCCTCGACTGGCTCACCGGCGGCGAAGTCTGGATCGGCGACCAACGTCTCGGGGACCTCAGCGACCGCGACCTGACCCGGCTGAGGCGCGATCGGGTTGGGTTCATCTTCCAGGCGTACAACCTCATCCCGACCCTCGACGCAGAAGAGAACATCACTCTCCCGATGGACATCGCCGGCCGTAAGCCCGACCGGGCCTGGGTCGACCAGGTCGTGGCGACCCTCAGGCTCGACGACCGGCTCGACCATCGACCCTCCGAGCTATCCGGCGGCCAACAACAGCGGGTGGCCGCAGCACGTGCCCTCGCCTCCCGTCCTGAGATCGTCTTCGCCGACGAGCCGAGCGGCAACCTCGACTCCCGCTCCGGAGCCGAGCTGCTCGAGTTCCTCCGCCACGCCGTGAGCGAGTTCGAGCAGACCATCGTCATGGTCACCCATGACCCGAGCGCCGCCGCCTACGCCGACCGTGTGGTGTTCCTCGGGGATGGCCGGGTGATGGACGAGCTCGCCCAACCCTCGCGGGAGTCGGTTCTCGACCGGATCAAGGAACTCGAGAGGGCCGAGCCGGCGGCAAGCCCGGCCGGCTGATCCGTGCTGCGCGTCGCCTGGAAGGGCCTACTCGGCCACAAGCTGCGCTTCGCCTTGACCACGCTCGCCGTGGTGCTTGGAGTCGCCTTTGTCGTCGGGTCCTTCGTATTCACCGACACCCTGGGGCGGGCGTTCGACAACCTGTTCACCGATGCATTCGCCGGGAGCGATGTCACCGTCAGGGCCACGCAGGAGCTCGACGAGTTGGTGGCCGAGCCGGTCCGGCTCCCCGACGACCTGCTCGACGAGATCGAGGCGGTCGAGGGAGTGGACGAGGCCTGGGGATCTGTCGGCGGCGTCGTCCAGGTGGTCAACCAGAGCCAGCCAACCGGTGGCTTCGGCCCGCCGACGCTGGCGCTCTCCTGGCCGGAGACCGATCGGCCGGGCCCCTTCGAGCTTCGCAGCGGTAGGAGACCAGAGGCGCCTGGTGAGGTGGTCATCGACGCCGCGCTCGCCTCAGACCTCGACAACCCGACCAGCGTCGAGCTTGCCTTCGGGGGTCGCCCGCAACAATGGACGGTGGTGGGTGTCGCCGGGTTCGGCGAGCAGGACTCGCTGGGTGGAGCGGGATTCGTCCTCTTCGAGTTGGGCGTGCTCCAGGAGCAGCTCGACGCGGTCGGCAAGCTCGACACCATCGACGTCGCCGCCGCCCCGGGAGTGCCCGTGGACGAGTTGGTCGAGCGGATCGGATCGGTGCTCCCCGAAGGCACCGAGGCACTCACTTCACAGAATGTCGCTCAGGAGCAAGCGGCGCAGTTCCAAGAAGCCCTCGGCTTCTTCAACACTTTCCTGCTCGTCTTCGCCGGGATTTCGCTCTTTGTCTCCACATTCATCATCCAGAACACGTTCCGGATCGTGGTGGCACAGCGGACCCAGGAACTCGCCTTGTTGCGCGCCGTGGGTGCCGACGGCGGCCAGGTAACCCGCATGGTCCTCACCGAGGCCGCAGTGGTCGGTCTGGTGGCGTCTGCGATCGGGCTGGCGCTCGGCCTGGGGCTCGCCGTGGCGGTGCGTTGGCTGATCTCCGGCTTGGGCGTGTCGCTCCCCGAGGGTGACTTGGTCGTGGAGCCGAGGACTCTCCTGGTAGCGGCCGCCGTCGGTTTGGCGGTCACACTCATCTCTGCAGTACTACCGGCATTGCGCGCCGCCCGGGTGCCGCCGGTGGCGGCGATGCGCCAAGCGGAGCCGTCGGGCCGGGAAAGCACCGGCCGGCCACTGGTCGGGCTGGGTTTGACCCTTGTCGGAGCCGCCGCCGTTGCGGTCGGGCTGTTCGTGGAGCAGGAAGTCCTCACCCCGATCACCTTGGTGGGGGCGGGTGTGGCCGTCCTCTTCATCGGGCTGGCCGCGCTCTCCCCGCTCCTGGCAAGGCCGGCGGTGGCGGTGCTGGGTGGACCGCTCGGAGCCGTCAGCGGGATCCCCGGCCGCCTGGCGGAGCGCAATGCCAGACGGAGCCCACGCCGGACCGCAGCCACCGGGGCTGCGCTGATGATCGGTGTCGCTCTCGTGACCACCTCGCTCGTCCTGGCAGCCTCGTTTCGGGCCACCATCAACGAAGCCCTCGAGGGCACCTTCACCTTCGACCTGGCCGTTGCCGCCGCCGGGTTCGGACCACCGACTGGGGGACTCGACACGACGCTGGGCGACGAGTTGGAAGCCCTCCCCGAGGTGGGTCAACTCGGCAGTGTCAAGTCATCGGTGGCCCAGAGCGAGGATGGCGAGACCCTATTCGTTGCCGCTGTCGATCCGAGTCTGATCGACATGTTGGGGGTGGAGACGGTCGAGGGTGACCTCGGCGACCTCGGCGCGGGTTTGGTGGCTGTCACTGAAGGTGCCGGCCCGGCGATGGGCGACACCGTGCGGCTCACCTTCCCCGCGGCGGGGGAGACCGACCTCGAGGTCGTCGCCGTGTGGCAGGCCGACCAGATCCAGGCGGAGTGGTTGCTGACAGTCGCTGCTCTCGAAGAGCTCTCCGGTGTCACCGATGACACCGCCATCTACCTCCGCTTGGCAGACGGAGTCGACGCCGCGGTGGGGCGAGAGGCGGTGGAGGCGGTGGTCGAGGGTTATCCCCAGGCGCAGGTGCTCGACCAGGGCGAGCTGCGCCAGCAGGCGGAGTCCGGTGTGAACGCACTCCTCGGGCTGATCTTCGGCCTCCTCGGGCTGGCGGTGATCATCGCCCTCTTCGGGATCACCAACACGCTTTCGCTCTCGGTGATCGAGCGGACCCGCGAGCTCGGTCTGCTCAGGGCGGTGGGGATGAGCCGTTCTCAGGTGCGCCGCATGGTGCGATGGGAATCGGTGATCATCGCCTTGTTCGGCACCCTGCTCGGCGCCGTGGTGGGGATCGGCTTTGGTTGGGCGGTGGTCCGAGCGCTGGCCGAGGACGGTCTCACCAGCTTCGCCGTCCCCTGGGTTCAGATCGCAATGGCCTTGGTGGTGGCGGCGTTGGCTGGGGTCATAGCCGCCATCTTCCCGGCACGCCGCGCTGCCCGGGTCGATGTCCTCAGCGCCATCGCATACGAGTAGCCCTGGCTGTTCACGCCTCGGTGGCGGGGACCAGCCTGGCCATGAGCCGCACCAGGAACTCGGCGTCCTCGTTGCTGATGATGTCGCCGAAGTGCCGTTTGACTCCCCTGAGGTGGACCCCGGCCGCCCCCCGCAAGGTGTCCCGACCCTGAGCGGTGAGCCGGACGACGGTCCCGCGGCGATCGTCCGTGGCCCCGTCGCGCAACAGCAACCCGGCGCGCTCGAGACGCTCCACGAATCGGGTGGTCGCACTCCTGCTCAGCAGCAACGACGACGCCAGCCGGTGCATCCGCATGTCGCCGCCCGCCTCGCTCAACTGAACGAGCACGTCATACCACGACAGCGGCAGTCCTCGCTCTTCCCGCAGTTCCCGCTCCAACTCCCTGGTTATCCAGGAGTGGGCCTCGAGAAAGCCACGCCAGGCACGGAGCTTCAGAGGAGGGAGTTGGTCCGCCACCGACCGCACGATACCGGCTGCCGGTTTGCTCGGACCGCCGGAATCCGCAGCGTAGAACCGCGGTTGGCGCTAGCACGACGAGCACGGAGAAACGACATGTCGCCAAGCGGTGTGCAGGTGCTTCCTCCACCGGGGACTTGGAGATCCGACCCGGCCCGTACCTACATCGGCTTCGTGGCTCGCCACCTCATGGTGCAAAGGGTGCGCGGCAGGTTCGAAGAATTCGATGTCACCGTTGACATCGCCGATCCTCCGGAGGACTCCGCAATCCGGGTGGAGCTGGGGGCGATTTCGATCAACACCGGTGCGCCCGACCGAGACGCCCAAATCCGCAGCGCCGACTTCCTCGATGTCGAGCGCTTCCCAAAACTCATCTTCGAGAGCACCTCTGTCATTCGCGACGACGACGGCTGGAAGGTGATCGGAGACCTCACAGTGCGCGATCGGACCAGCCCTGTCGAGCTGGGGGTGAGCTTCCTTGGGTTGATGCCCGACCCGCGGGGAGGCACCCGTGCGATCTTCGAGGGCGCCACCGAGCTCAACCGCGAGCAGTGGGGTCTGACCTGGAATCGCGCAGTCGAGGGCGGCCGCCTCGTCTCCAAGAAAATCCGGATCGAGATCGAATCGGAGTTGGTCCGGGCAACTGACTGACGAGGTGCGCGGCCAGGGGGCCGCCTAGACCGTCCGTGAAGGTCGCATACTGGAGCCGGTGCCAACCGCGATCTTCCTCCTCTTCGCAGCCCTGTCGGTGCTGAACACCGTCAACACGCTCCGCCCCCCGGCGACGCATCGGCCATGGTGGGCGAGGCCGCCGTGGTTCCCCACCCTCTTCGCATCCGAGCTGGCGCCGCTGCGTCTCATGGTGCAGGTGGGCGTCACCGCCGGCTATCTGGGCGCAGGGGGTGGCAGAAGCCCGTTGGGAAAACTCGCCCTGGGTCTCATGACGACGGCGGTGCTGGGAACGGGGGTAGGTGTGGCCACGGCGGCTCGCACCGGTGTGGCCGCCGAAGCCACCCTCGGCGGCTCCCCGGGACCGGGCGCTGCCACGGTGCGTCCCCCTAGCGGCCGGCCCAAGCCCCATTGGCTCCAGACGATGACCGGCTGGCCATACCACCTACCTGTTGGAGTGGAGCGCCTCGACGACATCCCCTACACGCCGGGGTACACCCTCGACGTCTACCGCCCCCAGACGCCCGCCGCCAGCCCGCGCCGGGCGCTGCTCTACGTCCACGGGGGCAGTTGGAGCAACGGTGACAAGCGCCGCTCCGGAAGACCCCTGATCCACCATCTGGCCGAGGCGGGTTGGGTGGTCGTCGTGCCGAACTATCCGCTCAGCCCGGTGGCCACCTTCCCCGAGCACTTGTTGGGTCTGAAACGTGCCCTTGCCTGGATGAGAAACCAGGGCGGTGATCTCGGTGCCGACCCCGGAGCGATAGCGGTGGCGGGAGGGTCCTCGGGCGCCCACCTCGCCGCCCTGATGGCGCTGACACCTGGCCAGCCCCGATACCAGCCCGGGTTCGAGGGAGACGACACCTCGGTGCAAGCGGCGGCGGTCTTCTATGGCGTATACGACCTGCTCAACCGCAATCGCACCCGAGACGACTGGCCGCTGATATCGCGCGACCTGATGAAACGCCACCGATCCGAGGATCCCGATGCATTCCATCTGGCATCGCCACTCGACCAGGTGGGACCCCAGGCTCCGCCGTTCCTGGTGGTGCACGGCGCCAACGACTCGCTGATCCCCGTGGCGGAGAGCATCCAGTTCGCCGATGCGCTGCGCGCCGTTTCAACCCGCGAGGTTGTCTACCTCGAGGTGGGTGGCGCCACCCACGGGTTCGACAGCATCGCCTCGTTTCGCACCGCCGCCGTGGTGCGAGGCGTCCGCCGGTTCCTGGAGCGGGCCTTGAGCCGCTGAGCGTCTCATATCCGAACGACCAGGCCGCCGTAGTGCTCCAGCCCTTCGACCACCATCCCGTCCGACCCAGCGGTCACGGTCCCGCTTCCCCACAGGATCTCGGGCCGGGCATCGGGCAGCTCGAGACGGATCGGTGGTGGCGCCTCCCCCCTGGTGAGCGCCACCACCACCCGCTCCCGCTCGTGGGTGCGAAGGTAGGCGAGCCCGTTGCCCTCCCGCCACAACGGCGTCCAATCGCCATGCCGCAGCGCCGGCTGCCGGCGGCGCAGCGCGCCGAGCTCAGCGGTGATCGCCAGCTGGCGCCGGTCCCAAGCCCCCTCGTCATCCCATGGGAAAGTGCCACGGCTGCCGGGGTCGTCGCCTCCTGTCATACCCACCTCGTCCCCGTAGTAGATCCCTGGAGCACCTGGCATAGTCATCTGGAAGATGGTGGCGGCGTGCAGCCGGCCGAGATCACCGCGGCACAGGTGGAGGAAACGGGGCCGGTCGTGGCTGGAGAGCAGGTTCTGGCTCGCATCGATGGCGGCCACGGGGTAACCGGCCAACATCCGGGTGAGTCCGGCCACCAGCCTCTCGCCATCGAGCGACCTCTCGGCGAAGAAGCGCACCGCCAGGTCGCGGAACGTGTAGTTCATGGTCCCGTCGAAGGCATCGCCCTCCAGCCAACGGCCGGCGTCCCCCATCACCTCGCACAGCAGGTAGGCGTCCGGTCGGACCTCACGCACCGCCCGGCGCAACTCCGGCCAGAGATCATCGTCGACGTAGCGGGCGACGTCCATCCTCCACCCGTCGATGTCGAACTCCTCGAGCCACGAGGTAGCCACCTCGAGCACATAGGCACGGGCATCGGGATTGCCCACGTCGAGCCGGGGCATGGTGGCCACCCCGTACCACGCCTCGTATGTCGGCTCGGAGAGCGGTCCATCGTCGTCGATCTCCTCGACTGGGATCCCGGTCTGCGCCGCCAGCCGCGACACATACTCCCGGTAGCCATCCGGGTCGCGGCTGAGACGCTCGGTCAGGTGCGGACGGTGACGGATCCGGAGTGGGTGCTCGGCGACGACAAACCAGTCGCTGTAAGGAGAAGCCCCGCCCTTTTCGACAACATCGGCAAAGGCGAAGAACCGGGGATGGACGTGGTTGAAGGACACGTCGAGGATGATCCGCAACCCCCGCTCGTGAACCGCCGCCACCAACCGACGGAGGGCGTCGTTCCCCCCGAAGCGGTCGTCGACGTTGCGGTAGTCCATCGTGTCGTAACCGTGGGTCGACGGTGAGACGAAGATCGGGTTGAGATAGAGCACGTCCACCCCCAGCCGCTCGATGTGATCGAGACGCTGGACCACACCGTCGAGGTCACCGCCCTGGAAGCGAAGCCAGTGGGGGGGTTCTCCCCATGGGACGATGCCATCGGGGTCGTTCTCGGGATCACCGTTGGCAAAGCGGTCGGGGAAGATCTGGTAGATCACCGCGCCACGGGCCCAATCGGGCACATCGAAGACGGTGCGGGTATCGAGGTCGACCTCCCAGCGATCGAGCCGTTCCACCGCGTTGGAGACGCCGGAACGTGTCAAGTAGACGGCTTCGCTCGCCATGGTTCGGAGGGCGAAGCTGTAGCGAATAGTCCGCTCCTCGGGGGCAAGCACCGCTTGCCAGTAGCGGTTGGCCCCGTCCTCGCCCCATCGGGTCATCTCCACCCCGGTCGCCTCCCGCCCCCGGCTCAGAACGAGCGTTGCGCTGGCGATATCCGACTCGGTTCGGAGCCTTGCGAGCAGCCGGCCGCCTGGGAGCAAGTCGAGCGAGGAGCGGCGCGCCGGATCGTGATGCCAGAGGCGGGGGAAGAGATCGCCCTCCTCGTCGAACCACCTGATGTCCGCCTCGTCGCCGCGCATTGATGGCCCGCCTAGGGGGCTGGAAATGATACCGGCGTCGTCTGGCACCACTTCAGGGGCCGACTAGCTTCGGTCCGACTTCGAGGACAAGGGATGGAAATGGTCCGAATCGCAATCGGCACTGTCAAGGGGGCCTTCTTCGCCGAGGGGTCGGGTGATCGCTGGGAGTTCGGCGAGCCGGCATTCCCCGGCTGGGAGGTGACCGCCTTCGGGAGCGACTCTGACGGCAACCCCCTTCTGGCCACCGGCAGCAGTTGGTACGGGACATCGATCCATCGCCGCGGTGACGATGGTGCCTGGAGCCAGCTCCCAGAAGGGCCCGCCTACCCCGAGGGTCTCGGGCGCAAACTCAACCAGATTTGGACCTTGGAGCGGTTCGGCGACGAGTTGTGGGCAGGCGTCGACGAGGCGGGACTGTTCAAGAGCAGCGACAACGGCGAGAAATGGGAGGCGGTCGAGGGACTCAACGAGCACCCCACCAGGGAGCACTGGCAACCCGGCTTTGGCGGTCTCTGCGCCCATCGGCTCCTCTCCGACGAGGAACACCGTCGGATGTGGGTGGGCATCTCTGCCGTTGGAGTGTTTCGCTCAGAGGACGGCGGCGAAACGTGGGCTCCTTTCAACGAGGGAGTGGAGAAGGCCGCCCCGGACGAGCGGGCCCCCGACATCGGCTTCTGCGTCCACGGCTTGGCGGCCGATCCGGCCCAACCCGACACGATCTGGCGCCAAGACCACATGGGGGTATACCGCACGGCGGACGGCGGCGACCATTGGGAGCGGATCGAAGAGGGACTCCCCGCCACCTTCGGCTTTCCCGTGGTGCGCGACGCCGGTTCAGGTCGTATCTTCGTCATGCCGCTCGAAGGCGGCGAGAACCGCACAACAGGTGGCCGGCTCAGTCCCTACCTCAGCACCGATGGCGGTGACAGCTGGCAACCGGCCGGCAAGGGTCTCCCCGAGTACCCCGTCTATACCGGCGTCCTTCGTGGCGCCATGGTCGGCGACGGCGCGGGCACCATCGCCTTCGGCACCACCGCGGGAACGCTGCACGTCAGCGAGGACGCGGGAGATAGTTGGTTCAACCTCGATCTGACCCTGCCACGAATCCTCGCCGTCGCCGTCGAGACCGCCTGACCTGGTGGCCCACGTCCGGCTGCCCCGCATGCTCGCCGACTTGGCGGGGGTGGACCGCACCCTCGAGGTGGAAGCGACCAATGCCGGTGAGGTCGTGTCGGCTCTCCTCGAGCGTCACCCCGAGTTGCGCGTCCACCTCTTCGACGAGAGCGGGTGGCTGCGACCCAACGTACTGCTATTCGCCGACGGGGAGGGGATCAGAGATCGGGAGCAACTCGACCGGCCGGTCGGCCCGGAGGGAGAGGTGGTCATCCTGCAGAGCGTGGCCGGGGGGGCACCGGAGGCGTGATCCGCATCCACGCTTGACTCCCGTCCCCGCTACCGTCCGGATAGCGGCACATGGGAGGCATCAGGATGGACCGGAACCAGTTGCGGCCGGTGGAACGGGTCGTGCTGCGGATGCGCGACGAAGGGCTGAGCAACGACGACATCGCCCGGCGGATCCGCCGCAGCCCGCAACACGTCGAACGGATCGTGGCCTGGACGACTTGGCCGCGCAGCGGGGCGAAGGTTCACGGCAAAGGTCTCAGCCCGTTGGAGCGGCGGGTGCTGACCTTGCGCGCCGAGGGGGTGGACCATGAGGAACTGGCGGTCCGATTCCGCCGCAGCGCGACGCACATGAGGCGGGTCGAAGGGATGGCCCACCTCAGGTTGGGCTACGGGCTGATCTCGGGCTGAGCCGAAGGGACATCGTCGGCGGCGGCCGGGTCGGGTTCGGCGTTGCGTGGCTTGGTCGGTCTGCTGACTATGAAGACGGCCAGGGCTAGGCCGAGCGCCGCCAACCCGATACGGACACCCAGGTTGTCAACGACAAAAGCGATCGATACCCCAAAGGTGACGGCCAAGGCGATCACGGCGATGACCTTGGCTCGCACGGTGAACCCGGCGCCGGAGCGCCAATCGCGGACGATGGGCCCGAACACCCGATGGTTGAGCATCCACTGGTCGAAGCGCTCCGAGGATCGAGCAAAGCACCAGGCGGCGAGGAGTACAGGGCCGGTGGTGGGTATCAGCGGAAGCCATACACCTACGATGCCTATCGCGAGCATAAAAATCCCCAGCCCGAGGTAGATAGCCCGCTTGGTGCGGCTGCGAGCCATGGTGGACATACCTGGAGCGTATCGGCGGGGTTCCGCAACATGGCGTCGGAAACGTGCCGACACCGTGACGGGAAGCGAGGATCGGAGGGCCGGGTGACGAATAGCAAGAAGAAGAAGACCTGGAACGACTTCAGCACCGGGCAGAAGGCAGCGATGATCGTGCTCGGAGTGATCCAGTTGGGGCTGCTGATCGCAGCGCAGCGTGACATCGGACGGCGGCGCGACTCGGAGATCAACGGGTCAAAGGGGATGTGGCGAGCGCTGGCCTTCATCAACTGGGTCGGGCCGCTCTCCTGGTTTGCCTTCGGTCGCAAGCGCTGAGTTCAATCACGGACACATCAGCGACAGCATCTCGTAGACGATGTTGGCTGCTGCGATCGAGGTGACATCGGCATGGTCGTAGGCGGGTGCCACCTCGACCACATCTGCCCCCACGAGGTTGACACCCCGTAACCCACGCAGGATCCCCATCAACTCCCGGGTGGAGAACCCGCCGACCTCCGGCGTCCCGGTCGCGGGGGCGAACGCCGGGTCGAGGACGTCGATGTCGAGCGACAGGTAGAGCGGTCGGTCCCCGACCTGCTCCCGGATCCGGGTCACGTACCCGTCGATGCCGATCTGCTCGATCTCCCAAGTCCCCATCACCGTGAAGCCGAAGCCGGCGTCCTCACCCAGATCCTCCGGCCCGTACTTCGACCCCCGAATCCCGACGTGCATAGAATGGCCCGGCACGAAGAGGCCCTCTTCTGCGGCTCTGCGGAACGGGGTGCCGTGGGTATACGCCGCGCTCATGTACGTGTCGTAGGTGTCGACATGGGCGTCGAAATGAACCAATGCCACCGGCCCATACCTCTTGTTGACCGATCGCAGCAGCGGGTAGGCGATCGTGTGGTCCCCGCCCAATGTGATGATCCGTCCCTGCGACAACTCGTCGGCAGCGGCTTCGATCGTCACGATGGCGTCATCGATCACGTAGGTGCTGCAAGCGATGTCACCGGCGTCGACCACCTGCTGCGACCCGAACGGGTAGATCTCGAGGTCGGGATGCCAGTTGCGCAGGGTGCGGGCCCCGTGCCGTATCCCGATAGGGCCGAAGCGGGCTCCGGGTCGGTAACTGGTGCCGATGTCGAAAGGCGCTCCCACGATGGCCACGTCCCAGTCCTGCACCTGGTCAACCCTCGGTAGCCGAGCGAAGGTGGGTGGCCCCATGAAGCGCGGATAGAGACGACCGTCGGGGGGTCCGGCTCTCCCCTCGTGCTCGCTGAACGGGGTGCCGATCACCGACAAGGGTTCAGCCGCCGCGCCAACAGCCCGTAAGCTATCATCCCATCATGTTAGCTCGGCTTCGACCTCGGGAGGCGGGTGACCCCATGAGACATCGGGCAGGTTTGGCTCTTCTGGCGCTGGTGACATTGGCGGCATGCGGCGGGACGACCGGGGGTGATGGCACCCAGGCTGAAGCGGGCGCTTCGATGCGGTTTGTCTTCTCGCCGGATCCGGTGTGGAACTGGCTCGAGGACGAGGGGATCCTCGCCGAGATGGAAGAGGAGTCGGGGATGACCATCGAGCGCAACGAGTCGGAGGACGAGTTCGCCTTCTTCGCCGGTGGTCACGCCGACATCGTCTCCACTGGGAGCTACGAGACGCCGGTGCTCGAGGTCGAGACAGAGGTCGAGACGGTGACCATCGGCAAGTACAACAAGGCCAAGGATATCGTCGTGGTCGCTGCCGACTCGGGATACGCCACGTTCGACGATCTCGAGCAGGGTTGCTCGGTCGGTGTCGAGTCATTCAGCGGCTCGACGATCGTCTGGATCGCCCTGGCACAGGACCTCCATGGGCGCACATTGGGCGAGGGCCCCGAAGACCTGCAGATGGCGATCACCGATTTCAACACCGCACCGGAACTGGTGCTCAGCGGTGACCTGTGCGCCGGCGTGACTTCGATCTACAACTCCATCCCGTACTTCATGGAGGAGCAGATCACCGGTCTCTACGACACGCAGTCCGCATCCCAGCTCTACGGCACGGAATACGTCCCCGGGCACGAGGGCATGAACAGCAACAACTTCGTCGTCACCAGGAGTTGGTACGACGAGCACCCCGAGGAGGTCGCCTTCTTCCTCAGCGTCTGGGACCGCGGCCTCCAGGAGTGGGCCGAGAACCGCGATGCCATCCTCGAGGCGTATCCCGAGGACTTCGGGTACACCAACGACGAGGAATTGGCCTTCCTCAAGGACTGGTACGACACCCAGTTCAACGAGTTCGTGGATACGGTCTACCTGGACGAGGCGTGGATCGAGGGGGAGGCACAGGTCACCGACCTGCTCATCAGCGGAGGGGTGGTGCCCGAGGGCACGACCGCCCCGCTCCACGCATGCATCGATCCCGAGTCCGGCGAGGAGACCTGCCTCCTACCATCGTCGTGACACCAAGGTTCTCGGAGCGACAATGGTCTCTCCCACCATCCCCGAGACGGCGCCCTCCGAGCAGACTCGGGTAGTTCCGCCCGTCGGACCGCGACGGGCGGGAACCGCCCGTTGGAAGCCGGTCGCCTACTCGGTGGCGGGGGCCATCAGCTTTCTCGTGGTCTGGCAGATCGTCTCGGGATACACCAGGACCGAGTTCGACCTCCTTCCTGGTCCCGTCGAGGTGGCGGAGCGGATGGGCGACTACATCTTCGGCGACGAGGCGGAGAACATCCCGACGGGCTGGGTGTTCGTCAACTTCTGGGATACCTTCCGCAAGACGCTCTATGGCTTCTTCGGCGCCCTCGTGATCGGCGTGCCGATCGGGATCCTCATGGGGCGCTACCGGTATGCCAAGAACTTCTTCTTCGATTTCATCTACCTGGCGGCGAACGTCCCGCTGATCGTCTACGCCATCCTCGGGTTGCTGATCTTCGGCATTGGCGATGCCGGCCCGGCGTTCGTGGTCGGGCTTTTGGTCTTGCCGGTGATCGCCCTCAACGTGGCCGCGGGGGTCGAGGGTGTGGATAGAAACCTGATCTCGATGAGCCGCGCATATGGGCTGAAGACCCAGACCGCGATGCGGCACATCGTCATCCCGTCGCTGGCACCGTTCCTCTTCGCCGGTTCGCGCGCCTCGTTCGCCGCCTCATGGAAGCTGGCGGCGCTGGCCGAGACATTCGGCGGTACCACCGGGGTCGGGGTACAGATCCGGAAGGCCTTCCAGGGCTTCTCGGTGACCGACATGCTGGCTTGGATGATGTTCTTCGTGATCTTCGTGGTGGTCATCGAGCGAGTCGTCCTGATGAGGCTGGAGAGGTGGGTGTTCCGCTACCGGCTCAAGCGGGGCGAGGACATCCTCCGCTACTGACCATGACGAGCACCGCCACCACCAGCCAACAGACTGCCAATACGGGGAACGGCGTGCTCACCTTCCTCCGCCGCGACCGCGTGGCGAGATGGACGTCCCGGCTCCTCCTGCTGCTGCTGTGGCAACTGGCCGGCCAGCTCAGCGCTCGGTTTCCGACACCGGTCGAGACGATCCAGATCCTGGTCCAGGAGTTCCAGACTCCTTTCGACCGTGGCGAGTGGGGCTTCTTCAACAACGAGTTGGTTACGAACCTCCTGGTCTCGATCAACCGCACGGCTCTGTCGCTGATCTTCATCATCCTCATCGGTGTCCCGCTGGGGTACGCCATGGGTCGTTGGTGGCGGGTGCAGGCCTACTTCACCGACCTGGTCACTGTCGGCCTGGCCATGCCGGCCTACATGTGGGCTCTCTTGGGCGTCATGTGGTTCGGTTTCGGAATCAGGGCGCCGGTTTTCTGCGCCGTGGTCTCGGCCACCCCCGGACTGATCGTCCATGTCCTCCAAGGGAGCCTCTCCATACCCCGCGAGCTGAGGGACATGTCCGACGCCTTCGACGTCCCGGGCTCGACGCGGATGCGTCATCTGGCGCTGCCTTCGATGGCGAGTGCCCTAATCGCCGGGATCAGGCTGGCGATCGTGGCCGCTTGGGGCTGCGTCGTTTTGGTCGAGTGGTTTGGGAGCAACGAAGGTGCCGGGTTCCGCGCCCGCGACTGGTATCAGTCGGCGGCCAACTACAACGGGCTGATGGCCTGGGGAATAGTCGTACTGGTGGTTGTGATCATCGTCGACCGCGGGATCATCGAGAGGATCGACCAGACCGTCCACAAATGGCGCCAGTCGGTCGGTGAATTCGGGGCGGCAAAAAGCATCCCGATGGACGCGATAGAGGAGTTCTGAGGTGGCGGTCCTCAAAGCCAACAAAGTGGTCAAGGAGTTCCCCCCGCCGACGAAGAATCAGCCGACGGTGAGGGCGCTCGACGGGCTGAAGTTCGAGCTATCCGGCCAAACCTTCGTGACGATGGTCGGCCCGTCGGGTTGTGGCAAGAGCACGTTCCTCAACATCGTGTCGGGCGTGGAAACGCCGACTTCCGGTTCGGTCCTGGTCAAAGCGGACGACGGATCCCCGGCGACGCTCGGCTACGTCTTCCAGGACCCGCGGCTGCTCCCATGGCGCACCGTGATCGACAACCTGATGTACGTCCACCGCGACAAGTCCGACGAGAACCGAGAGCGCGTCTCCAAGTACCTCGACATGGTGGGCCTACGCGGGTTCGAGCAGATGTACCCGGCCCACCTCTCGGGCGGGATGCAGCAAAGGGTCGGTATCGCCCGGGCCTTCTCGGTGGAGCCCGACCTGCTGCTCATGGACGAGCCCTTCAGCCATCTCGACGCCATCACGGCGCGCTCGTTGCGCGAAGAGCTTCAGGCCATATGGCAGAGTACCCGCAAGACAGTGCTCTTCGTCACCCACGACGTTTTGGAGGCGGTGCAGCTCTCCGACCGGATCATCATCGTCGCCTACGGCGGCCGGAACTACGCCGACATCGCCATCGACCTCCCCTACCCGCGGCTCCAGACCGATCGGGAGGTGGCCGGCCTCCAAGCGGACATCCTCGAGGTGTTCAACGAGATGGAGGCCAAGCGGCAGAGCAGCGACCCGCGCCTCTCCCCCGGAGCCGTCACGACCTAGATACCGAGCAGGCGAGCCGGGTTGTGTTCGAGGATCGCCGCCTTCTCCTCGGGAGTGAGCGATCCCAGGCCGTTGATCCAGTTGACCGGGTCGTCGAGGAACATCGGCGCCGGGTAATCGGTGCCGAGGACGACCTGGTCGACTCCGACCATGTCGATCAAGAATCGCAGCGTGGCCTCGGTGTAAGTGCACGAGTCGTAATGGAACCGGCCCAGGTACTCGCTGGGGGCATGCTCGAGGAAGGTGCGAGAGTCGTCGAACTCCGGCATGTTCTCCAAGGCGCCCGCCTTCCAGCCTTTGTCCATCCGGGCAGCGCCGAATGCCGTATACCCGCCGGCGTGACCGAGGCACAGTTTGAGCCCTGGGTACCGGTCCATGATCCCGCCGTAAACGAGCGTGGCGAAGGTGATTGCCCTCTCGGTCAGGTTGCCGATCACGTTGGGTATGCCGTACCGCTCGGTCCGGTGCTCGACGACGGTCGAGCTCGCCTGGTGGAAGAAGACCACGGCACCCAACTCCTCGACCGCGGCCCAGAACGGGTAGAACCGGCTGTCATCGAGGGTGACCCCGTTGACGTGGTCACCGATGGTTATCCCTTTGAAGCCCATGTCTCCCATGGCTGAGGCCATAGTCTCGATGGCCGTGGGGACGTCCTGGAGCGGCACCGATGCCAGCCCCAGGTATCGATCGGGATAGGCGTCCATCATCTCCTTGAGCGCCGCATTGCAGTCGGTGGCGATCTCCGTGGTGACCTCGGCCGCCAGGTCGTAGCGGAAGAAGCCGGTGTTGATGGTGAGGACATGGATGTCGACACCCATCGCATCCATCTCGGCTAGCCGGTCTTCGGCGCTGATGCTGAACTTCGGTATGTGGAGCTCGCCGACGTCGGGTCCGAGGCTGTGCCACTGGCCATCCCGTTCGATGGCGTCGACGAAGACGCGCGGCGTCACATGGTTGTGGATGTCGATGACGGCCAAGGGGCTCTCCGATCCGTCAGAAGTGGAACTGGACCCGGGCCGTGATGTCCTTTTGGGTGACCGAGGCCACCAGGTCCGATGCCCGGTTCATCACCGGATGAGCGAAATATGCCTCGAGACCGGCTACGTCCTCGAAGTCGGCCACGAGCACCATGTCCCAGTTGTTCGGGTTGCGCTCGATGTCAAAACCGACTGTGTACTCGACTATGGAGGGCACGGTCCCCTTGAGCGCTGCGAGCGAGTCACGGGCAGCCACCTTCTCGTCCTGGGTGACCCCATCCCTCCATTTGAACATGGCGACGTGACGAAGCATCGAGTCGGTCCTCCCGATGAGCTGACGTGTTGTCCTAGCATGCGAGGATATCATCTCGTTTTTGCTTCGCCTATTGAGTAAGGAGAAGGTCAGTGAGTGGCCTGATTTCCGGAGGGATGCGCCCCATCGATCATCACAGCCCGGTCCCCTTCTACTACCAGCTCGCCGACATTTTGCGCGAGGCGATCGACCGTGGGACGTGGCAGGTCGACGAACTGATTCCGGCCGAAGGCACGCTCACCGAGATGTTCGGGATAAGCAGGAGTGTGACCCGCAAAGCGCTCGAC
The DNA here is from genome assembly GCA_036258335.1 of Acidimicrobiia bacterium. Lineage (GTDB taxonomy): Bacteria > Actinomycetota > Acidimicrobiia > Spongiisociales > DATADW01 > DATADW01. The sequence goes on from DATADW010000249.1 coordinate 19,931, forward strand.
CTCCTCGAAGGGGAGGGGAGGGTGCTCCGGGTCAAGGGCAAGGGGACGCTGGTGGTCGGGCCCAAGTTCGCATATGAGGCGGTCGACGCCGCTGGAAGCTGGTTCGCGCGACGCTCGCAGCCGCTTCGTCTCGGCAAGATCATCAAGGCTGGTCGCTCGGCTGCCGGTGGAAACTTGGGAAAGCTCCTCGGGCTCTCGCCGAGAGATGAGGTATGGGAGTTGGCCCTGACCCACGACCTCCACGAGACTCCGGTGGCGCTCAGCCAGATGTACCTCCGGATTCAAGGGACGCTCACGGTGAGTGCTCCTCCTGAGTTCCAACCGGGCGGGCCGGACATCGTTCAGCAGTTGGCCGCCAAGTATGGAGTGGAGATAATCAGCTCCCAGCTGGAGATTGAGACTTCCGGTGCTTCGGTGGCCGAGGCGGAGCACCTCGCGCTGAACCCGGGGACGCCTGTCGTCCAAGTCAGCGCGCTCGACTTCGACAAGGCTGGCCGGGTGGTCGGCTTCACCCGGACGGCGGTCCGTGCCGAGCATTTCTTCTTCGCGGCCGACGTGAAACGAAGACGAGATTCCGCGGCGACGCCGATGACGACCTTGGTGGCCAAGGCCAACGCCTAGGGGTAGACGACCTCCACCCAACGCTCGGTGCCGGCGCTTTCGACAATTGCCTCGAGAACGGCGACCGCTCGCCGCGCCTCTATGCCGTCCGTTTCCGGTTGGATCTCCCCGCGGATCGCCGCGGCGAACTCGCTGAGTTGGTCGGCCACGGTGTCGAACGGGTCGAGCGAAAACTCGGTCTGCTCGGTCGAACCGCGTGACTGCAAGGTCAATCTGGCACCGTCACCTGTGTTGCGGGCGATCGCCCCGGTGCCAAATGCGGTCAACTCGACGGCTGGCCCGGTGGCCATCGACGTGAAGAGGTGACCCAGGGCGCCCTTCTCGAATTGGAGCGAGATCATGGTGGTGTCGTCCACCTCGCCTTCGGGGAGCAGCCGGGTGCTGTCGGCGAGCACTGCGGCGATCGACCCGGCCAGGAAGTGGAAGTTGTCGATCTGGTGGATGCCGAGAGCAGCCATCCCACCGACCGGGGACTCCGCCAGCGCTCGTCGCCACGGGGCCAAGTTGGGGTTGAAGAGCAGGGGGGCAGCATGGGTCGAGGTCACCGCCAGCAGTTCACCGAGCTCGCCGTCGTCCAATGCCTGCTTGATTCGCCTGTTGGCCGGCTGACGTCTCCGGTTGTGACCGACCTGGAGCACCACCCCGGCATCGTTGGTCGCATCGATGGCCCGGTCGGCTTCGGCCACGGTCATCGTGAGCGGTTTGTCAACGAACACGTGCTTTCCGGCCCGCGCCGCGGCGACCACGAGGTCGGCATGGGTGGTGTGGGGAGTTGCTATGACGACACCATCGACATCCGATCCGAGTAGCTCGTCGAGCGAAGCGGCGGGCGTGCAGCCGTGCTCGGTGGCGAAGGCGTCTCTTGCCTGCCCGCTTCGGGCAAAGCAGCGCGCTATCTCAATGACACCAGTCGTCTTGGCGGCGCTCGCCAGAACGCCGCCCCACCATCCCAACCCAACCACTCCCAAGCTGACGGAGCGGTCGCTCGAACTTGGCATCCCATCATTCTAACTTTGGCGCCGGCACGCCGCTGAGCAGTGTCGACGGGCAACGCTATGTTCGGGGGAGAACCTCATAGGAGCCGGAATGCCCATCGCCACACCCGAGACCTACCGAGCCATGCTCGACGCCGCCCGCGACGGCCAATATGCCTTGCCGGCCATCAATGTGACGTCGAGTGAAACGATCAATGCCGCGCTGCGCGGCTTCGCCGAGGCCGAATCGGACGGGATCATCCAGATCTCCACCGGTGGTGGCGAGTTCCTCTCGGGACAGGCGGTCAAGGACATGGCGGTCGGCGCTGCGGCCGGCGCCACCTTCGCCGAGGCGGTTGCCGACCGGTACCCGGTGAACGTTGCGCTCCACACCGATCACTGCCAACCAGACAAGGTCGACAGCCTCATCCGACCTTTGCTCGCCGTCAGCCGGGAGCGCCAGGCCATGGGCCGCCCTCCCATTTTTCAGAGCCACATGCTCGACGCCTCGGCCCTCCCCCTGGACGACAACCTTGCACTGGCCTCGAAACTGCTCGACGAGATGGCACCACTCGATGTCGTGCTGGAGTTGGAGATCGGCATCGTCGGAGGCGTCGAGGACACACTGGACCACGAAGGGATAAGCCGGGAGAAGCTGTACACCACTCCGGGGGACATGGTGGCCGTGGCGGAGACGCTCGGGACCGGTGAGCGGGGCCGGTACATGCTCGCCGCCGTGTTCGGGAACGTGCACGGGGTGTACAAGCCGGGCTCGGTCGAGTTGCGGCCGACCATCCTCCGCGACGGTCAGGCTGCGGTCGAGGAGAGGTTCGGCGAGGAGGCGCGCCACCTCCTGGTGTTCCACGGCGGCAGCGGCAGTTCGCTCGACGAGATTCACGAGACGCTCGGGTATGGCGTGATCAAGATGAACATCGATACCGACACCCAATACGCCTACACCCGGCCCATCGCCGGTCACATGTTCTCCAACTACGACGGCGTGCTCAAGATCGACGGCGACGTGGGGAACAAGAAGGCGTACGACCCTCGCAGTTACAGCAAGCTCGCTGAGACCGCCATGGCAGAACGGGTGGTCCGTGCCGCCGAGGAGCTCAAATCGGCCGGCCGCTCCATTGGGAGCGGCTGACCTTGCCCGAGCCATCGCCGGCCTTTGACGCGACGATCACCTGCGTCGACTGTGGCGGTGTCGCCCATCTGATCTCCTTCTTCCCCCCCGACGAGCCCCCCGACCCCGCCGAGGTAGTCCTCACCTACCGCTGCGCCGACTGCGGCGACCGCTGGGACATCGTCCCTGCCGACGACACCATCGGCGAGGAATAGACGGAAGACGGAAGACGGCAGACGGCCGCGGACCGCTGCGCCTTTCCGATCCGTCCCCCCGGAGGGGGGAAGGGACCCGCTGCGCCAGCAGCGGGTAGGGGGCTGGCCAACTCCCAACTGTGCGCAGTCACCCCCTCCGCTCGCCGCGCTCACGGCTCCCCCTCACCGGGGAAGGCGATGAGACATCAGCGGAGATCGCGCCGCAGCGCGGAGCGGGCGGCCCAGTAACCGCACATGCCGTGGACACCGGCACCGGGTGGCGTCGACGACGAGCAGAGATAGATGCCCTTGCTCCCGGAGAAGTAGGGGTCCATCGAGAAGACCGGGCGGGCGATCAACTGGAGACCGGTGTGGGCGCCACCGCTGATGTCCCCGCCGACGTTGTTGGGGTTGTGCGCCTCGAGCGCCGCGGGGCCCATGACGTGCCTCGCCAGCACTCTCTCGCGGAAGCCGGGGGCGAATCGTTCGATCTGCGACTCGATACGCTCGGTCATATCCACGGTGGACTCCGCCGGGACGTGGCAATAGGCCCAGACCGCCTGCTTGCCCTGGGGGGCCCTGGTGGCATCCACCACCGATGGCTGCGACAGCAGCACGTATGGGCGCTCGGGATGCTCGCCACGCCACACGGAGCGCTCCGCAGCAGTCACTTCCTCCAAGGTGCCGCCTATGTGCACCGTGCCGGCTTGTGCCGCCCGCTCGTCGCGCCACGGGATGGGGCCGTCGACCGCCAGATCGAGCTTGAAAGAGCCAGGACCGTGCCTGAACCGGCGCAGTTTGCTGGCGTACCGGCTGGAGATACGATCACCGGCCACCCTCAGCAGAGTGGTCGGACTGGTGTCGAACAACACCGCCCGTGCCGATGGGAGGTCGCCCCAACTGTTCACCGGGCGGTCGCACTCCACCTCACCGCCCAGGGCGCGTAGGTAAGAGACAAGGGCATCGGAGATCGACTGCGATCCACCACGGGCTACCGGCCAGCCGACGGTCTGCGCGGTGACCCCGAAGAGCAGCCCAAAGCTCGAGGTGAGCGGTCGGTCGAGCGGGAGGATGGCGTGGGCGGCGCACCCTGCGAAGATCGCTCTTGCCTCGTCCTCCCCAAACAGCCAACGGGCGAGCAGAGTCGCCGGCAGGAGGCCGGGGATTCCGAACGACGCCATCGCAATGGGGTGGCGTGGCGGCTTCAACACCGGGCCAAGCAGCCCTGATGCCAGGTGGGGCCACATGTGGGTCAGCCGGCCATACACCCGACGCCACGAGGAGGCATCGACCCCAAGACCGGCTGCAGTCTCGTCGACCGAGCGGTGGACGATCGCGGCACCGCGATCGAGCAGGTGGGCGAGCGGGACCTCCGGTTGCACCCACTCCAACCCGTGCTGGTCGAGCGGGAGCTTGGCGAAGAGCGGAGAGGCGATCCCCATCGGGTGAACCGCAGAGCAGATGTCGTGGCGGAACCCGGGGAGGGTGACCTCTTCGGTACGTGTCCCGCCGCCCCATACGGGCGCCCCCTCGAGGACGAGAACCCGACGCCCGGCGCGGGCGATGACAACCGCCGCGGCAAGCCCGTTGGGCCCGGCGCCGACGACGACGGCGTCGTAATCGGTCATCACAGGGCCGAGCCGCCGCCGCTGACGACGGCCGGGGCCACCGGGCTCACTCGATGGGTCGGTGCTAGAACCAGAAGCTGCCCTGACCCTCGGGATCCCCGGTGAAGCCCCAGGCCTCGGTCACCAGGCCGTCTTCCCCGACGTTGAAAACGTGGACCTCGTCGGCGGTGTAGGTGACGTCGTCACGGTGGGCGGTGATGTGGGCCAGGACCACGGTGTGGCGGTCGTTGGCGAGCACGTCGTGCACCTCGATCATGAAGTCGGCCTGTGTCCTCTGGAACACGCCCTCGAGAAACTCGATGATCTGGTCACGTCCCAGCTTGTCGCCCGACGAGTTCCCCCTGCCCCCGACGTGCCAGACCGCGTCGGGAGCGAGCAACCGCCTGATGGCGCCGAAGTCGCCGTCGCTGAAGGCGCGGTACTCCGCTTGGATCCGCTCGGCGTTGGGATGAGTCATCGCCGTCCATTCAACTCGGTCCCTCGGGCTCTTCTGCCCAACGGTGCGGCCGGGTCCGGACGTCGTCGAACCCGAGCTCTTCGCACAACTCCAAGAAAGTGCCCCGGGGAACGCCACGCCATTCCAGGTCATCGAGCGACTCGGCGAGCGGGACATCCCGCCGCAGCGTGGTCAGAGTTCGGAACAGGGTCACGTCCTCGCGGCGGTCGGCCAACGAGGCAGCGAGCCGGTCCGGTCCACGGACCTGGACCCCCCACTTCTTCGGGTCGTCGGGGATCCTGTCGACCCTTCCGAACTTGGCGAGCAGCGTCGACGCCGAGCGCGGTCCCCAGCCCGGTATCCCGGGGACGCCGTCGGCGGTATCACCCACCAAGGCGAGGTAGTCGGGGATCGACTCGGGCTGGACGCCGAACTTGGCAACCACACCCTGCTCATCGATCAGTATCTGGCGGCGCCTGTCGTAGCAGACCACCCGGTCGCCTATGACGCACTGGGCGAGATCCTTGTCCGGGCTGAGCAGGACGACTTGGTCAACGTCATCGGCCCAGCGCAGTGCGGCGGTGGCCATGGCGTCATCCGCCTCGAACTCCACCATCCCCCAGATCACGACGCCGATGGCATCGAGGGCTCGCTCCATCAGTGGGAACTGGGCGAGTAGCTCGGGCGGCATCCCCTCCTCGGTCTTATACCCGGCGAAGAGCTCATTGCGGAACGAGCGGATCACGGTATCGGTGGCGGCGGCGACGTGGGTCACCTCTGGTTGGCGAAGTAGCGAGAGCGTGGTTTCGATCACGCCGAGCGTGGCTCCCACCTCCATCCCGTCCGGAGCGGTGCGAGCCGGGCGGCCGAAGAAGGCTCGAAAGACCTCGTAGGTGGCATCGAGGACGTGGAGGTTCATCGGGGCTGGTTGGGCAACATCGGTCACCACCCTACGACGCTCGCCGGTCGCAAATCTCTGCAGACCGCTACCCTCGACAGTTCAGGCAATCAGGGGAAGGCATGATGAAGACGGGCGATGATTGGCGCAAGGTAGGAGACCAGTTCGCCGCGATCGGCGAGCGGTTCAAGGATCATTACGAGCAGGTCGAGTCCGCCGACACCGAAGAGGAGGCCAGCGTCGACGAGGTGCGCAGCGCGCTCCGCACTCTGGGCGATGCACTGGACAATGTGTTCACCGCGGTGGGTCATGCATTTCGCGACCCGGCGCTGAAGAGCGAGGCCAAGGAAGCGGCCGGGGCGATAGCAACCGCGCTCGGCGCCACCTTCAACGAGCTGAGCGATGAGGTGCGACGCCTCATCAGCAGCGAGACGAAGAGCGGGACCGGGACGGCGCCGACGGACGCCGGCACGGCGCCGACGGACGCGGATACCACGCCTCCGAGCGAACATTCGCCGTGGGACAGCGAGCAGACCCCGCCGGTCACACCTCCTGACCAGCCACCTCCGGCCGCTCCCCCCGAGCAGCCGCCGCCGGTCACCGAGGAGGACTCGGCACAGCAGCCGGAACAGCGACCGGAGGAACCGCCCGGTTGACAACCGGCTCATGGCAGTCCGACGGGGCCGCTCGAGCTGATCGCCGACCCGAACTGGTCAGGTGGTGCGCCAGAAAGACCGCCAACCCAGGGTTCGAGCAGTCGCACAGGAGCGGCTGGAGCCCACAGAAGCGCGCACGGAAGATCGCTTCGAATCGGCCGGCTTAGCCTTGTGAGGTGCCGCTGGGTCGGATACTCATCGTCGTCGGGATCGGGATCGCCCTCGTCGGGGCGCTCATCACCTTCGCGCCGGGACTGGTTTCCTGGTTCGGCCGGCTTCCCGGTGATATCCGAATCGAAGGCGAGAGGTGGACGGTGTTCATCCCGATCACATCGATGTTGTTGGTGAGCCTTGCCATCACCCTCGTGGCGGGCCTCGTCAGTCGGTTCATGGGCCGATGAACTTGGGTCCCTTGGTATCGGCCCAGTGGCTCGCCGACCACCTCGGCGATACCTCGGTTATGGCTGCTGACGTGCGATGGACGCTTGGAAAGCCCGGTGCCGGAGGCGCCGATTACCTGGCCGGTCACATCCCCGGGGCGGTATTCGTCGACTTGGACGAAGACCTCAGCGACAGCACGGGACCGGGGCGTCACCCTCTCCCCTCACCGGAGAGGTTCGCCGAGCGGATGGGTGCGCTCGGCATCGGGGACGAGACGCTGGTGGTGGCATACGACGCCTCTTCGGGTTCTGTTGCGGCGCGGCTGTGGTGGATGCTGCGTAACCAGGAGCACCCGGTGGCTGTGCTCGACGGTGGCTGGCAGGCGTGGGTCAGCGCCGGCCTGCCCGTGGAGACTGTTACCCCGGAGCCGCGCCAAACCGGCTTTGCCATCCGCGGGCCTTGGCGGGACACGGCCGACCGGGACCAACTGACATCGCATCTCGGGGAGGTCGTCTTGCTCGACGCCCGCGTCGAGGAGCGGTATCGGGGCTCCATCGAGCCGGTGGACCCGGTTGCCGGGCATATCCCTACCGCGGTAAGTCTCCCATTCAGCGACCTGTTGGAAGATGGACGACTTCGGTCTCCCGATGGCCTGGCGGCACGGTTGCAGGATGCGGGAATGGGCGGCGACCAGCCGGTGGTGGTGTCGTGTGGCAGCGGGGTGACCGCATGCTCGCTGTCGTTGGCGGCGGCCGTCGCCGGACTGCCCGACCCGCTGCTCTACCCGGGGTCATGGAGCGACTGGAGCAGCGCCGGTTACCCGGTGGCCACCGGAAGCGACCCTGGCGAGCCCCCACCTCGGTGACCGACCGGCTGCGCCCAGCCGTCGAACGCAACGACCCGGACGAGCTGCTACGGCTGATCGACGGCCTCACCGCGGCGCAGGAATGGGAGGAGCTGCACCGACTCGGTGTTCTCTGCCGTGACGCAGTGGAGCGTGGCAAACAGCTCTGGGGGGTGGCGGAGCACGTCGACTATCGACTGGCGCTCGAAGCGCCGGGGCCGTGGGCCGGACCGGCGGTCCAGGCGGGCGCCGGGCGATACACGCTCGGTCCGCTCCACGAGGTGGCGGCGTCTACCCACGACTGGGGAGAGCTGGCCCCGCATCTCGCTCCGGGTCTGCCGCTGACCATGACAGCGCACGAACGCGTGGTGCGGGGCGACGACCTCGCCGAAGAGCCGCAGGTGAACGCGGCGGTACTCGAAATCCCGTTGCGGCTGGAACCCTGGGAGCCCGTCTACCAGCTGGCGACCTTCCAATCCGACCGGCTCGATTTCCCCTCTCCGCCGCTCCCCGAGATGGGGTGGTTCGAGTCGGACGACGCCCGGCGAATGGTCGACGACGACGTGGCCGAGGCATTGCTGGGCCTTGTTCGACCGTGGAGCGACGAGTCGAACGGGCGCGCTGAGACGGTCGCCGTCGAAGGTGGGGCCGTAGAGGCGATCGCCTCACTCGGGGCGCGGCGAGGTCGAATCGCCCGAGTCGACCCCGCCGAGGGGCTGCGATGGATGGCGTGGGCGGCGGCCGACGGCGGCGCACACGGGCGGAGGAGAGGGACCGCAGTTGGCAGGTTCGAGGCTTGGTGGACGGCGGCAGCTCTCGCCGGGATCGAATGGGCCCCCGACCCGGGGCAGCTGGGTGAGGCCGTCGGGGCGCTGGAGTGGTACCTGTGGGGAGACCCGGCGCCCGACACCGGCTGGTCGCTCCGCATCGCCGTGGCCGATCCCGGCCGTCGCCGAGCGTGGGCGCTCTCCGCCCTCGATGCCGAGTGAGTCAGGCCGGTTTGAACCGTGCGACGCCAGCCGATAACAGGGCGCGTTCGATCGCATCACCGTCGAAGCGATCCGGCTGGTCAGTGGATACCGCAAAGGAGTGTCTTTCGCCGGGGAGCAAGGTGATCAGTTGGGTGTCGACCGTGGCGTTCGGGTCGACCATGTCGGCGAGAAGACATAGATCAACCACCGGCCTTGCCGAGCCGACCTCCACCTCGACAATGCCGCGGTCCGTGGTAGCCACGGCAATTTCCAGCTCGCTTACCCCCCAGTCCATCCCACCGATCTCTTCCCACAGCCAACAGGCCCTGGCATTGTCGAGCGTTGCGACCAGCAGCTCGCTGGCCGCCTCCCCGGGTGAGGTGAGCACCGCCGGGAGGTCGATGTGCTGTGCCGCGTCGGGCGGGACCTCGACCATGAGCTCTGTGTCCGCCCAGACCGCTCCGTCGAGACCCACCCGCACTGCGGCAATCGACCCAACCCAAGTTTGCCGCGTGTCGTTGACGGCGACGCACACCGGCCTGCCGTTACCGCCTTCCGGCGCGATGATGATGGTGCGGTCGGCTAACGCGGCGCGGGCGGCGTACCAGGCGAGTTTGCGGCGTCCGTCGCCGTCCACCACCGACCATGACAACGCCGGCCAGCAGTCGTTGAGCTGCCACCAGATCAATCCGGAGCATCGGTCGTGGAGGCTGCGGAAGTGGCCGACCCCGGTCCGTAGAGCGTCTGCCTGGATTAGCTGGGTGAGGTAGAGCCAGCGTTCGAATCCGGCCGGGCTCCCGGCATGGGCCCGCAGAGCCCGGTCCAGCTTGGCCATGCCCTCGTCGGCCTTCTGGTGGTGGGAAACCGTGGCATCGCCCTGGCTGAGCGGCCGATGGGAGACCGCCCTGGCCATCGTGGCGTGATTGGCCGGCGCCTGGAATCCGAACTCGGCGACGAACCGGGGGCGATAGCTCCGGTAAAGGGTGTAGTCCAGCTCGTTCCACACGTCCCAAATGTGGGTCGGACCGTGGTTCGGGTCGTTGGGGTGGATGTCCACCTGCCCGGAGGTGGGGCTGCCGTCGATGTAGGGCCGGGCCGGATCGAGCGTCGTCACCAGTCCGGGGAGGACATGGCGATAGAACAGCAGTCCCCACTCCCGCTCGCCGACTTCCGGCTGCCAGCCCCAGTCCCACCACCCCCACAGGTTCTCGTTGTTGCCGTTCCAGATCACCAGACTGGGATGGGCCATCAAGCGGTCGATGGCATCCCGCGCCTCGGCCTCGACCTCCATCGCCAGCTCGCCGGGGTAGGCGGCACAGGCGAACAGGAAGTCCTGCCAGACCAACAGACCGCGCCGGTCGCAGATCTCGTAGAAGTCGTCGCTCTCGTAGATCCCGCCACCCCACACCCGCAACAGGTTGGCGTTGGCCTCCACGGCGTCGGCGATCCGCCGCTCATAACGGTCGCGGCCGACTCTGGCCGGAAAGCAGTCGTCCGGGATCCAGTTGAAACCCCGCACCCAGACCCGCTCGCCATTGACCATGATGGCGAACCGGGTCCCGTCAGGTTCCACCGAGGTGTCGAGCTCGACGGTGCGGAACCCGATCATCCGCTCGACCCGGTCAGTCGGGACGCCGTCGACAAGGGTTTCGACCACAAGCGAATAGAGCCGCTGTGGGCCTCGGCCCACCGGCCACCAGAGATCCACCGACGGGACCTCGACCTCGACCTGGGCTGATGCCGGGGTCCCCGCCAGCGTGTGGCCGTCGAGCGAGACAGACAGCGTCATCTCTCCGTCCCCACCGTGCCGCTCGATGTCGGCGTCCACCTCGACCACGCCACCGCCGTCCGGGGTCACGGTTGCGGTGGGTCGGACCGCTGCTATCCGGGCGCCCGACCATGTCTCGATCCACACCGGCCTCCAGATCCCAGAAGTGGTGAGGCGTGGTCCCCAGTCCCAGCCGAAGTTGCATGCCATCTTGCGGATGAAGTTGTACGGCGGGTCGAGGGCGCGGGGTAGGTCGCCGAGCCTGGCCTGCTCGGCGGTGGCATGACGGAGCGGTGAGTCGAAACGGACCGTCAGCTCGTTGACTCCGGCTTCGACCGTAGATGACACGTCGAAGCGGTAGGTGCGGTGCATGTTGGCGGTGGCGCCCAACTGGCGCCCGTTGAGAGAAACGACGGCGACCGTGTCGAGGCCCTCGAATACCAGATCGACCCGATCGGCACCCTCGGCGAGAAAATCGAACCCGAGTCGGTACTCCCACACCGAGTCGGCAATCCAGTGCTGGCCTCCTTCGTTGTCGTCGAGATAGGGATCGGCGATGAGCCCGGCGGCGAGCAGGTCGAGGTGGACACAACCCGGGACGGTGGCCGGCAGCTCGAGCCTCTCCTGCGGAGCGCCCTCGGACGCCGAGAACAGACGAAGCTCCCAGCCATCGTTCAGAGCGCTTCGCTTCCTGATGTGACCGCTCCTTTCTGCGCCGGGAGCGTAGGCATGAGCGGTCCGGCTCAGCCGTCGACCACTACGACCGTCCCCGTCATATTCGGGTGGAGCGTGCAGACGTATGGGTAAGTGCCGGGATCGGTGAAGGTGTAGGTGAAGGTGCCCGATTCCATGATCTCGCTGGCGAAGCCGTCGCCGACCACGTTGTGCGGCATGTCGTCTTGGAACACCCAGGTGACGGTGGTCCCCGCTTCGACGGTCAGCCTTTCTGAGGTGAACGACATGTCGCTCACCACGATCGTCGGATCATCCGTCACCTGGCCGGGGTCGACCGGCTCCGGCGAGGCAGAGGGCGTGGGGGTGTTGCAGGCGGCGAGTGCCGCCAGCGAGAGTGCGGCGAGTACGACTCGAAACATGATCTGGCTCCTTGGTCTGTCCTGTCTCGCATCGTCGGCCGCGAATGGCCTGTGATCCATCGGGGATACGCCGTTGCATCGTGGGGAATGGCCCGGATAGAGAGTGGGTGCCGACCCCTATGAGACCCCAGGGGAACGATGGGAATCGACTCAGACCGTACTCATCCGCCCGTTGCCACATCGATGCCGAGCGACGCCTCCGCCTCCTCCAGCCGCTGGCCACCTCCGGCCACCGGGGCGAACAGGTCCCCGTAGCGGGCGAGCCGGTGCCATATGTTGCTGATGGTGACCTCACCGTTTGCCACCTGGCCCACCTCGTCCCACGTGATTGGGACCGACACCGGGGCCCCAGGCCGCGGCCTCACCGAATAGACCGAGGCGATCGTCTGCCCAGAGGCGTTTCTGTTGTGATCGATGAAGACTTTCCCCCGCCGCTTCGGCTTGTCCCACTCCATGGTCAGGTCGTCGGGGTTGGCGCCGACGAGGAGGCGGCCCACCGCCTCTACAAACCGTCTGATCCGGCCGAATCCGTACTCGGGCTCGACCGGTACATAGACATGCATCCCACGTGCGCCCGAGAGCTTTGGGTACCCACGCACCCCGAGGTTCTGCAGCGCCACCCTGAGGAGACGCACCCCCGCGACCACCTGGCCCCACTCGGCCCCATCGGCCGGGTCGAAATCGAAGATCGCATAGTCGGGGCGGTCGAGCGTCCCCGCCCGGGAATGGAAGGGGTGTATTTCGATGCAGGCCATGTTGGCGAACCACATCAGCGATTCGCGGTCGGCGGCGAGCAAGAAGCCGATTTCGCCACCCATCGAGTCCGAGGGGACGGGTGCGATGGCCATCCAGTCCGGCTGGTGACCGGGTGCCCGCTTCTCGTAGAAGGTCGGTCCACCGATCCCGTCGGGGTAGCGGGACATCGAGATCGGCCGCCCGGCCAAATGCGGCAGCAAGACCGGAGCGATCGAGGCGTAGTACTGGATGAGATCGCCTTTGGTGATGCCCTCGGGGAAGAACCGCTTGTCGGGGTTGGTGATCAGCAGCGGTTTGCTCAGCCCGAGGGGACGCCAGCGCGGTCCTTCGGGGACAATCCGCAACGGATCCGGGATGGATCCGAGCGAGGAGAGTGGGCGGCCCCGCTCCTCGGGTCGGGCTGCAGACGCCATGGTGGCTTCGATCTCTTCCCAGATGGCGTCGTGGCTCGACTGCTCGCGGGCCTCCGATATCACCACCATGGGGATGCCGGCCTCGACCGCCGCCTCGACCAAGTGGCCCACCTTGAGCGAACCGGTCCCGTAAGGGATGTGCTTCACCTCGCCGTGCTGGTTGAACAGGTTGTCGGTGAACTGGGTCTGCAACGGGGCCACCATCCACGCCGGAAAGGCTTCCTCGATGAAGCTGAGGACGGAGGCAAATGCCTCCTTCGATGTGAGCGCCCCGCCGGTCATGGCGTGGACGTGAGCCCAGTCGACGATGGGCCGGACAAAGGGGTACTCGCCGGCGAGCACTGCGATATCGCCCAAAGTACCGAACGATCGATCGTTCCCCCCGGTCTCCAGACCGAGCCCCACACCGAGTTTCTCGATCTTCGGACCGACATACTCCAACCTGGCACGGATCCGGTCCATCAACTCGGCGGCCGGCCGTTGATGGGTGTTGCCGAAGTGGGCGCAGATCACCGGGGCGCCGAGCGCCCTCCCCAGCTTCATCGTGTGCTCGAGGGCGGCGAGGCACTGCTTGGCCTTGTCCTCTTCCTCGACGGTGAGCACGGCGAAGTAGGGAGCGTGCACCGAGAGCCTGATGTCACGCTCCGCCGCCAACTCTCCGAAACGGGCGCACCGCCGCTCCTTCCATGGGAATCCGGTGACAAACGGAAGCTCCAACGCCCGGTGCCCCCGCCGCGCCAGGTCGTCGAGAAACGCCTCGTCGTCGGTCCCCTCCGCTGGGACCCGCGAGATGCCGAAACGGATCAACGCATCTTCTGCCACGAGCGGATCAGAATGGCAGGAGAGAGACGGAATAGGGAAGCCAGTCTCCGTCTCCCCGCAGGGGTGGAGGGCCCGCTGAAAAAGCAGCGGGTAGGGGGAGCCCCGAACTCCCAACGGTGCTTGACGCGGCAGCTCTCGCACCCCTGGAGTGAACCATTCCCCTCTCCCCCGACGCCTCCGGCGTCGGGTACTCCCCCCGCCGGGGGGAGGGAATGGTTTCTCCGCTCACTCCCGGTTCGGCTCCCCTCCCGGTGACGGGGAGGGTGACGGCCGCCGCCCGCCCTGAGTCCCCCCCGGTCGCTCCACTAGCGCCTCCCCTCATCGTGGGAGGCACTCAACTTTACGTCGTTAACCTACCGATGTTAAGTTACTTAGGATCGACCGAGAAGGAACTCGAAGGATGTTGCAGCGACTTGGTGACACGTTGGTCCGACGCCGGTGGTGGGTTTTGGGGGCCACCCTCATCTTCGTGGGAGTCGCCGGCTGGTTGGGGGGCGGTGTCGCCCAAGAACTCACGGGGGGCGGTTTCGAGGATCCCAATGCCGAGTCGGCCCGGGCCGCAGCGGCGCTAGAAGAGGTTTTCGAGACCGGAGACCCCAACGTCGTCCTATTGGTCACCGCAGCCGACGGTGACGTCAACGACCCGGCAGTTACCGAGGCGGGCATGGCGCTCACCTCGGCGCTGAGCCAGATCGACGGTGTCACCGACGTCGCTTCGTATTGGGCGTTGGGTTCGGCGCCGCCACTGCGGAGCAGCGACGGATCCAAGGCCCTGGTGCTCGCCCGGATGGATGAGGAGGACGAGACGGTCGCCGACTCGGTGCGCCAGCTCGTCGCCACCTCCAGCCAAGATCCGATCACGGTCGAGATGGGTGGTGCATCGGAGGTGTTCCGCGAGATTCAGGAAACGGTCGAGACCGACCTGGTCCGGGCGGAGTCGATCGCCTTCCCCATCACACTTGGCCTGCTCGTCGTGGTATTCGGGAGCCTGGTGGCCGCCTCACTACCTCTGGTGGTCGGCGGCATCGCCATCATCGGCACCTTCCTGGCGCTCTCGCTGATCAACCAGGTCACCGACGTCTCGATCTTCGCCCTCAACCTCACAACAGCCCTCGGTCTCGGCCTCGGGATCGACTACAGCCTGTTCGTGGTATCCCGTTTCCGCGAGGAGCTGGCCAAAGGGCTGTCTACGCACGATGCGGTCGTGGCGACGGTTGGTACCGCCGGAAGGACGGTGGCATTCAGCGCCGTGACCGTGGCCATTTCGTTGGGAGCGCTCGTCGTCTTCCCGCTCGGCTTTCTCCGCTCGTTCGCCTACGCCGGGGTTGCCGTAGTGCTCATCGCCGGGATCACCGCGGTCGTGGTGCTCCCCGCATTGCTCGCCGTGCTCGGTCCCAAGGTCAACAGCCTGCGGATCTTCCGCCGGCAACGTCAGGTAGACGACGAGCACGGGTTCTGGGCGCGGCTGGCCAACCTCGTCATGCGGCGACCCATCCCCTTCGTTGCCACTGTCCTCGTCGTGCTCGTCGTGCTCGGCACACCATTCCTGCGGGTCGAGTTCGGGCTGTCCGACGATCGGGTGCTGGCACCCGACAACGAAGTCCGGATGGTCCAGGACGACCTGCGCGAGGGTTTCGCTTCGGACGAAGCGGCCACCGTCACCGTCGTCGCACGCGATGCCTCGCCTGCGACCCCCGAACAGCTCACCGAGTACGCCACAGAACTCTCCGCCGTCCCCGGGGTCGCCCGGGTCGATGCTGCCGATGGCACTTACGTAGGTGGGATCCAGGTGGCGCCGGCCAACCCTCTTTCCGCTCGCTATGCCAGCGGCGATGCAACCTGGTTCGGGGTCATACCATCGGTGGAGCCGGTCAGCCCCGAGGGTCAGCAGTTGGTTGAGGATGTCCGGGCTATCGAGGCGCCGGTCGATGTGCTGGTCGGCGGTCCATCCGCCGGGCTGGCCGACGCAACCGACAGCCTCTTCTCCCGACTCCCGTGGGCGCTGGCCATCATCGGCGTAGTCACTTTCGCCCTGCTCTTCCTGATGTTCGGGAGTGTCCTCGTCCCGGTAAAGGCTCTGGTGCTTAACGTGCTCAGCCTTAGTGCCACCTTTGGTGCCCTCGTTTGGATCTTCCAGGAGGGCAACCTGTCGGGCCCGCTCAACTTCACAGCTACCGGCACCCTCGACAGCACGCTCCCCATCCTCCTGTTCTGCGTCGCCTTCGGGCTCTCGATGGACTACGAGGTGTTCCTCCTATCCCGTATCAAGGAGGAGTACGACCTCACCGGTGACAACACCCGGTCGGTCTCGATGGGGCTGCAGCGGACCGGCCGGATCGTCACCGCGGCCGCCGCCGTGCTCTCGGTGGTGTTGATCGCATTCGCCACCTCGAGCGTCACCATCCTCAAAGTGTTCGGCATCGGGATGACGCTTGCGGTCCTTCTCGACGCCACGCTGGTCCGGGGGATCCTGGTCCCCGCCTTCATGCGTCTCGCCGGGAACGCCAACTGGTGGGCGCCCCGGTGGATGCGCCGGATATACGAACGGTTCGGTATCAGCGAGTCCGGGGCCGCATCATCCGACCGCCAACCGGTGAGGACTTGACCGACACGGAGACGGGCGCCGCCCCGTCGACCCGGCCGGGCCGGGCCAAGCGCGGGGAAGGTGAGCTGCTCCGCGAGGAGATCGTCGAGGCGGCGATCGACCTCCTGGCGTCAACCGGGACGGCGGAGCGGATCACCATTCGCAACATCGCCGAGCAGGTGGGGGTGACGTCTCCCTCGATCTACCTGCACTTCGCCTCAAAGAACGATGTCATCTTCGCCGCATGCGAGCGCCTGTGGCAGGACTTCGGGCAGGTGCTCGCCGAGGCGCGCGCCGGACTGAACGACCCGCTCGAACGGATGCAGGCATGCGGGACCGCGTACCTGCATTTCGCCCTGGACAGACCGGCCCTTTACCGAGTCCTCTTCATGTCACAGCCGGTGGATCAGCCGGAAGACTTCGACGTGCAGGCTCTGCTCGACAACGTCGGCTTCCTCCAACTGTTCGACGACGTACGAGAGCTACACGACTCCGGCCGGCTTCGGGTGGGTGACCCGCTCGACGTCTCGCTTCTCCTGTGGAGCTCGGTCCACGGGGTGGCTTCGCTGATCCTCGACCATCCCAAGATCCCTTGGCCCGAGCCCAACCGGACGCTGAATCTCCTGTTCGAAGCACTCGCCGGGGGACTGGTCACACATTCCGTCCCCCCGGAGGGGGAAAGGGGCCCGCTGCGGAGCAGTGGGTAGGGGGGCTGCCGAACTCCCAACGGCCCGTATGCACCTTTTGCTCCTGAGCACTTCCGCTGCCTACGCTGCTCGAAGAACCCGGCCGCAGCCATCGCAACCCTGTTGAGACATCAGCGGACACGCCAGGTCCGTAGAGCGCCGTTTCGGCAACAGATCCAGGCAAGTGCGGCACTCGAGTTCGGACGGGATCACCCAGGTAGGGAGGCACCGCATGGACGGACGACCGCGGGGTCGCAGCGTACGTATTGTCGCGGTCGCCGTGGTGGTGCTCGCCACCACAACCTCGGGCGCCTTGGTGACGTCGCTTCCCGCCGCGGGTCAACTTCCTCCCGGTGGGACGTTCACTGACGACGACGGGAACACCCACGAAGCGATGATCGAGGCGATCGCCGCGGCGGGGATCACCTTGGGATGCAACCCAGAGGGGACCCTCTACTGCCCCCACGATCCGGTGCGCCGCGACCAGATGGCGTCGTTCATCGCCCGTGGCTTCGAGCTGCCGGCGACCACCGAGGACTTCTTCCCCGACGATGAGGGCAACACCCACGAGGACAACGTCAACCGACTCGCCGCCGCCGGGATCACTGTGGGGCTGGAGGACGGTACCTACGACCCCACCGGTCTGGTCACCCGGGCGCAGATGGGTTCCTTCCTGGCACGGGCGATGGAACTCGACCCGATTGGTGGTAATCGGTTCGATGACGTCGGCGCTCCCCATGAGGGCAACATCAACGCCATCGCCGAAGCAGGCGTCACCAAAGGCTGCAACGAGGCAGGCACCCTCTACTGCCCCCACGACCCAGTGCGGCGCGATCAGATGGCATCCTTCATCGGACGGGCACTCGGGCTTGAGCCGATTGAGCCTCCACCGGGCGGCACCACGACCACGACGACCACCACACCTCAGTCGTCCGACTGCACCAACGGGACCACCATCTCCGAGGGTGACCTTCAGACCTTCGGTGAATACTTCGTCCACAACAACAATTGGAACGACAACTACGGCGGCGACCACACGATCGTCGCCTGCGCCGCCGACAACTGGTACGCGCTGGTGAACGTTCCCAACCACGACGACAACGCCGTCGAGGCATACATGAACGTCCACAAGGACTACGACGACGAGCCGCTGGCGAACATCAACTCCGCCACGTTCGCCGCCCAGGGGCCGCACTGCGACGGGTGCATCTGGAACATCGCCTTCGACATCTGGCTCGGCGAGGGTCTCACCCACGAGTTGATGATCTGGACCGAGAACTGGGGGCAACGTCCGGCCGGGTCGGAGATAGACACCTTCACCGCCGGAGGGCACACCTACGAGGTGTGGCGATCCGGGGATGACGATGGTGGGATCATCACCTACCTCTCCACCACAACCCAGACCTCGGGCACCATGCCCCTGTCGGCGTTCTTCGACGACGTCCAAGAGCGGGGCTGGGACCCGACCACCACCTGGCAGGTGGACTACGGGGTGGAGACCGTGGACACCAACGGGACCACCCAGCGGTTCGACTTCACCGGGTTCTCGATCAACGACTGAGGCCGGGGATCCCTCCCCGGCCTCTGCTGTTTCCCCCGGCCCAGCTCACTGACTGGCGGAACTTCTCGGTAAGGACCTTGAAGACCACTCTCTCACTCCAACGTCGTCGGTAGGCCGAACCTGGCGAACAGCCCGGCGCCGAATGTGGTGATCTCGGCGATCCTCCCGTTCTCCACCCGCAATACGTCGAACTTGAAGGGGCGAAAGAGGGTGTCGCCGGCGCGCCTTAGGTAGCTGGCTGCCGTCGGCATCCGGTTGGCACTCGTCGGCAGCAGGCGCCAGTCCCCCTCTCGTTCCTCGCCAAAAGCGCGCTCGAGCAGCGGTGCGATCGAGTCCCGACCGTCGAAGACCATCCCATCCGGTGGCATGGCAACACGGATGTCCTTGGCGGCGATGGCGAGAGCCGCTGCGGCATCACACCTCTCATGGGCGTCGATGAACTGGGCGAGTAGATCCAGTTCCTCTGCCGATGGAGACCCGGCCGACCACTCGCCGCGCCGCGCCGGCAAGCTGCGCTGCATCGTGGCTCTGGCTCGTTGCAAGGCGCTGTTGGCGGCGGCGACGCTCGTTTCGAGATGCGAAGCCGTCTCCGAGGCCGACCAACCCAGTACGTCCCGGCCGATGAAGGCAGCCCGCTGCCGGGGCGGGAGGACCTGGAGCGCGGCGAGAAACGCCAGGGCAATGGTTTCTCTCTCCACCGCTGCCTCTTCGGGCTGCTCCGCCGGCGGAGCCACTTCGTCGAGCAACTCGTCGGGGTAGGGCTGGAGCCAGGACACCTCACTGAGAGAATGGCTGACGCGTACCCGGCGCTGTCTCCGTCGGATCACATCTATGCAGACGTTGGTGGCGATCCGGTAGAGCCAAGCCCGGAGCTGAGCACCGTCATCGAAGCGGTCCCAGCCACGCCATGCCCGGAGGAACGTCTCCTGGACGGCGTCTTCGGCTTCATCGAAGGAGGCGAGCATCCGGTAACAGTGGACATGGAGCCGGCGGCGATACGGCTCTACCGCCGCCGCGAACCCATCGGCCTCCCGACCAGCGAGATGGGAGATGTCCATCGCGACGGCGCTGTTGCCCTCGCTAACGACGGACCTCCTGCAGCACCCAGCCGTTCCCATCGGGATCGGAGAAGTCGGCGAACGATCCATAGTCAGCGTGCTCGGGGTCGGGCCCGGGTTGCCATCCATCCTGCGTCATGTGTCGCACCTCGCTCACTTCGATGCCGCGCCCGATCAATTCCTTGCGAGCCTCCTCGATGTCGTTTACCACTAGGTGAGTGCCCCGCTGCGACCCAGGGGCCGCATCGGTAAGTCCGATTCCTATGGCGGCCGAGCACGCCGAGCCGGGGGGAGTGAGCTGCACCACCCGAAAGTCGTCGCCGGAACTGTGGTCGACATCCACATTGAACCCGGCCTGCTCGTAGAAAGCCTTGGCCCGGTCTATGTCCGTGACCGGGATCAGCACGAGTTCCAGCTTGTAGTCCATCTGTGCTCCTCCTCGTCGCTCCGATTCACGCATCTGCGTGTCCTCTTTGTACAACGCATCGAGTCCAGGAAACTCATCGGTCGGGCGATGAGTAAGCGCACAGACTCTCCGAACCGCGCTGACTCAGGAGATCGAGGCTTCGTCGGGTATCACAGAGATCTCGGTCGCCTTGATCGAAGCCCAGACCGGACCGCCCTCTGCCAGCCCCATCTCGGAGACCGCTTCGCTCGTGACCTCGACGACCAGGGGAAGCGGGGTTCCTATGTGGATCCGGACCCGATCACCCAGGTGCTCGATGTGGTCGACCGCGGTATTCCAGGTGTTGCGGGCACTTCCCTCGGGGCGGCGTAGGTGGAGCGCCACCGCCGAGGGGCGGATGGTGAGGATCACCGAACCGGCTACCTCGGTGTCGGCGATGTGGACAGGTTGACCTTCCACCGAGACGACACCGTGCGACGCCACCCCGAGCAGAAGATTGGACCCGGCCAGATCGGCTGCATATGACGTGCGGGGCCGGAGCCTGATGTCGTCGGCGCTCCCCACCTGAGTCACTTTGCCGTCCTCGAGGACGTGGATCTCGTCGGCCAACAGGAATGCCTCGGTCGGATCATGCGTAATGAACAGGCGTGGTCCGGAGAACCGCTGCAAGTGCTCGGCGAGCACCCGCCGCAGTTCGGCCCTCGTTGTGACGTCGAGCGCCGACAGCGGTTCGTCGAGCAACAAGAGGTCGGGCTCGACAACTAGGGCCCGCGCCAGTGCCACACGCTGCGCCTGGCCACCCGACAGCTTCCGGGGCCTGTGATCGGCGAGCCCCTCGAGCCCCAATTGGCCCATCCAGGCGACGGCGGCGGAGGCGGCCGCCTCGCCGGCCACCCCCCGGCTCCTCAACCCGAAAGCGACGTTCTCGATGGCGCTGAGATGGGGGAAGAGCAGGTAGTCCTGGAAGACCACCCCTACCTTCCGCTGTTCAGGCGGCAGGTAGATCCCGTTACTTGGATCGTCGAGCGTACGGCCTTGCAACGTGATCCTTCCAACATCAATCGGGAGGAGACCGGCCAAGGCGGCCACCGCGGTCGACTTGCCCGAACCATTGGGTCCCAACAAGGCGACGGTTCGGCCCGGCGGTATGGACAGCCTCAACTCGAGCCGGAACGACCCGCGGAGAACGGTCAGGTCGGCCTGGAGACCTTCGATCAGAGCGTGTGCCACCACCGCTCCCGAAGGGCGATGAGAACCGTCAGCGATACCGCGACCATGATCAGGCTCAGGGCGACTGCGGCATCGCGGTCACTCTCCAAAGCAACGAACACCGCCAGGGGCAGGGTTTGGGTACGGCCCTGCAGGTTGCCGGCGAAGGTGATGGTCGCACCGAATTCGCCGAGAGCCCGAGCCCAGGTGAGCACCAGACCGGCGATGAGCGACGGTGCCACCATGGGGAGGGTCACCCTTCGCATCACCGTCCACCTCCCAGCTCCGAGGGTGGCTGCCGCCCCCTCGTACCGGACATCCATCCCGCGCAACGCCCCTTCGAGGGTGATCACCAAGAACGGCATGGCGACGAAGGTGGTAGCGACGATGACCCCCCAAATGGAGAAGGGGAGGATGAACCCGGTCGCCCGGTAGATGGGACCGCCCACAAGACCTGTCCGACCCAGGGCGAACAGCAGTGCCGCCCCGCCCACCACCGGGGGGAGCACCAGCGGGAGGGTCACAAATCCGCGGACCACCGACCGCCCGGGGAACTCGACTCTGGCGAGCAACCACGCCAGCGGGACGCCAAGCAACGCTGATATCCCGGTCGCCGCCAGCGATGCGACGAGAGAAATCCGAAGCGCGTCACCCACCACGTCCCCGACAAGCAGTTCGGGCAGTCGCGACCAGGGGATACGTGCCACCAGGGCGAGAACGGGCACGGCAAAGAGGGCCAGCCCGAGCCCGCCCAGAACCACGAGCAGAGCGGGTGGCCCCCCGACGCGCCGGCGGCGGGCCGCTGCATGGTTCAAGGTGTCATGAAGCCGAAGTCGGCCAGGATCGTCTGCCCCTCATCGGACAGGACGAACTCGACGAACGCGGCGGCTCCGTCCGGGTTGGGAGCGCCGCCCAGAGCAGCAATCGGGTATTTGGCCAGCACGTTCTCCTCTTCGGGGATCTCAATGCCTTCGACAGCACACTCGGTTGATATGACGTCGGTCACATAGACAATTCCGGCATCGACTTCCCCGGCTTCGACCTTGGTCAGCAGAGCGCGCACATCCGGTTCGTTGGTATCGATCGACGGCGTGACCCCGGCGTTGGCCAGAGCCTCCCGGCCGAACTCGCCGCAAGGGACCTCCTCGGCGCACAGCCCGATCAGTAGTTCCTCGTTGGCGAAGTCGGCGAGTCCGGTGATTCCGGCGGGGTTACCCGCCGGCACTGCGATCTGTAGGAGATTGGTTACGAAGATCTCGGGCTCGCCTGAGTTCTCCCCGGCCTCGACCACCTGATCCATGTTGGAGGTGTTGGCCGGGGCGAACACGTCGGCGGGTGCTCCCTCGAGGATCTGCTCACGCAGCGTCGAACTACTCCCCAGGTTGAGCACAACGTCGGTCCCCGGGTTGGCTTCCTCGAACGCAGTCTCCACAGCGGCGAAGGCGTCGGTGAGGGAAGCCGCGGCAGACACCAATATTTCCCCCTCGGCATCTGCCGAAACTCCGCATGCGGTCATGACCAGGACAATGAGCATGCCAACCTGGCGACGTTTGATCGAGCCCACGACCTTCTCCCGCGGTATTCACAATGAGAGTACTCAGCGAGGCCGTCTCAGGTCGACTGTCCGTACCTCCGGGAGAGGTCGTCCAGGTACTCGCCCGCTGCCTTAGCGACATGGTGCCGCCATAGCTCGACGTGATCGATCGGGCCAAGGGCATCAAGCGCCCCGATAGTGGGGGCGAGTGCCTCTCTTTGGGCGACGATCAGCCCGAGCGGGGATCGATTGGTGCGGTCGAGCAGCGCCAGCTTGAGCTGGAACTCGATCCGCAGGTCCCTCACATGGCTCACCGGCTCCCCCAGCCAGCGCCGAAGCCGGCGCCGACCTGCCGGGGTCACCCGGTGAACGATGCGTCGCGGACCCGAGTCACCGGGTTCCGTGCGAGCCGGCTCGGCCAGACCCTCTGCGACCAGTCTGTCGAGCGATCGATAGGTCTCGGTAGGACGGACTGTGAGGATTCGTCCAAGGTCGCCTGCCGCACCCAATTCCTTGGCGATGGCAAAGCCGTGGGTGGGGTGCTCGACGAGCACCCCCAACACGGCGTGGTCGGTTACCGACAACCGGGTGCCGGCCATTCAGGACCGGCACTCCGGGTCGAGCGTTGTCACCCTGAGGACGCTCCCCGCCAATACCGGGTGAACAGTGTCATCGAGCGGGATGAGTGGCGGGAGCCCTCACATGCCCGGGGTGGGCAAGTACTCCAGGATCTCGATCGTCGCCCCCTCGAGCATTAGGTGCGGATGGTCATCGAGCAGCGGCCGGAGTGAGTCCACCGAGTCGGCCTCCAGGACCGAGAAACCGCCGATGTGGTCCTCCCCACTTGAGGAGCCGCCCGCTCCGACGACATCGGCATGCGACACCGGTGATCCGAAGTCGACCAGCGCGTCGCCTGCCTTGGCGCCCCAAGCGTTCCAGGCATCCATGCCCGCCTGAGCCTGCTCCGGGGTGGCGCTCGACAACTGCTCCTCGGCCGACACCGGGGACCGGTACAACACCATGAACTTCGCCATCTCTCCTCCTCTGGCCCGGGAACCTCCGGTTCCCATCCTCGCGCACTTCAACCCTTTTGCGACCTGGGCGGTGCGTTCAATGGATGACGAACAGGGAGAGTCCCGGAGGACAACGACATTGACACCCCGTCAGACGGGTTGGCGGACCTGATCCGTCATGCGGAGTCGATCGGGCGCGGGCGCTAGTGGTTGGTCGGAGCCACATATACGTATTGCGGAGGCGCCTCGAATACGTATTCCTGCAGATGCGGTGCGAACGGCGGAGGAGCACATTGGTGACATCCGATCAAGGAGCAGACGTGCTGATCTACCACACCACCGTCCGCCTCTTCGCCGAGCAGCGTCGTCGAGAGTACGAGGCGAGAGCCGCGACGAGGCGTGTCACCCGCAAACCGGGCGCCGTCCCGCAACTTGTTGCGCCCCGAGTTCAGCGCCGAACGGGGACAGCCCTCGGTGCGTCGTAACCTGAGAGGTGTGATCGTCGGACGTCCCGGTATCAGCGCGGCGATGGTCGGCCGCAGGTACGAACTCGAGCGATTGCTCGCCATGGTGCCGAGCGACGACGACCCCCGCGTGGCGCTGATCGCCGGAGAGGCGGGGGTAGGCAAGACCCGGCTCGTCCGAGAGGTTCGATCCCGGCTGCCCGAATCCGTAACCGTTCTCTCAGGACAGGCGACTCAAGAAGCGGTCGGCCGGCCCTTCGAGTTGCTGCTCGAGGCGATAGAGCCTCATGTCGCATCGTGGGACCGACTCCCCGATGAGTTGGAGACACGCGGCCGGGCCGCCCGCGCCCTGTTGGCCCCTGTGGCACCGCAACTGGGCGGCGATGATCAACGCGAGTACTTCCAACAGGAACTGCTCAGGGCAGCAGTCGAGGTGGTGCGGCACGTCATCGGGGAAAAGACGGCCTTCCTCGTGTTCGAGGATCTGCATTGGGGGGATACCGAAAGCGTCAAGGTCTTCGGACGGCTCGGTACCGCCTCTGGGTCGCGGCTGCTCGCCCTTGGCACCTACCGCTCCGAACGGCTCAATCGTCGTCACCCCATGGCGGAACTGCTCGAGCAGTTGGAGCGGGATCAGTCACTGCTCCACCTCACGCTGCAGAGGCTCACCACGGCGGAGGTGGCCGAACTCCTCGCCGGCGCCTACCGGCGGCCGATCCCGATGCGGGTGGTAAACGAGCTCCACCAGCGCACCGGTGGGAACCCCTTCTTCCTCGAGGAACTGGTGACGGCTGCGGGCGAATTGCCGCCAGAGGAGCTACCTGATGTGCGGCTTCCCTGGAATCTGAGCGAGGCGGTCCTTCGGCACCTCGACGCGCTCGATCCCGATCAGTTGTCGGTGCTGGAGTCGGCCGCAGTAGCGGGCCAAAGGTTCTCATTCGACCTGCTGCAGTCGATGACGGGGCGAGATGAGACCGAGCTCATCGAGATCCTGCGGCGATTGGTCGATACCGGGCTTCTCGCCGAGGAAGCGCCCGATGTCCTCGCCTTTCGCCACGCCCTGACCCATGAGTCGGTGGTGGGAAGCCTGCTCGGCCGGCAGCGGCGACGGCTCCACGAGGCTGCGTTCGAGGCACTGCAGCAGTCCGGGAGCGAGGACTACGCCCTGCTCGCTCTTCACTCCGAGGGCGCCGAACGGTACGACGTAATGGTGGAGATGTCCCGACGGGGCGCCAGCCACTACCTGAGGACCGGCGCAACCCAGGAGGCGCTGCGGCTCACCGAACGGGGGCTGGCCGAGGCAGGTGAGGACGTCGAGCTCCTGGAGCTGGCATCAACGGCCGCCTGGCGTGCCGACCGACTTGATGACGCCGCGGCTTATGCCAGTCAATGGGAGGCGGTGACAACAGGTTCGCCAGAGGCAAGATCCCGTGCCCTCCGCCTACGAGCCCGCATCGAATTCGACGCTGGCCGGCCACTGGGGCAATTGCAATACCTCGAAGCCGCTCGTCAGGTTGTGGAGCCCCTTGGCGAGACCGAGGAGCTCGCCTGGGTCTATAGCCAGTTGGCCGAGGCACACATGCTGGTCGAAGAAATGGAATCCGCCCAGGAGTGGGCAGACCGGTCGCTGGACCTGGCCAAGCGGGTCGGTTCGGACGGGGCCAAGGTGCGGGCTCTCGTGAACAAGGGATCGGCCATCATCGAGAGCGACCTCGCCGCAGGCATCGCCCTGCTGGAGGAGGCGGCTGTCCTTGCCGAAAGCGTCGGAGACCACCTCAGCCACGTCCGGGCGATCAACAATGCCCTAATCGGTGGGGTCAGGATCTGGCCGCCTGAGCGCACCGCAGCAGCCATCGATCGGATGCAGGAGGTCGCCGAACGAGCCGGACTGGATCATTTCGTCACAATGGCGGTCACGAACCGGGGCTATGCGGCCGAGCTCGATGGAAACCTGGACCTCGCCGTTTCCATCTTCTCCAATCTCGGCTGGGACGAGCAGGTGGGGGAGTACGAATCATCGAGGATCCACCTGGCAACCCTGCTCTGCGATGGGAATGACCCCGATGGCGCCACTTCCGTGCTCGACAAGCTGGGGGAGCCCGAGGAGCCCTCCACAAGGTGCTGTTACGTCGTCACTCGCGCTTACGTCGCCGCGCTCCGCCGCGACCCTGAGGGGGTCAGCGCCCAAATGGAAAGGTTCGCCAACGATCGGTCGGTGGCGCCGAATCCGGGAGACGATGACGCTTACTTGATCGCCATGATCGCTCTCAAGGCTGGGATCTCTCCAGCCGAGGTGCGGAAACTCCTCGACTCGGTTCCCGAAGAGACCAAACAGTCGTTCGATCACGACCCCGCCCTCGAACCAGCACTCGAGGGAGCTTTGCTGGCTGCAACGGGCTCGCATGAGGAGGCGTTGGTCGCTTACCAGCGGGCTCTGGATCTGGACGGGAGACGTTCGGCCGCTGCAACCATCGCCTGGTTCCGCGTCTTGATGGCTCAAAGCCTGCTGGCACTGGGTCGGAACACCGAGGCGGTCCCACAGGCCCGCGAGGCCTGGCGCCTCTTGGAGCGCTGGCCGGGATGGCTGGCCGACGAGACCCTCGCCCTGTTGCGCCGGCTCGGCGTGGGTCCGGAGGTGGAAGGGCCGAAGGCGCTCACCTCGCGGGAGCGCGAGGTGGCGGCGCTGCTGACGGAGGGTCTGAGCAACGCCGAGGTCGCCGACCGCCTCTACATCTCTGTTCGGACCGCCGCGGTCCATGTGTCGCACATCCTCACCAAGCTGGGGATGTCCTCGCGCGCCGAAGTGGCTGCGTGGGCGGTGCGAAGTGGCATCGCCCCAACGACAGACCGGGTAGCGGGATAACCGGAAGGTACGGTCGGTAGGCTCGCCACCGGTGACCGAACTCGACGAGCAGGGTCGCCCGGAGCCCCCACCGGCCGGCGACGAGATCGCCAACCTCGTCGGCTTTCTCGAATTCCAGCGCGCCACCTTGGCCTGGAAGTCCGGCGGGCTGGACTCAGCCGGGCTGAAGGCGACGGTGGGCGCCTCGACGATGACCCTCGGCGGGATGCTCAAGCACATGGCCTGGGTGGAGGACTACTGGTTCTCCCGCCGCCTGCACGGGCGAGACCCAGTCGCAATCTGGGAAAAGGTTGACTGGAAGGCAGACCCCGACTGGGAGTGGAACTCGGCCGCCGATGACTCGCCAGAGGAGTTGCTCGAGCTGTGGCAGGAAGCCGTGGAGCGCTCCCGCACGCTGGTGATCGACGCTCTCTCCGACGGTGGCCTCGATCAGCTTGCCAAACGCCCCTGGCAAGACGGAAGGGCACCAAGCCTGCGATGGATCCTGGTTCACATGATCGAGGAGTACGCCCGGCACAACGGACATGCCGACCTCATTCGCGAGTCGATTGACGGTCTCGTCGGGGAATAGACCGCCCTGTCGGATGATCGGAGGCGCGAGGACAAGACCGCTGTGTACCCTGGCCGTGCCTAGCGGTAGGAGGGTATGGGGTGAGTACGGAA
>DATADW010000250.1:0-2506 GCA_036258335.1 Acidimicrobiia bacterium
CCTCCGATAGTGGATGGCCCTCCGACCAGGCCGGGCCATCGCCATCGGCACTCGGCTCGATGCCGAGGAAGCCGTTGGCGTCCAGCCGGAGCGCTCCAGCGCCGAGATGCCCCAGCGAGTGCAGCGCGTCGCCGATGACCAGGCGCATTCCGGCAAAGGTCGGATCCAGCCAGTTGATCGAGGGCTGACCGTCCTTGAAGTAGTGCAGATAGACCCAACGCCGCTCGACCCCATCCGGACCGGTGACCGGTGCGGTCGCACTCCAGTTGGTGTCCTTGATCCCCGGGTCCTGAAAGATCACCCGTTGCAGCCGACCGACGATGTAGCCGGCCCGCTGCAGCCGGTCCTCGGCCTCAGCGTCGAGGTTGACCGAATCCTTGCCGGGTGGCACTTCGGGCAGCAGATGCCAGTCCTCGCGTGGAATCTCCACCATGTGGTAGATCCCGGGATAGTCACCAACCTTCATCTCGGCCAGCCGGAAATCTGGACCCTTGCCGGTATGCCCGGGCACGATGTCGTCGATGACGATCCCGCCGTGCATCGCCGCCACCTCACACAGGCGACGGAACTCCAATTCGCTGCCGAACACCTCGTCGATCTGTGTGCTGATCCGGTCGAAGTGCCCGTCAACGCTGGGGGTCAATTCTCGGCCGAAGAGCCCTCCAGCACGCTTCAGGGGACCGGTGTGCACGGCATTGATGCCCATGGCCTGAAACAAACGCCACAGATCCACATCCCCTAAGGCCCCCAGGAAGGACTGGCCGGGCCTGGGGATCATCGAGATGGGATAGGCAGTAAACCAGACCGACGACTTTCCCATTACCGCTGTGGGATTGGGGGTGGCGAATGGGCTCTGCCACACGTCCGCGATGCCGGAGAACTGCCCGGCAATCCTGCTCGCGTCGGCGAGCATGGACTTCTCCTGCAGCCAGCCGACGTATTCCTCCCCTTCGCTGGTGCGCTCGCTCACCACTCCCGTCCCCCTACTTACGGCAGTTGGGGCAGCTCAAGCCGCTATGTCGCCTGGTTCGCCTACCTTGGCCGACTACCCACAACCCTAGGCGACCACACCTGCTTCAGCGCCGCACTCCAGTCGGCGGTCATGGCGTTGCTTCTTAGGACCGTGGACGACTGGCCTCGCTGTTGGAGAATCGTCTAGCGACGCCGGCGACGCTCGCGGCGCCCGCCGGTGGTGTCCTCGTCGAGGTCGATCTGCTCCTTGCGGACCTCCTCGGCCACCCGCTCTTCGCCGGTCACGGTGTCCTTGTCGAGCCGGACCCGCTCTCTGGGGACGACCCGCTTCTCGACCACCGGCTCCTCCTCCCGCAGCACCACCTCGTGCTCCTCCTCGGAGATCTCCGGCCCCGAGGTGGCGGCGTCGAGGTTGGCGTCGGTGATCGGCTCGCGCTCCAGGCGCGCCTTCTCCCGTCGCACCGGGACGGTCTGCTGCACCTGCTCGGTGATCACGTACTTGCGCAGCCGCACACGGCCCCGCTCGCGCTGGGTGGTCCCGACCCGCAGCTCCTCCTCCGAGCGGGTCATGGCGTCATCGGTTGTTGGTCCCGAGGTGTCCCGTCCCACCGTGTCTCGGCCGGTCGTGCGCGTCCTCCTGGGGAGGTCGCGGCCGGTGGCGTCGTAGTCGAGGCCGTAGTGGCGCCACAGCCGCTGCTCCTCGGCCTCCGACAGGTGCTGGTCGGGGTCGACCCTGGGGGCGTCCTTGACGAGCTGCTTTTCGTAGGTGACGAGGACGTCATTGCCGGTCTGGGTGGCCTGGGCGAGGGGGACGAAGCTGGACTTGGTGCCGAACAGGCCGGTGTTGACCAGGGCCCACTCGGGCTCGCCGGTCTGGTCGTCCAGGTAGATGGACTCGATGGAGCCGATGCGGTCGCCGTCCCGGTCCAGCATGGTGCGGCCCTGCCAGGTGCGGACGGTGTCAATGTCGGGCATCTAGATTCGCTCCTTCCAACCATTTCCAAAGATGGTCTCTACCGGTACTGACTCGTCGTGGGGGTTTCCATGACGCGAAGCTGGCGGCCGACCGATCACCCCACACCACCCCAGCGTCCTGGTAGGCGGTGGATGCGGCCGCGATAGATGCGCCGACGTGGCCCCTGTGAGGGTCGAGGACCCTGCCGAAAGAGAGGTAGAGCATCGAGTGAGCGGTAGTTGGGGATAGCAAGCCATGTACCCGGTGGCCGTGGTCGGCGACCCGAGCCGAGAGGACCTTCTGGCCTGCTGGGAGCTCAGGGCCGCGAGGCTGCGGGCTTGACCCTACTGATCGGCTGAACGCTGCTCCCGCCGGTCGACTGGGTGCTACCGTGAGTCCTGCATACCATGCAAGTGCCGAGGCCCCGCGTCGCTCGCGGAGCCTCCGGCGTCCAGGGCCGCCGCGCCGGCACAGACTCTGCCGGGCGCCCGGCTGGGGAGGACCCGGAGCCGGTCATGCCAGCGGCGGGAACGCCCTCGGTCGCCTGCCACCGGCCGGAGGCGTTCCCGTTGGCAGCTA
>DATADW010000251.1:0-8215 GCA_036258335.1 Acidimicrobiia bacterium
GCGACCAGGCCCACAACCAGAGCCGATCCGGTGAGCTCGAACACCACTACTGCCGCCGTCACCTGCTGGAACCACGTTCCTATGTTGGAAGCGAGGTTCCCGAAGAAGTAGGGGCCGAAAGTGCGATCGGTGAGCAGCGCAACCGTGCTGCGTGCCAGGGGTGGCGAGTCAGTCGTGGTCATCAGCTGTTACGTCTCCCCGGAGGCAGGAAGGGACCCGCTGCGGAGCAGCGGGTAGAAGGGAGCCCCCAACTCCCAACGGTGCGGAACACCCCCTCCACTCGCTCCGCTCGCGCCTCCCCCGCTGGGGGGAGAGAGGGGTCGCCGACGCTCCGGGCTCAGAGATGGCGATCGAGGAAGTCGAGGACTCCGTCGATTGCCTTGTGCTGGACATCATCGACCTGGTACTCGCCATCAGCTCCGCGCTGCGGGTATACGTAGCCGTGCAGGTTGTGGTCCCAGCTCACCCACTCCACCGGCTTGTCCTGTTCGGCAAGTAGCTCGTAGCTGGTGCGGAAGATCCCCTGGAGGTGATCGCTCTCCCGGCCCATGACGAGGATCGGGGTGTCGATGGTGGAGATCCGCTCCTTCGCCTTGGCGAGATCGATGCGAGACCGCACCTTGTCGGTCTCCACCATTTGCATCTCCTCGATGTTGCGGAGGCCGGTGTCGGGATCGACGTAGGCGGTGTCGTCCGGGGAGAGGGCGAGGAATTCATGGGACGCGGGCTCAGAGGCGACGGCGGCGGCCACGCCCTGGTATTCCGACGTGATCTTGAGCACCATCTCGCCGCCGTGGCTCATCCCGATCATGCCCACCCGGTCTGGGTCGAGGCGGGGGTCCTTCTTGAGCTGCTCAATGATCGCGATCTCGTCCTCGTACTCGAGCGGAGACCGGTTGAACATGTCGCGGCCTTGCCGCGTGTCCCGGATGAGCCGGCCGCCGTTCTCGTAACCGAGCTCGACCTCGGTGCGGTAACGGATCCAGGCGCAGGCGTAGCCGCGGTCGAGGAGGCGCTCCATGATGTATCCCCGGTTGGCCACGGCATCACGGATCCAAGCCATGCCACCGCCCCCGTTGCCCGAAGCAAGCAGCACGACGGGATGCGGGCCGGCCCCCTCGGGGAGGCGGAGACCTATCGGGGCGTACAGCCCGTCCCACGTCTCGAGGTACTTGAGCTCCATGGGGATGTCAGAGCCATCGACCTCCTCGATGATCGTGACCTGTTCCGGGTCCAGTCCCATTTGCCCGCCTCTCTAATGCTCTTTGGCACCGTCCGCGCAAACGTTAGGGCAGATAGGATAGGTGTCATGCACGTCGCACGGCCGAAAGCGCAATGAGGGTCGATCCCGCCACCACGCGCACCCTCCACCACTCCAACCCGGTCATCCAAGAAGTTCTCGACATCTGGGCGGCTCGCTTTCTTGCCGGCCACATCGCGCTGGGCGATCTGACTGCCACAGTGGGGAGGGTCGGTGATTGGTCCGACTGGGCGCCCGAGTGGATGGCGACAGCCCGGGTCCACGAAGCGATGGGCGAGGCGGCCTGGGACGAGGGGCGCCGCATCACCGCGGTGGAGTGCTTCCTCGCCGCGTCGCGCTGTTACCACCTCTCCTACTTCCTGTCGGTGGACGACCTCGAAAGCCATGCCCGCGGTCTGGCCAAGATGGTGGAAAGCCACGACCGGGTCCTGCCCTACATGGCGCCCCCGGTCGAAAAGGTCACCATCCCCTTCCATGCTGCCGATCTTGCCGGGCTGCTCAGCATCCCCGGCGGCAGTATTCCCGGGGGTAGGGGACCGGCTCCGCTGGTGATCCTCCTGCCTGGGCTCGACTCCACCAAGGAGAATCGTCACGGCGCTCGGGCCCCATTGCTCCGCCGCGGTCTTGCCGTGCTCAGCCTCGACGGGCCGGGTCAGGGTGAGATCAGCACCAAGCTGCCGATTCGCCACGACTATGAGGTCGCCGTCTCCGCGGCGATCGATGCCATGGAGTCGAGAGACGACATCGACGCCGGAAGGGTGGGTCTCATCGGTGTGAGCCTCGGTGGCTACTACGCCTGCCGGGCGGCCGCCTTCGAGCCACGGGTCACCGCCGCCGTCGCCAACTGCGGGCCATACGACTTTGCTGCATGTTGGGATGAGCTCCCCGGGGTGACCAGGGGTGCCTTCCGTCATTACTCGTGGTCTTCGTCAGACGAGGAGGCGAGAGAGAAGGCCGGCGCCCTCGACCTGAGCGGCGTCGCCGAGAAGATCACCCAGCCTCTCGTCGTCGTCCATGGGATGCAAGATCCCCTCATAGGTGTTGAACAAGCCCGCCGGATTGCCGACGAAGCGCCGAACGCCACCCTCCTCACCATCGACGATGCCACTCACGGCATCAGCAACCTCGGGTACCGGGCTGAGCCCTGGGTGAACGACTGGATGGCCGAGCTGCTTGGGGGAACCGTCATCTGACCGACGGGAAGCCGGTCAGATCACCATCAGCTCGTGGGGGAACCTGGTCACCTTCTCGTTGCCGCCGTCGGTGAGCACGTAGGTGCGCCCAAAGAAGATTCCGAGCAGACCATCCGGGGTGATGATGGTCGGCTCCAGCATGGCGACCGTACCTGGGGCTAGGTCGAGTTCGTTCGGCTCGGCGACCACATGATCAGCCATGACGTGTGGCGGGTGGCTCACGAAATCGATGCAATGGAGGAACAAGGGCCTGGAGTCGTAGCCCTTCTCCTGGAAGAACCGGCTCGCCTTCATCAGGTCGTTCCAGGTGTTGCCTCCGACCAATTGTTCGGCCATCAGGTCGTATCCAGGCAGGACGACATCCTCGAAGAAACGGCGGATCCACGCCGGGGGCTCCCCGATGCAGATCGGCGTTCCCAGCAGCACCGAGTACCCGCGGTAGCCGCACGCCAGCTCGTTGATGACGATGTCGCCCTTCTCCAGCTTGCGGTCCGACGGCCAGGGGTTGCCGAACACCATGCCGGGATTGCCGGTGGGGGTCGATCCGATGATGGTGAAGTCCATCTGCCCGCCGCCGTCCATCACGGCGTGGGTGGCGGCGGCGGCCAGCTGGTATTCGGTCACCCCGGGGCGGGCCACGGCGATCATGGCGTGGAACGCCTGATCCATCAGCTCCCCGGCGCGGCGGACACACTCGATCTCCTCGTCGCTCTTGACGTGGACCAGCTCGTGGAAGAAGTCCCCGACTCTCTCCAGCGTGGCCTCGGGGAGCCCCTGACGAATCCGCTCCCACTCGTCGACCGGCAGGTGGTGACCGAAGACGGGGTCGACACAGGAGATCCCGATCGTGGCGTCGGCCAGCCCCCACTCTTTGACCAAGTCGACGATCACCTCGCCAGACCGCCCCCACCTCGAGTGGCGCACGTCCTTCAGCGGGGTGGCTCGGCGCACCGCCTCACGGTGGGCACCACCGGGACCACAGATGAGGACGGGCTCGCCCTCGGGAGGCACGATGACATAGGCCGACATGCCATGCCACTCCCAGTGGTTGCTGAGCCAGCGCATTCCGCCACCCCAACTCCAATGGTTGGGACCACCCGAGGCGACGAGCACGTCGAGACCGAGGCGCTTCATCTTCTCCCGGGTGGCATCGAAGCGACGCTGGTACTCCTCATCGGAGAACCGCGGGTACACGGCGTCGGAATACCAGGGTGTGTTGGCAACCCGACCGAATACCTCGGTGTGGAGCCTCCCCGCGGCTTCCTTGAAATCAACGTCACCAGGTGTCATCGGTTCTCCTTTGACCGGTAGCCCGTCGGACGTTTTACGTAGAGATCGAATCGAGCAGCCCTAGACCGTCCAGGTCGGCTCGGAGTTCGCTCATCCGTGCCTCGCTCAAGGGGATCAGCGGCGAGCGGACCGTTCCTTGCGGCAGTCCCATCAGCCCGAGCCACGCCTTCAGTTCGGCGATTGGTATCGCTCCCTCGCCACGGGCCAGCCACTGGTCGCGCATCCACCGCTGGAAGGCATCTCGCTCCCGCCCCAAGGTGCGCTGCAGTGACCAGGCTCCGTCGATATCCCCCGCGTCTGCCAGACGCGTGTAATCCAGGATGGGGAGGTGGTCGGGTGTCTGGTACATGGCCAGGGCAGGGGTCGACATCAGTGCCGGGAACCCCTGATCCAAGTGCAGCGAAAGCCAGTCGCCCTCGTCGGCGTCGCATACGACGATGCGGTCACCCACCAGGTCGTGAACCTGTAGTAGGTGGTCCATCGGCTTGGGGTTCTTGATCCCGCACACCGTCTCGAATTCGCTGAGCTCGGCGATCAGCGAAGGGCTCAAGGTGTAACCCGAGTACGAGGTATTGAAGAGGAAGAAGGGGACCGAGGACTCGGAGGTCAGGCGCCGGTACCAGTCGCGCACCATGTCCTCGCTGGGCTTGATCGGGTAGTAGGGGTTGATGGCGATTACGAAGTCGGCACCGATCTGCTCGGCGTGACGGCTGAGCTGCGCCGCCTCGGAGTAGACGTGGTGCCCGATGTGGACCATCACCGGGACCCGTCGCGCCGCGGCGCTGAGCACGACTTCGTGGACGCGGGCGCGTTCCTCCAAGGTCATCGCCCAGAATTCCCCCATCACACCACCGCAGAAGATGCCATCCACCTCCAGGCCCTCGATGTAGTGGTCCACCGCCTTTCGCAACGCGCCCTCGTCGACCTCGCCCATCGACGTGAAGGGCGTGGGAATCGCGATCCACAGCCCCTTCACCTTCTCGAATGCCGCCTCCTTGGCCGGGTCCAGCGCGGTCATGACTCGTGTCTCCTCTCTGCTGCCGGCATGCAACTGCGCAGGGCGCGCCCGGTCAACCCGTCCTGATCAGCTGGAGAGGGAAGGAATGAAGCGAGACCGCCCCCTCGGCGGTGACCACGCACAGCTCTCCCACCTGAACGCCAACGGTCTCGTCTGTGGTGATGACGTTTGGCTGGATCACCACCGTCTGGCCGACCTCGAAGCGCCAGTCGTCATCCCGCCCGTGGGTGGTTTGCCTGGTGCGGATCCAGGGCGGCAGCAGACCGATGCCATATCCGTGCACCAGGTCGTCTCTGATGCTAAAGCCACGTTCGGAGATCGCCTCCGACGCGTCCCACACCTCCTC
This sequence comes from Acidimicrobiia bacterium, assembly GCA_036258335.1. Lineage (GTDB taxonomy): Bacteria > Actinomycetota > Acidimicrobiia > Spongiisociales > DATADW01 > DATADW01. The sequence continues at coordinate 5,109 of DATADW010000251.1, forward strand.
GACGGTGGCCCCTGGCCGTAGGGCGGCGGCGACCTTGTGGTACACGTCCTCGGCCAGGGCATGCAGCTCGGCGATCTGGGGAGTGGGCTCCTGCGACACGGTATAGGTGCGAAGACCCTGGCCGGCGTAGCCGGCGTACGAGGCGCTGAGCTCGCAGGTCACCACGTCACCGGCCTGGATCTCCCGATTGGACAGGACCTGTGCCGGGACGCATCTGTCCGGATTGCTCATCGGTGTCGATGCGATGTAATAGAAGGTGGTCAACCCGCCGGCACCGAGATAGGAGTGCTCGATGGCCCCGGCCAACTCGTACTCCCTGATTCCGGGCGTCAACGCATCCCGGAGTCCGGCGAGGGCGGCATCGGTGAAAGCGGCTCCCCGCTTGAGCCACTCCAGCTCTTCATCGCTCTTCTTGAGCCGGATCGTGCGGAACTCACGGGTCACGTCGCCGAAGGAGCAGCGGTCGCCGGTTGTCCTCCGCATCGACTCGTACTGCTGATAGGGCATCCAGCCGACCACTCCCAGCTCACCGAGACCCCGGGCGAGGAGGTCCTCGCCAACGGTGACGCCATTGTCGGCGCCACCCCACCTCACGTCGTCGAGGAAGGAGACCTGCGCCGCGTTGGGCACGTGGTTATAGCTCTGGGCGAAGAGCGTGGGATCTCCTTGGCGCGGGAAGATCACGTAGTTGTCCCTCATCCCCAGGTAGCCGGAGAGGTAGTAGACATCGGCCTGGGCAGTGCGGTTCTGAGCCGACCAGCCGAAAACCACCAGCCCGTCGAGGCCGGTCTCGGCGAGGAACGACCGAACCAGATCGTGGCGGCGGGCGATCTCTTCCACGCCGAATTGCGGGTACAGGTCGTTTGGCGCCACGGTGTCGTTCCTGTCGCAGGGCGCGGGCGACCATAGTGGCTAGCTAGCTTCACAATGCGGGGAGTGCGCCCGAGAATCGAACCCCGGTTTCGGTTGACACTGGCTTGCTCAGCTAGTTACGTTGCAAACGATTGGGCAGCCGATCGAGAACCGTTCGCAAAAGGATGGAACTGAGGAGGACTCCCATGGGACGAGCTTCGATTGCGCGGAGGATCTTGGCACTGTGCGCCGTTCTCCCGCTGGTCGTGGCGGCGTGCGGGCAAGGCACCACCGCAGACACGGCCGCCTCGGGTTCGACCGCGGCTGGTGGCGAGACGAGCGGAGACGTCCCCAACCCGGACGTGCTCATCGCCACGGTGAACGACGACGTCTTCAACCTCGACCCCGCTGCGGTGAACGGGAATGACGTAGGCATGGACGTGATCCTCAATGTCTACGACCGACTGGTGGCCATACCCCCGGATGGCGGTTCCCCGGTTCCGTCGCTCTCCACCGAGGTGCCCACCATCGAGAACGGGTTGATCTCGGAAGACGGGCTCACCTACACCTTCCCGCTCCGCGAGGGCGTCGTCTTCTCTGACGGGACCGACCTGACCGCCGAGGACGTCAAATACTCCTGGGACCGGGTCGTCGAGATGGCGCTGCCCGAGGGTCAGTCCGAGCTATTCGCCAACGTGGCCGAGACCACGGCGGTTGACGACCTCACGTTCGAGGTGACGCTTAACAGCGTCGATGCAGCGTTCCTCGCGCTCCTGGCCGCAGCCCCCGCTGCCAGCGTGGTCAGCATGGAGGCGGTCGAGGCCAATGGCGGCGTCGAGGCCGGCACTCCCAACGAGTACATGGCTCAGAACATGGTGGGCTCCGGCCCCTACACCCTCGCCACCTGGGAGCGTGGCGACCGGATGACATTCGACATCAACCCTGATTACTGGGGCGAGCCGGCCCACCTGCCGGTGCGCTGGGAGTTGATCGTCGACTCGCCGGCTACGGGTCTGCAGGCCAGGGAGTACGACATAGTCGACATCAGTCCCACCGACGTTCCCTCGATCGAGCCCATCGAGCATGCCGTCGTCGACACGGAAACGTTGGACCTCCAGGTGCTCCTCATCGGGATGAACATGAATATGGCCGAGGTTCCCCAGGGTGACACCATCCCGCCCGACTTCTTCCAGGACGTGCGGGTGCGGCAGGCGTTCAACTACGCCTTCGACTATCAGGGTTACATCGACGGGATCCTTGGTGGTCTGGGTGGCCGGGCCAGCTTCATCCTCCCTCGTGACATGTACGGATTCGACCCTGAAGCTCCGGTCTATCCCACCGATCCCGCCATGGCCGAGCAGCTCTTCACCGAGGCCGGCTGGTGGGACGAAGGATTCACCGTCTCGATCGTCACCGACCAGACCCACGAGGGGTTCACCGGGGCCGCCCTGACGCTCAAGGACAGCATCGAGGCGCTCAACCCCAATTTCCACATCAACGTGCTTTCGGTGCCGGAGGCGCAATTCGACGAGACGCTGGCCACCGACCCGCTGCCGGTGGGGATGTGGTCGTACACCAGCTCGCAATACAGCACCCCCGACGCCTACCTGTTCGACGCCGGGCAATCCGACGGCCGGTACGGGGCGGTGAACAGCTTCGCCGACGGCTACACCGACGCCCAGGCGGTCGACGACCTCATCGCGGCGGCCCGTACGACGCTCGACGAGGAGGAGCGGCTCCAGATCCTCTCCGAGATCCAGACGGTGCTCTACGAGGAGGCGGCGTGGATCATGCCGGCCAACGAGGGCGCGCCGTCGGCAGCTGGCGACTGGGTGACAGGCCATGTGGAGAACCCGATGTGGCCGCGGCCCTCGCAGTACTGGGCTATCTACGACAAGTGAGCTACTGATCGGTCCCGTACGGGGAGGGGTGCCTAGGGTGGCCCTAGGAGCTTGACGGTTGCATAGGTACATCGGTCGAAGGCTGCTGGCACTGCCTTTCGTGATATTGGCGGTGAGCATCCTGGTGTTCACACTGACCCGTATCGGCGGATCGCCCATCGGCTCCTATCTGGAGCCAGGAATGACCCCCGAGGAGATCGCAGCCCTCGAGGAGCGGTTCAACCTCGACGAACCGCTGCCGATCCAATACCTGGCGTGGCTCGGCGGGGTGTTCCGAGGCGAGTTCGGCTGGTCGGCGGTTGCCGCCGCGCCGGTGATCGATGTCTTCCCCAAGAAGATCGCCGCTACCTTCGA
>DATADW010000252.1:0-6056 GCA_036258335.1 Acidimicrobiia bacterium
AGCGGCCAATTGAGCCCTTCGTCCTCGGGCTCGCTCGCCTCCGTCGTCGTTGTGGTCACCGGCGCCTCCGTAGCCGGTTCCTCGGCGGGGCGACGCTTGCTCAGCTCCGCCTCGAGCCGGGCGGCATCAGCTTCCAAACCCTGGCGATGCTGTTCCGCCGCCGCGATCTCATCCTCGAGCTCGGCCAGCGTGACCTCAGCCGCGGCCACGGCAGCGGCACGGTCTGCCTCGACAGCCCGAAGTTCCTCCACGACCCGCTGCAGCCTGTCCAGCTCAGCCTCCAGGGCATCCACCGCACGGCGAACCTCGCCGGTTCGTCGTCCCAGCTCCTGCTGGGTGTCGGCGGCTTGGCGCCGCAGACCGGTTATGACCCGCAGCACCCGGTTTGTGCGGCGCACCAGTGCACCGGTGTACTCGCCGGCCGCCTCCACCTGGATCAGGTCGGCCATCCCCAGCAGGTCTGCACCGCCACCGACCGCCTCCATGTACATGGCGGCGGCGTTGCGGCGGAGACGGCGGCGCTCGGCGGCTTCGGCCAGCCTGGTGGCAATCAGGTTGCCTGCGACCTCCTGGCGGTGCTGCCGCAGCCGGCGCAACTCCTCACGACGTTTGGCGACACGGGCCGCGCCGGCTTCCACCTCGGCCACACCGGCGGCAACGGCGGCACGGCTTTCCTCGAGGGCGGCCTGTGACTCGAGCAGCTCGACCGCTGCCGAGCCCTTGGCGGCGCGGGAACTCTCGAGCTCAACGGCGAGTTCCTCGATGCGGCGCTCTACATCGGATAGCTCTTCCTTGGGACCGGCGGCCGGCACCGGGACCGCCCCGATGAGGACCAGAGCTGCCAGGAGGGCGGCGACGAGCCGCCGCACCCGCTACACCCTCAGGAACCGCCGCAGGCCGAGCAGGCTGCCGAGCACACCTGCCGCAGCCCCGAAGAGGACGAACAACACTCCCCAGCGCAGGAAGAAGTCCGTCGGTAGGGACAGCCGTACGATTTCAACGCTCTGCTCGACGGAGGCCAGCCGGTCGGATGCCAGCCACACGGCGAGGACAGCGAGTCCTGCGCCGACGACCCCCTCGATCAGCCCCTCGAGCACGAACGGGACTCGGATGAACCAGTTGCCGGCGCCGACGAGCTTCATGATGGAGACCTCGTCTCTCCGGGCGTAGATGGCCATGCGGATCGTGTTGGCGATGAGCACCACGGCTGACACGCCGAGCACCAGCGACGCCACCAGACCGAGCCCGTTGAGCACGTTGCTAACCGCAGACAGCTCGTCGATCCGCTCGCCGAGCGAGCGAACCCGTCGCACCGGGGCCTCGCCCGCCAACTGGAACTCGACCTGTCGGTAGTCGGCGATGTCATGCAGGCGGATCCGTATCGATGCCGGGAGCAGCGCCGGGTCGATCTCCTCGAGCAGGGCGGGCTGCTCGGCGAAGATCTGTCTGAACTCCTCGAGGGCGTCGCTCTTGTCGTAGAACTCGGTGGACTCCACCTGGGGCCAGCGCTCGATCTCGGCGCGTAGCGCCCGCTGCGACGCTCGGGTCACCCCGGCCTGCTCGTCCTTGAGGAAGACGATGACGTGGGTGCCCTCCTGCCATTGGATCAGGTTGACCCTGACCAACTCGTTGACCATCAGCGCCCCAAGCGCCAGCGACATCGACACCAGCACCGCCAACACCGCTCCGCTGACCACCAGCGCGTTCCGCCGCAGGTTGACCAGGGCATCGCGCAGCAGATAGAGAAAGCGGCTCAACGCTCAGTCCCCGACCTGGACTACAGAAGAGTCGTAGCGGCCCGCCGCCTGGTCGCGGATGATCCGCCCCCGCTCCAGCTGGACCACCCGCCTCCGCATCGCGTCGACGATGGCGTGGTCGTGGGTGGCCATGACAACGGTGGTCCCCGTCCGGTTGATCCGGTCGAGCAGCCGCATGATCCCCACCGAGGTCGCCGGGTCCAGGTTTCCCGTGGGCTCGTCAGCCAGGAGAATCGGGGGACGGTTGACAAAGGCGCGGGCGATCGAGACCCGCTGCTGCTCCCCACCTGAGAGCTGGCGGGGGTAGCGGTCGGCCTTGCCCGGAAGCCCGACCAGCTCGAGCACCTGGGTGGTCTGGGTGCGGACCACCTCGGGGGGCCGACCCAAGACCTCGAGGGCAAAGGCGACGTTCTCCGCCACCGTCTTGTTGGGGAGGAGCTTGAAGTCCTGGAAAACGGTCCCGATGGAGCGCCGCAGGTAAGGCACCTTCCATGCCGGGATGGCGGTGATGTCCTTGCCCGCCACCCAGATCTTCCCCTTGGTGATGTCCTCCTCGCGCAGAAGGAGCCGGATCAGCGTGGACTTCCCCGAACCGGAAGGCCCGACGAGGAATACGAACTCGCTCTTCTGGATGTCGAGGGAGACGTCACGGGCGGCGACGATCCCGCCGTCGTAGACCTTGGTGACTTCCTGCATGCGGATCATGGGATGAGGAACCCTCGGGGAGCGGTTGGGGCGCGGGTCGACTTGTTCGTGACCCCCTCCACCCGCCTCGCGAGGTTACCAACCACCTGTCGGCGGAACCAATCATCCCGGTGAGTTCACAGCCGGATGACGCGGGCCTCCAAGATCGAGGTGTCGGCTAGCGCCATCAAACGAGATCGTCGGTGGTGTCAAGGAGAGCGGCCGCCAACTCGTCGTCGAGTTCTACATCGGCGCACATGCTGGTCAGCGCGTTGACGACAACGCTCAGGGGCGGGGTGGCAGGCCGGCGCTCCATGGGATCAAGCGCACCGATGCTCTTCTATTGATCTTTGGTCTCGTGGCGGGTGCGTCGCCAATGCAGGTAGGCGTCGACGAAGGGCTGTAGGCCGCCGTCGAGCACGCCATGGACGTTCCCCACTTCCACGTCCGTTCGCAGGTCTTTGACCATTTGGTAAGGCTGCAGGACGTACGAGCGGATTTGGCGTCCCCATGCCGCCTCACCCTGCTCGCCCCTGATCTCGTCGATGTGATCGAGACGCTCCTGGCGGGCCCTTTCGGCGAGTCGGGCGCGCAGTAGAGCCATGGCCCGGTTCCGGTTCTGCAACTGGGAGCGCTCCGCCTGGCAGGCGGCCACCACCCCTGTCGGTATGTGGGTTATCCGTACCGCGGTATCCGAGGTGTTGACGTGTTGGCCACCAGCACCCTGCGACCGGTAGGTGTCAATGCGGAGGTCCTCGGGGTCGATCTCGACGGTGGCGTCCTCAACCTCCGGTATCACATCCACCCCGGCGAACGAGGTGTGCCGCCTGGCGTTGGAGTCGAACGGACTGATCCTCACCAGGCGGTGGACGCCACGCTCCCCCTCGAGCATGGCGTAGGCGCGCTCCCCTCGGACCGTCATCGTCGCCGACTTGATCCCGGCCTCCTCCCCGTCGCTCACCTCGTCGACCTCGGCGGTGAACCCGGAGTCGTCGAGGTACCGCTGGTACATGCGGAAGAGCATCTCGGCCCAGTCCTGGGCATCAACTCCGCCAGCGCCGGCGTGGACCGAGAGGATGGCGGCATGGTCGTCGTACTCGCCGAAGTAGAGCGACTCCTCCTCGAGCCGGTCCAGCTCGGCGCCCACCCTCTCCAGTTCGTCGGCGATCTCGGCCGTTATCCCAGCATCGTCCTCGGCGTCGGCGAGCTCGAGCAGCTCGGCAGCGTCGTCGAGCGACCGCTCCAACTCGTCGACCATCCCAACCAACTGCTCGCTGCGCGCCAGCTTGCGGGTCACCTGACGCGCTGCGTCTGGGTCATTCCAGAGGTCGGCCGAAGAGGCTTGCTCCCGAAGGTCGCTCAGCTCGCGGCGTTTGCTGGCGACGTCAAAGGAACCTCCCGGCCTCGTCGAGACGGGAGCGCAACTCGGAGATGAACGCCTTGGGGTCGGTGGTGTAAGTCATCGGTGGGGGTTGAACCTACAGCCTGTGACTAGGCCACGGCTCCATGGCACTTCTTGAATTTCTTGCCGCTGCCGCAAGGGCAGGGGTCGTTCCGGCCGACCTTGTCGACCGATACCGGCATCGTCGCCACACCGCCAGCCGAGGCTGCCCCCGCCGCCACCTGCGCCGCTGCCGGGGTACTCCGCACCGGAGCGCGCGGCGCCGGTTGCACAACCTGGACGTGGAACAGGTAGCGGACCGTGTCGCGTTTAACCGAGTCCACCAGATCGGCGAACATGTCGTACGCCTCGCGCTGGTATTCGACCAGCGGGTCGCGTTGCCCCATGGCACGCAGCCCGATACCGGAGCGGAGGTAGTCCATCTCGGCGAGGTGCTCGCGCCATTTGTTGTCGATGATCGAGAGCACCACCTGGGTCTCCAGCGCGCGCAGGGTGTCGGTCCCGAGCTCCTGTTCCCGCTGGTCATATGCCGCCAGGGCCTCGTCCACGGCCGCATCCTCGAGATCGGCCACGGTGACCCCGCCCTGCTCCTCCACCCAGTCCGGTCCAAGCCCTGTCTCGTAATACTGGCCCAGCTCCTTGCCCAAAAGCTCCCAGTCCCAGTCCTGGGGCTGTTCGTCCTGAGCGACCGAAAGCCCCACCGTGTCGGTGACCACGTCGCCTATCCACTCTCGGACCAGGTTCTCGCTCTTCTCGCCGAGCATGATTCCCCGCCGCCAGCTGTAGATGACCTCGCGCTGGCGGTTCATCACCTCGTCGTACTTGAGGACGTTCTTCCTGATCTCGAAGTTCTGCGCCTCGACCTGGCGTTGGGCGCGCTCGATCGACTTGGTGACGATCCCGGCCTCGATGGGGACATCGTCGGGGATACGAAGTCGCTCCATGATTCCCTGGACCCGCTCCCCCTGGAATCGGCGCATCAGGTCGTCGCCCAACGACAAGTAGAAGCGGGACTCGCCGGGATCACCCTGGCGACCGGAGCGGCCGCGCAGTTGGTTGTCGATCCTGCGGCTCTCGTGCCGCTCGGTGCCGACGACGTACAAGCCGCCCAGGTCGACGATCTCGTCGTGGGCGGGCTCGATCTCGACTGAGATCCGGTTGGTGGCGCCGTGGAGCCGGTCCTCGTAGCCGAAGTCGGACGGGTCGATCCCCTCCCGCTTCAGCTCGGTCCTGGCCAGCCCTTCGGGGTTTCCGCCCAACATGATGTCCACCCCGCGGCCGGCCATGTTCGTGGCAACGGTGACGGCGCCACTCCGACCGGCCTGGGCGATGATCTCCGCCTCCCTGGCGTGCTGCTTGGCGTTGAGGACCTCGTGCGGAATCCCCTGCTTGTGGAGCAGCCTCGATAACCGCTCCGACTTCTCGATCGAGACCGTCCCCGCCAGCACCGGCTGGCCGCGCTGGTGCCGCTCGACGATGTCCGACACCACCGCCTCGAACTTGGCGTCCTCGGTCTTGTAGACCAGGTCGGGCTGGTCGAGCCGCACCATCGTGCGGTGCGTGGGGACCTCGACCACCTCCAACCCGTAGATCTGGGCGAACTCGGCCGCCTCGGTCTTGGCCGTGCCCGTCATCCCAGAGAGCTTGTCGTAGAGCCGGAAGTAGTTTTGGAGGGTGATGGTGGCCAGGGTCTGGTTCTCCTCCTTGATGGCCACCCCCTCCTTTGCCTCGATCGCCTGGTGGAGGCCCTCGGAGTAGCGGCGACCCTCGAGCACCCTTCCGGTGAACTCGTCGACGATCTTCACCTCGCCGTGGTCGAGCAGGTAGTCCACGTCGCGCTGATAGAGCTCCTTCGCCCGCAACGCCACATCGAGATGGTGGACCAGATCGACCGCAGAGTGGTCGTACATGTTCTCCACCCCGAGCACCTTCTCGACCCGCTCCACGCCCTCCTCGGTCGTGATCACCTGGCGCTTCGCCTCATCGACCTCGTAATGCTCGTCCCGCCTCAGCGTGTCGGCGATCCGCGAGAACTGCTGGTACCAACGCGCGGTGTCGGCCACCCGGCCGCTGATGATGAGCGGTGTCCGCGCCTCGTCCACCAGGATCGAGTCCACCTCGTCCACGATGGCGAAGGCGTGGCCGCGCTGCACCATGTGCTCGGCCCGCATCGCCATGTTGTCCCGCAGGTAGTCGAACCCGAACTCGTTGTT
>DATADW010000253.1:0-3962 GCA_036258335.1 Acidimicrobiia bacterium
GCCGACGGGATCACCGCGGCTTCCCCCGACCTGATCGCGCGCCGCCCCGGCCCCACCGTGATAACACCTCACGCCGGTGAGTTCCGCCGCTTCGCCGGAGTGGCGCCAGGTCATCGGGCGGCTGCCGAGCTTGCTGTGCGCACCGGGGCGACGATCGTGCTCAAGGGGAACCCGACGGTGGTCGCCGGGAGGGAGCGGTGGGTGATCAACAGCGGCGGGCCCGAGCTGGCAACGATCGGCACCGGGGACGTTCTCACCGGGATGATCGGGGCGCTGTGGGCCCGCGGCCTCGAGACCGAGGTGGCCGCCCGATCGGCGGCTCATTGGCATGGACGAGCCGCCGCGGCCCGAACCAGGCGGCATACCGTCACCGCCGGTTCGCTGCTCGATTCGATCGGCGAGTTCGCCGGAGTTACCGCGTGAGGCCATCGTGGGTCGAGGTCGATCTGGGCGCAATTGCCCACAACGTGGCAGCCGTTGCCGACCTGGTTGCCCCATCTGAAGTGTGCGTCGTGGTCAAGGCCGATGGGTACGGCCACGGTGACGTGCCGGTCGCCGAGGCGGCGTTGGAGGCGGGCGCTTCGATGCTGGCGGTGGCCCTTGTCGAGGAGGGGGTTCGGCTGCGCGAAGCGGGCGTTGGGGCTCCCATCCTGCTCCTCTCCGAGCCCCGTCCGGACGAGGTGGGCGAGGTGATCGAATGGCGACTGATCCCCACCGTGTACCGGGTGGATTTTGTCGAGGCGCTGGCCGTCCCCGCCGGCTCAACCATCCCGGTTCATGTCAAGGTGGACACCGGGATGCACCGGGTGGGTGCCGCCCCGGACCAGGTCCCGTGGGTGGTCGATGCCGTGCTCGCTCATCCATCGTTGCGACTCGCCGCACTGTGGACCCATTTCGCCGTCTCCGAGGAAGACGGGACGATGACCGACATGCAATTGGCGCTCTTCGACGATGTGAGTGCCTTGCTGGCGGAGCGCGGTGTAGAGCCTCCAATGCGCCATGCCGCCAACAGCGGTGGTGCGCTGTTCCATCCTTCCTCACGACTGTCGATGGTCCGGCTTGGCATCGCCGCATACGGGCTGTCACCGGCGCCGGGTAGGGAGCTACCGGTGGAGCTCCGCCCGGCAATGCGCGTGGTGTCGCACGTCTCGATGGTGCGGCGATACCCCGCCGCCACGCGCCTCTCCTACGGTTTGCGCCGCGCACTCCCCAGCGACTCCAACGTGGCGACGGTGCCCATTGGTTATGCCGATGGTTATCCGCGGCTTCTATCCGCCCGAGGTGGCGAGGTGCTGATCGGCGGCCATCGCCACCCGCTGGCCGGGACAGTCACCATGGATCAAATCGTGGTGGATTGCGGTGACGAGATGGTTGCGGTGGGCGACGAAGTGGTGCTATTGGGCCGCCAGGGTGACGCTGAGATCGCCGCCGAGGAGTGGGCCGAGCGGCTGGAGACGATCAACTACGAAGTGGTCTGCCAGATCGGGCCCCGCCTGCCGCGGCGCTACACAGATTGACCGAATTCGGGTGTTCCGGTGTCGATGAAGCTCTTGAGACCACGGAGCAGGAGGTCGAGTCCGAACTCGAACCGTTCGTCGGGGCTGCCGACGACCATGTCCGAGGCCACCGCTGCCAGGTTGGGGAACCGGTCTGGGGGCAGCGCCGCCAAGTAGTCACCCATGGCGTTGATGACCGGATCTTCACCGATCGAAGCCATGTCATCCTCGACTGACTGGGCTGCGCCGACTAGGGCGATCAGATCGACGAACCAGGTGGCCGGGCGGTTGGGGATCCCGGCGCCACGGAGTAATCCCAGCAGCCACTCGGCGATACGTATCAGGTTGGGCCCCATTGGGACTCGCCCCAGCGAGGCGAGGCCGACATCGCGGTGCTTGCTGAACGTGGCCCGCGCCTCGTGAGCGAAGGCCCGGATCTGTTCCTCCCAGCGGGTGGGGTCGGGCTCGGGCAGCTCGAACTCCCCCATGACCCGGTCGAGGATGAGATGGATCAGTTGTTCCTTGTCGGCGACATGCCAGTAGAGACTCGCTGGACCGGTACCGAGCGCTTCGGCCACCCGCCTCATGCTCAGTCCATCCAATCCGTTGCTGTCGAGGACATCGATCGCCGCGTCCACGATTGCCTCCCGGCTCAGCGTGGCACGCGGTTCGCCCCGTTTGGGGACGTCCCACCAAGGCGGCTCGGGGAGGGCGTTCTCGGCGCTGCGCTGCATACCGCTGATCATACTGCGACTCGAACGTCATTCGCTTGATACGAACAGTGGTTGACAAATCTCACCGGGTATGGAATGATGTTCGAATGCAAACGAACACCGTTCCAGCAACTGACTCGATCGTCTCGGTCAAGGGGCTACGCAAGACCTACCCAGATGGGGTAACCGCCCTCGATGGGCTCGATCTCGCCGTGGCCAAGGGGACCGTGTTCGGCTTGCTCGGCCCGAACGGGGCCGGCAAGTCGACCACCTTGAAGATCCTCACCACCCTTTCCTATCCGGATCAGGGTGAGGCTTCGATCGCCGGCGTGGACGTACTCTCCGAACCCGATGTAGTGCGCCGTTCGATCGGGTATGTAGCGCAGCGGTCGGGCGCTGACATCCAATCTACGGGCATGGAGAACCTCGTCCTCCAGGCGCGCATCAACGGCTTCGATAGGGGCGAGGCTCGCCATCGCGCCGCCGGGCTGTTGGACCGCTTTGGGCTGAGCGAGTCGGCAGACCGCCTGGTCAAGACCTGGTCGGGAGGAATGCAGCGCCGTCTCGACATGGCCCTTGCCCTTATCCACGGTCCGCAACTCCTGTTCCTCGACGAGCCCACCACCGGTTTGGATCCAGAGGTTCGAGCCGAGTTGTGGGACGCGATCCGAACGTTGTGCTACGTGGACGGTGTGACCGTGCTTCTCACCACGCATTACCTCGAGGAGGCAGACCGGTTGGCCGACCGGATCGTGATCATCGACCACGGACGCGTCGTCGCCGAGGGCACACCTGGCGAGTTGAAGGACGGGATGCGCGGCGACGCCCTCCATATCGAGTTGACCTCAACCGACATGGTCGGCTTGGCCATGGGTGTGTTGTCCGCCGCCAACCTGCGCGAGGTGGTGGCTGAGGGGCGGAGCGTTCATGCCCGCGCCGACAGGGGAGCGGAGGCGGTCCCCGTCGTCCTGGCGGCGCTCGACGCCGCCGGCGTCCGGGTGCTCGAGGTCACTGTCAACCGCCCTTCGCTCGATGACGTCTTTCTTCGACACACCGGGCGCAGATTTGCCACAACCGAGAATGAGAGGACCGCATGACAGCTCTGTCGCACTCTGGATTCATCGCCAACCGGCACATCAAGGCACTGGTCCGTCAACCGTGGTACCTGGTGGCGTCACTGGCGCAGCCACTGATCTGGCTGCTCCTCTTCTCTGCGCTCTTCGAAGGAGTGGCCGGGCTGCCCGGTTTCCCCACCAACAGCTATATCGCCTTCCTTGCCCCCGGGGTGGTGCTGATGACCGCCATGTTCGCCAACTCGTGGAATGGGATGGGGCTTCTCGACGACATGGAGAGCGGGGTGCTCGATCGGCTGCTCACCTCACCGGTCCGTCGAAGCGCCATCCTCAACGGGGTCAACCTCCAACAGGTCATCTCGGTCTGCATCCAGGCCCTGATCCTGATCGGGCTCGCCCTGCTGCTGGGGGCGCGGTTTGATGGCGGGGTATTGGGCGTCGCCGTGCTTTTGGCGGTGTCGATCCTGTTGGGAGCGGCATTTGGGGGGATCTCAATGGCCACCGCCCTCAGTGTTCGCAAGCGCGAGTCGGTGATTGGAATGAATCAGTTGCTGGTCCTGCCCGGGATCTTCCTCTCTACTGCGTTCATGCCGGCGGCCCTGCTGCCCGAGTGGATCGCCACGGTGGCCCGCTACAACCCGGTGGACTGGGCGGCGGTGGCCTCGCAAGAGGCGATGCTC
>DATADW010000254.1:0-2333 GCA_036258335.1 Acidimicrobiia bacterium
CCTCGTCGGAGCGGGCGCCGCGGTCTGGACCGCTTCCAACCAGGTGATGGAGACGACCTCACCGGGGACGGTGACACTCTCAAGTGACCTGGAGCGGTACACGGTGATGTCCGACGACGTGCTTCGGCAGCACCTGGTCGATCGGGGAATGATCCCGTCGGCGGCGGTGCCGACCCTGCTGGAGCGGTTCCAGCAGATGTCCAACGACGAGATTCGCCAACACCTGATCGTCCAGGGCCTTATCCGGTCGGCGGCGGTGCCAACCGAGCTGGAGCGCTACCAGCAGATGTCGGACGACGAGCTCCGCCAACATCTCGTCGATCGGGGACTGATCCCGTCGGCACCGGTGTCGGCGCCATGAGCTGAGCGTCGGTAACAGCGAGAGCCAGAGGAGCCCGCATCCCAGCTGCGGGCTCCTCGGCGTGAGTCACAATCCGTCTGGCAACGATGACCCCACCACCAACCTTCCCAAACGGCAATGTGACCTTTCGCTTCGGCGACGTCGAGGGGTCGGGGGGCTGCCGAACTCCCGACGTTGCGCCGGGTTTATGTCACGGTGCTCCCCCATCCGCCGCCGCCGGGGGTCTCGACCACGAGGGCGTCGCCGGGGCTCACCTCGAAGGTGACCTTCCCAGGAAGCCTCTCGGGGGCGGAACCGGGATGGAACAGCCAATCGGCGCCGCACGCCCCCGGACCTCCCCCCTGCAGCCCCCACGGTGGGATCACGCGTCGCTCGCCGAGGAGCGAGACCACGGCCGGCTCGAGGAATTCGAGGCGGCGAATCAGCCCGTCCCCTCCGGGGAACCTGCCCTCGCCGCCGCTCCCCTGGCGCAGCTCGTACCGGGTGACCCGGATCGGATAGTGGCCTTCGAGCGATTCCACGGGGGTGTTCTTGGTGTTGGTCATCCCGGTGTGGATCGCCGACTGTCCGGCCCTGCCCGGCCTGCCTCCCTGACCCCCGGCCAGGGTCTCGTAGTAGGCGAAGCGGTCGGAGCCGACGAGAACGTTGTTCATCGTCCCCTGTGACGCCGCCGGGACGCGGTCTGGTGCCGCTTGGGCCAGCGCCCCGAGAAGCACGTCGGCGATCCTCTGGCTGGTCTCCACATTCCCCGCCGCCACGGCCGCCGGTGGCAATGCCCCCACCAGGCTTCCTGGGGGGGCGACGAGGCGGAGCGGCCGGGCGCAACCGCCGTTGGCGGGGATCGTGGGATCCGTTGCAACACGCACCGCGTAGAGCAGGCATGATCCGGTCACCGCCGCGACGGCATTGATGTTCCCCTCAACCTGAGGCGCCGTCCCGGTGAAGTCGGCCTCCAACTCACCGCCACTGAGCCTGACCACCACCCGAATTGGGACCAGTTCGTCCCCCCACTCCATGTGGTCCTCGAACCGGAACTCGCCGTCGGGGAGGTCGGCAAGGGCGGCGCGCATCCTCCTCTCCCCGTAGTCGAGAACCTCTGCGGCCATGTCGCCGAACCCGCCATCGACGCCGGCAAGCCGCAGCAGCCGGTCGGCACCCACCTCGTTCGCCCCAAGCTGGGCGGAGAGGTCGCCGAGACGCTCTGCCGGGGTGCGGGTGGCGGAGAGGAACGGCTCGCGGAAGTCGGCGATCCAGTCGCCGGAGCGGACCGCCGCCATAGGAGCTATTCGGCACCCCTCCTGGTCGACGGTGACGGCATGCGCCGGCATCGAGCCGGGCGCCTCACCACCGACATCAGCGTGATGGGCGCGATTCGCCACCCACCCCACCAGACCGGTGCCGACGTGGACAGGTCGTACCAAGGTGAGATCGTTGAGATGGGTGCCGCCCTCGTAGGGGTCGTTGACCGCGTAATGAACACCCGCCTCGACCTCACTCCCGAACCGTCGAATGACCGCCTGCACCGAGGCGGGCATCGACCCGAGGTGGACCGGGATGTGCTCCGCTTGGGCCAGCATCTCCCCAGAGGCGTCGAACACCGCAGCGGAGCAGTCGGCCCGTTCCTTGATGTTGGGCGATGCGGCGGTCCTCCGCAGCACGAGACCCATCTCCTCGGCAACCGCAGAGAGCTGGTTGCGTGCCACCTCGAGAGCAAAGGGAGTCAGGGTCACCATTCGAGGTCGAGTGCTCCGCTGGGATGGACGAGGGCCCGCTCCTCCGGGCCGACCCATGTGGTCGATCCGGTGTCCTCGATGACTGCAGGACCCCGGATCTCGGCGCCGACGGAGAGCGCCGGGCGCCACCACACCGATGCGGTGGTCTCTCCCGCATCGGTGATCACGGGTCGCTCGCCTCGGCCGGGGTCGCCCTCGGGGCGCCAATCGGGCAGATCGTCCCACTCCGCCGCCGGAGC
>DATADW010000255.1:0-3496 GCA_036258335.1 Acidimicrobiia bacterium
GAGTTCGCCGCCAGGACGGTCACCGAGACCGGGGAGAAGGTGATCCGCGACGGTGCCCTGGCGATGGCGTGGACGGTGATCGACCTGGCCGAGAAGGACCTGTGGGACGACCTCGATCAAGGAGTCGGCAAGACCCGGCACTGACACTCAACAATCAACGTCTACCTCACGGCGCCAGGATGCTGGTCCAGGGCTGGGGGTCTACGAACTCAGCGAGAATCCGTTGCCTGGTCCGGTCGAGGTTCATCACGATGACCTGCTTTTCGTAGCCGATGGCCCTGACGGGATTCTCGTCCAAATCCTGTCAGATGACCGCCCGGCCGGACACACAAGGAATGAAATCGAACAAGGTCTCGCGATCCGGAGCGAACTGGGGCCAGGCCAACCGCCCGGCCCCAGTACTACCGTCTTCCGACTTCCGTCTTCCGTCTGCTCTCAGAGAATCTGACTGAGGAACAACTTCGTGCGGTCCTCTTCGGGGTCCTCGAAGAAGTGCTCTGGGGGTCCCACCTCCACGATCTGGCCATCGGCCATGAAGACGACACGGTCGGCGACGGCGCGGGCGAATCCCATCTCGTGGGTGATCACGATCATGGTCATCCCCGACTGGGCGAGCTCCTCCATCACCTCGAGGACCTCCCTGATCATCTCGGGGTCGAGCGCCGAGGTGGCCTCGTCGAACAGCATCACCTTGGGCTGCATGGCCAGGGCGCGGGCGATGGCGACCCGCTGCTGCTGCCCACCGGAGAGCTGGCCGGGGAACTTGTGCGCCTGCTCGGGGATCTTGACGCGGGCCAGCATGCGCTGCGCCAGGTCCTCGGCCTCCCTCTTGGGGAGATGCCGCACCTCGTGGGGAGCGAGGGTCACGTTCTCCATCACGGTGAGGTGCGGGAAGAGGTTGAACTGCTGGAAGACCATCCCGGTCTCGCGACGCACCTCATGGATGTGTCGGATGTCGTCGGTCAACTCGATCCCGTCGACGACGATCCGGCCGCGGTCGTGCTTCTCCAGCCGGTTGATGCAACGCACCAGGGTGGACTTCCCCGACCCCGAAGGGCCGATCACCACCACCACCTCCTGGCGACCAACCCGCATGTCGATCGAATCGAGGGCTTGGAAGTCGCCGAAGAACTTGCAGACGCCCTCCAACTCGATGATCGCCTCGCCCTTGGCCTGCGTGGCATCGGATATCACGGTCATCGCTCCCCCACCCCGAGTCGCTTCTCCAGCCGACGCGCCTCGCGCGACATGGTGTACGCGCCAGTCCAGAATATGAGGGCGATGAAGGTCAAAGTGATCACATCGAGCCCGCGACCGAGGAAGTCGGGCTGGGTGGTCGCAAGTGTGGAGACGCGCAGCACGTCGGTTAGCCCGATGATGGTGACCAGCGAGGTGTCCTTGAAGAGCGAGATGAACTGGCCGACCATTGCCGGGATCACCGCCCGTAGAGCCTGAGGGAGGACGATCAGGCGGGTGGTCTTCCAGGCGGGGAGCCCCAGCGCCTGCGACGCCTCCACCTGGCCGCGGCGTACGGATTGGAGCCCTCCGCGGACTATCTCGGCGATGTATGCCGCCTCGAATGCGGTGATGGCGATCAGTGCCCTGGTCACCTGACCCGGCCGAAGATTTACCGGGATGAGGAAGCCGAGGGCGAAGGCGGCCATGAAGAGCAGAGTGATCAGCGGCACCCCCCGGATGAACTCGATGTAGCCCACGGCGATGGTGCGCACCACCGGCAACGTCGAGCGTCTGGCCAGCGCGAGCAGTACGCCTATCGGGAAGGCGAAAAGGATGCCGGCGACCGTCAGGAATAGGTTGAGATGGAGCCCGCCCCACTGCTCCCACCCAACCCCGCCGCCGGAGAGGACGAGGTAAATGCCGACCAGCAACGCGAGGGCGATCAACCAGGTCCAGCGACGGATGACTGCGGGCAGCTTCAAGCCGACCGCGTACGCGGCAACCCCGGCACCGATGCAGCCCACGGTGAGCGCTGCCGGGATCCAGGTCCGAGTGAGCGCCAGCAGCACTCCGACGAGGACAATGACCGGCCAGAACCGCCGCGCCCACCCCTGCGGAGTGATGGGCCGCGGGGCAGGGAGCCCCGATTCGGCGGTGCGGTCCACGGCCGTGGCCCGGGCAACGCCGGCCACCACACCGATCAGAACGGCGATGAGACCCGTCGCAACCCAGGGCCTCCACAGCTGGTCACGGGGGAACCGCCCCATCAGGAACAGGAGGAGGTTGACCCTGATGATCTCCCAATCGGCCTCAAAGAAGACCCACCGGAGCAGGGCGACCGTCCCCCACAGAAGCGCACCCCCAAACACCAGGGTGAGCACCGAGTTGTACCAAGTGGAGAAGAGGTTGCGCTTCGCCCACTCCCTTGGTCGCAGCCGAGTAGGCGTCGCCTGGGGCTGCTCGGGGGCGGCAACCTCGACGCTCATCTCTCCACCAGTTGCAGTCTGCGGTTGACCACGTTCGCCACCAACGAGATCACCAGCGAGAAGGCGAGGTACACGCCCATCAGGATGAGGATGAGCTGGGGCGCGGGCTGTCCGTTTCCGATGGTCTGACGCACGATGCGTGTGATCTCTGCGTATCCAACAGCAAGAGCCAGCGACGTGTTCTTCACGTAGTTGAGGTACTGGTTGATCATCGGTGGGACGGCGATCCGGAACGCCTGGGGAAGCACGACGAAGCGGAGCCGCTGGAAAGGGCGAAGGGCGAGTGCCTCGGCCGCCTCGGTCTGGCCCTTGGCGACCGCCTGGATGCTTCCACGGACGATCTCGGCGACATGACTGGCCGTGTAGAGGACCAGCGCCACCATCACAGCCATGAACGAGCCGAGCGCACTAAAGCCTCCGGTGATGCGCCGCCCTTCGAGAGCCGGGAGCGAGATGGTGAACGGCCGGTCCAGGATCACGTAGCCGGCTATGGCGAAGGCGAGGAACACACCGGTCGCCCAGAGCACACGGTGGTGCGGCTCACCGGTCCGCTCCGACACCCTGGTTCGCCAGTACCAGAACAGGCCAGCGGCCACGAGACCGGTGCCGAGCACCCCCAGGTATACCGCCAGGTTGGCGCCTGCGTTCAGCGCGGGGACGGCGATGAACAGGTTGCTCACCACGAACCAGCCGAATGGGGTGTAGCCCTCGCGGATGGGAGGGAGTTGGAGGATCACCGCGTTGAAGGCGAAGAAGATGATCAGAAGCGGTGGGATGTTGCGAAGGACCTCGACATAGACGGTCGCCGCCTTGGCCACCAACCAGTTGGACGACAACCGGGCAATGCCCACCACCACGCCGATGATGGTCAGGAGGGGGATTCCCATCACTGCCAGCGCCAGAGTGTTCTTCATCCCGACCACGAGGGTGCGCCGGATGGCGGCACTGGGGCTGATCGAGCTGCCAGCGATGTCGATCCCGGAGGGTTGGTTCAGGAAGTCGAAATCGGTCGAGATCCCCTGACGCCGCATGTTGTTGGTCAGGTTGAACCA
>DATADW010000256.1:0-4799 GCA_036258335.1 Acidimicrobiia bacterium
GAGCACGCCGGCGGTGAAGGAGCGGGCCAGCTCGGTGTACTTCACCTTGTTCCGCTCACTCCCGGGCTGAGCAAAGAGGTTGTCCCCCGAATCGGCGTCGGCCAGGCTGATGTTGATGTGCGCTCCCGAGCCGAAGGCGGACGACCACGGTTTGGGCATGAAGCTGGCGATACCGCCGAGGCCCCGGGCGACGTGTTTGGCGAGGAGGTGGAACCAGAGCAGACGGTCGGCCATGGTGAGGGCGTCGGTGTAGGCGAAGTCGAACTCGTACTGACCGTCACCGCCCTCGTGGTCGAAGGAGAACACGTCCCAGCCGAGCTGGTTCATGTAGCCGACCATCGGGTGGAGAAAGCTGTCGGCGAGGATGGTGGACTCCAGGTCGTAGCCCCTGGTGGGTGCGTTGTCCTCGTCCTGGGTGACCAGCGGCCTCCATCCCTGGTCGGTCTGAGCAAGCACGTACAGCTCTGTCTCGATCCCGACGTCCACCCGGTAGCCAAGCGAGGCGGCCTCCTCGACCTGGCGCCGCAGCACCCGCCGGCAGTCGTGGGTGTACGGCTCGTCGTGGAAATAGAGGTCGGCGGCCGCCACCGCGTAGCGCGGCTCCCACGGCAGCTGGATCAGGCTCGCCAGATCGGGGATGCCGACGCATTCGTCCTCGTTGGGACCGAGGTCACCCATCCCCTCCAGCGCTCCCACCGTGTAGAGCTCGGAACCGGCGGCCCAGCCCTCCAGATGGGCGATGGGGACGCACTTTGCCTTGGGGACGCCATGGATGTCGACATAGGCGCCGAACAGGTACTCGACGCCGGCATCCGCCAGCCGGTCTCTCAGCTCCTTGAGATTGTTCGCCTCGGTCATCGGGTTCTCCTCCGGCAATCAGCCCGTTGTCGCCTGCCGGCGACGAATGCGTCCGCCGCCGAGGGTTATGAGGGCGCCGCGCAGCACGCCCTCGCCGTACTCCGACCCGGGGTTGACCGCCACGGTGCGCCCGATGCGCACCGAGCCGGGCGACTCGTGGATGTGACCGTGCAGCGAGAGCAGCGGCTGGTGCTCCTCGATCGCCTGGCGGACCGCCCTCGAGCCCACCGGGACCATCGCCGGCGAGCCCCCCGAGGTGACCTTGAGGTCGGCGTCGAGCTCGGGCGCCAAGTCGATTTGCGAATGGTGCGGTGGGGGATGCAGGTTGAACACCGCGCTCTCCGGTCGCTCCAGACGGGCCGCCATCTCCTTGATGTGGGCGGCGATCACCTCCTCGGGATACTCCCGCGGGGTGTGCCATGGGGTCTCGTTGGTGTAGCCGGTAGATATCAGCTCGTGTCCGGGGGCTATCTCGACGACCTCGCCCTCGACGTTGACGAAGACCTCGCCGCCGTTATCGGCGATCACCTCGTCGACGGCGAAGGGGTCGTCGTTGGCGGGTGCGGTGAGGATGCGGACACCGCTTCCCTCGAGCCGCCCCCGGGCGTAGCCGATCCACTCGATGACCCGCTGGCAGATGAGCTGCTCGAAGCGGGCTGTGAGCTCTTCGGGGTGAGTGTCGAGGTGGGCCACCTCGTCGGGGGACATGCGCGCCGGGTAGTGGCCCAGGTCAGCGATGCGCCGCTCCAGAGCGGCGGCGCCATCAGCGTCTACATGCTCGGCGCGTCCCATCACCTCGGCCCGGTACCCGTTGGCGGTCTCCACCAGCGGGACCACCAGCTTCCCGGTGAAGTCCCCACCGAGGACGAGCAGGTCGGCGTCGTAGAACCCGGCGGCGGCGACGAACTTCCGCCAGCAAAGCTCCGAACCGTGGAGGTCGGTGGCGAAGAAGAGGGTGACCTCGTCCGACCGGCGTGCCCCCCGCATCAGTAGGTGTCCCTCGGCAGGTCGACGTCCTGCCACCACTGGACCCGTTCGCCCACCCGGGCCCGGACCTTCCAGCGGAGCGACTTGGGCTGCTCCTCGACGTTGTCGAGAAGTAGGGCGGCCCGGGTCGCCGCTCGCGGTGACGTCGCCTCGTCGGAAACGGTAGCGGTGAGGTTGGCGGTGGCGGTCCGCCAGAACCCCCAGTCCCGGCCCAGAACCCGGGCTATGTGGGTGGCGTCGATCTCCTCTCGCTCCGCCGAACCGGGGACTACCTCGTGGGTGTCGAGCATGCAGCGGATGTCGAGCCGGTCGTTCGGGGTGAGATCGACGATCTGCAGTTTGGAGAGGAGCATGTCCTCCAGCGGCAGGGTGGGATCTTCGAGCAGCAGCCGGTCCCGAACCTCGATGGTGTGGCAGAACTCGAGGTCGTCCACCCAGACGTCGACGTCGATCCCGCTGCTCGGATTGCGAAACAAGTAGCGACGTCCCTCCATCGCCACCAGCAGGTCGCGGTCCACCTCGTAGCCGCGGGCGGCGAACAGCTCCCGCAGGTGCCGGCGGTCCTCACGCCGGCACACCAGGTCGATGTCCTTGGGGGAGCGCCGCTGCTGGCTCAAGCTGTCGTCCGAGGGCGGGCAGTGCATCCGCACCCCGGCCGACCCGAACACCCGGAGGGTCATCCCCCGGGCGCCGGCGTCGGCCAGCAGGGCGCGGGTCTCGGTCAGCAGCTGGTCCCATCCGAGCGGGCGAGCGGGTGCGGTCACTCGATCGGGATCTGGCGGAAGGCAAGCCCGATGTCTATCCCCTGGCTCCTCCGGTACTGGCGCACCCCGAGGTACCAGAGGGCACCCAGGACCACCGTCCCCACGATCAGCCAGAACTCGGGCCGCGGCCCCTCAGCGGTCCAGAGAGGGCCGGCGGCGATGGGGTCGGTCCACAGCAGGTAGAGCACCCAGGCCATGAAGGCGGCGGCGACGAGCCCGGTCACCGACATGGTCGGTATCGAGCCGATCCGCATCTCCGAAGCCGGCGACATCTCGAACAGCTGACGCCGGGTGCGGGGGAACCAAACGGCGGCGAGCATCGCCGTTCCCCACACCACCACCAGCGCCTCGATCAGGGTCAGCAGGTTGATCGCCTGGTAGGCGATGAGCCACATGAAGACGATCGCCACTGCGGTGGAGAGCCAGATGCCCACCACCGGGGTGTGGAATCGCTGGCTGACGTACCCGAGCCCGTTGGGCGCCACCCGGTCGAACGACCAGGCGATCATCGACCTGGTGGTGTAGGCGAGCTCGGCGGGTATCCAGAACCAGATCCAGGCGACGAACGTCGCCATGATGATCACCGCCAGCAGGATGTTGTCGGTGAGGATCCCGGCGAGGACGGTGAACCAGGGCGCCGCTCCCACCGACGCCTCAGTGGAGGCCTCCACGGTTCCGCTGATCGAGTTGTAGGCGATCGCCCCCTGGAAGTCGTAGCCGAAGGCGTTGTTCGCCAGCACGTCGAAGAGGGCGATGACCAGCCCGGTGGCGACGATGGCTCCCAACATCCCGTACAGCTGAGAGCGGCGCACCTGCTTGACCTCACCGCCGATACCGATCGACTGCACACCGCCGAGCAAGGGGAGCAGCGGCCACACCAGGAAGGCGATCGTGCTTGCGCCCGAGAACCCGGACTGCACCCAGCCTGTGGCCAGAGCGGTCTCGATGACTGCCTGATACTCGAGGCCGGTGAGCCGGGCCAGGTTCTCCTGGAACGTGGTCTGGCTTCCGAAGAGCATCACACCGGCCAGCACCACGGTCCCGAGCACCGCCACCACGAACACCACCTTCTGCACCGAGAAGTAGCGGCGGGTGCCCGAGGTGAGCAGCGCCCCAGCCAGCACCAACACTCCGGTCCCGATCCAGAAGATCCCGGCCGGGCTGGCCACATTGGCCGCCCAGGTGGTGAACGTCTGGTTCTCGGCGATGAAGCCGATCGTGGCGAAGAAGGAGGAGAGCCCGACGGTCACGATGAGCGCGGATGCCAAAGCCGCGTAGTAGGTCAGGATCACGGTCTCCATCAACGACCAGACGAAGGCGATCCCCGGGCTCACCGCCCGGGACAGCGACACGTAGACCCCACCGGAGCGAGGGAATGTGATCGACCAGCCATAGAAGGTGGCCGCCACGAACAGCATCCCCAGCGTGGCCAGCAGCGTGGACAACCACACTGCCACCCCTGGATAAAGGCTGGGGCCGTAGTACTGGTTGAGGGCGATGGCGATCCCCACCGACACCAGCCCCACATTGAAAATGAACACGTCCCACGAGCCTGCGACCCGTATCAGCCCCGATGCCGGTCGCGAGAAGACGCCGGGCGACGCCGGCGTCCCTTCGGTGTCTGCCACGCCTGCCACGAGCCCTCCCTCGACGACGCGGCAACGCTAGATGTCGAAGCCTGCGACCGTCAATGGTCAAACGGGTTAGTGATTCACGATTTGGACTGCCAAGCGGTAGGGTCTTGCGAGTTTCGCAAGTTGGGGGTGTTCTGTTGCGCTATCCGAACGGTCTGGGATGAGCCGGCGCCAGCTACAGGCGAGTCAGCTCGACGATCTCGACATGCAGATCGTCGCCGCCCTGCAGCGCAACGGCCGCATCACCAACATCGAGATGGCGCGCAGCCTCGGGGTATCCGAAGCCACCATCCGCAACCGGATGGGCCGGCTGCTCGACGAAGACCTGATCAACATCGTGGCGGTCCCCACCCCGCGAGCGGTAGGGATGACGATGTCGGCCATCATCGGCATATCGGCGGAGCTCGACCAGCTCGACCAGGTGTTGGCGATGCTGTCGGCGTGTCCCGAGGTCCGCTACGTCGGGGTGGCCACCGGCCGCCACGACGTGATGATCGAGGCGTTCTTCTTCGACCAGGATCACCTGCTCCGCTTCATCGCCGAGCAGCTCGGCGGA
>DATADW010000257.1:0-5821 GCA_036258335.1 Acidimicrobiia bacterium
TCGATGTTGCCCTCGTGCGTGCTGCCGTCATCATCGGCGAACGTGCCACCCGGTGGCAGCGTTGCCGCCGCCGCAGGTGCCACACCGAGGCTGCCGAGCCCGAGTCCGGCCAAAGCCAAGACTGCAATTCCCCTTGAAACCCGCCGCATGTTTCCTTTGCTCCTGAGAACCGTTGCCGCTCCAGACGAGACGCGCGCGACCGCCCGACTCCTGGGAGATTGTGAAAAGGATCACAAACTCTGCTCCTCGGGTCAATGGGCCAACCGACTCATTGGCGGCATCGACCTACTGGCTCGGGTTCCTGCGTAGGCTCGCGGCGCGGGTCGCGGCATGAATGCGGCGACGCCGGGCCGAGGAGGTGGAGGTGGGAGGCGTCCTCCCCGTGTATCAGCGGCCGGGGGAATCGCTTCGCGGATCGGGCGGTCGCCCCGGTCACCAACCGGACAGGACTCGGCCACTGCCCGCGGGTTTGGTCACGTTTGTGATGACCGACATCGAAGGATCGACCCGACTCTTTCGACAGCTTGGCGACGCCTACCTCGAGGTCTTGGAAACTCACAGGACCCTCCTCGGGGGCGCCTTCTCGGAACATGGAGGCATCGAGGTCGATACCGAGGGAGACGCCCTCTTCGTAGTGTTCGCCGACGCATCCGAAGCGGTCGCCGGGTGTCTGGAGGGACAATTGGCTCTGGCCTCTCATCCCTGGCCGCCCAGTGGCGAGGTACGAGTCCGGATTGGATTGCACACCAGCGAGACCACGCCGGTTGGTCATCGATACGTCGACCTCGGAGTCCACCATGTCGCTCGTATCTGCGCTGGAGCGCACGGCGGCCAGGTGGTCATGTCGGAGGAGACGGTCGCGGCCGTCGCCGATCGGCTCCCTACCTCCTCCAGCCTTCTCGCCCTAGGCGCATTCCACCTGCGCGGTTTCTCGGAGCCGGTCCGACTCAACCAGCTTCGCCATCCCCAGCTACGCGAGAACTTCCCGCCGCTGCGGGCGATCGGCGTGGTGGTTCACAACTTGCCTTTTCTCCGAGCGAGCTTCGTCGGCCGAGATGAGGAGATGTCGGCCCTCCTTGCGCTGCTCCGGACCACTGGCATCCTCACCCTCGTCGGGTTGGGCGGGGTAGGAAAGACCCGCCTTGCCGTCCAACTGGCACAACAGGTGTTGGGCGATTTCCCCGACGGAGCCTGGCTGGTCGAGTTGGCGTCGTTGTCGGATCCGGCATTCGTGCCGCGCGCTGTCGCAGATGCCGCACGCGTCGCCGAAGTGCCCGGACGCGACATCGAGGATGTCCTAGTGGAGACGATGGTGGACAAGGCAGCCTTGTTGGTACTCGACAACTGCGAGCATGTCATCGAGGCCGCTGCCGGTCTCGCCGAGCGACTCTCCAGCCATTGCCCGCAACTCGTGATCCTGGCCACAAGCAGGGAGCCGCTCGACATCGAGGGTGAGGTGGTGTGGCGGGTCCAGCCACTGTCGACGTTGGATCCGCGACAGGTCTCGAGCGCGTCCGACCTGGTAGCTGTCGAGTCTGTTGGGCTGTTCGTCGAGCGAGCACGAATGTCCAGCCCCGGCTTCGAGCTAACCGACGAGAACGCAGCCGATGTCGCTCGAATAGTGAGCCACCTCAACGGAATCCCTCTTGCCATCGAGCTTGCAGCTTCCACGCTCAGCGACCAGCCGCTATCGGGCCTACTGGCCGGGCTCGATGACCGCTTCGCTCTCCTCACGCGGGGGCGACGGACCGCACAAGAGCGTCACCAGACGCTTCGGGCCGCGTTGGAGTGGAGCCTCGACCTGCTCGAAGAGCCCGAGCGCCTCCTATTCTCCCGGCTCGCGGCGTTCGCCCCGGGTCTGACAACGGAGGCAGTGGTTGGGGTGTGTCGTGGCTTGCCCGGGGCCGACAAAGACCTGGCGTCCGGCCTTCGCCGCCTGGCCCGTGCGTCGTTGCTGATCCCCAGCTCCGATCTCCCCGAGCGCTGGTCGATGCTGGAGTCGGTCCGGGAGTTGGCCCGAATCGAACTCGAGGCCGTGGACGAGACCGATGTTGTCACCAAGCGCCATCGCGACTGGTATGCCTCTCACGTCGAGGAGGTCGAGCCGTTCCTGGGGCGCACGGGCCGGGCGGACGTGATGCGCGATCTGGCAGCCGACCATGACAATCTACGGCGGGGAATAGACACCGCCATCGCCGATAACGACGCCGTTGTGGCCCTCCGGCTGTGCACCGCCATGTCCCCCTTCTGGACCTCGCATGGCGATTGGACCGAGGGGTCGGAGCGTCTCCGTGGCGCCCTCCGTCTCGAGGGCGACGATGACTCGATCAGGGGACGTGCCGTCACCGCTCTTGGCGGCCTGACCCTGTTGCGGGGCGACCTGGCCACTGCCGAGAAGCTGTTCGAGGAGGGTCGGGAGCGAGCCATCTCTTCCGAAGATGCCGTGACCCTCGCCCGATCCTTGGCCGGCCTCGGATACGTCGCGTTTCGTCGCTCGCAGCTTTCCGAGGCCGAGTCCCACTGGCGAGATGCGTTGGAAGCTGCCGAACAAGCGGGCGATGAGCGCGTCGCCGCCGGTGTGCTCCGCAGCCTGGCTATCGCGGCAGCAAGCGCCGGCCAGCAAGGCCAAGCGGGGGAGTTGCTCGATCAGGCAATCGCCTCTGCTCGGCGGGTCGAGGATGACCAGCTCATCCGGTTGTTGCTCGGGTCTTCCGCCGAGAGGCACTTGTGGCTTGGTGACTACGGGGAGGCCGAGGATGCCTACGGCGACGCCCTCGGGCTTGCTTCGGAGATCGGCGACCTCTCGGCAAGGGGACTGTTGCTGGCCGAGCTCGGGTGGGTCGCTCTCCTACGCGGCGATGTACCGCGCGCCGAGCGGCTCTCGGTCGAAGCGGCGGAGCTGGCCGAGGACCTGGGAAATCGCCGGGTGCTGGCGCATTCTCTCCGACTGACCGGCGAGGCTCTGATCCGGAAGGGTGAACCCGGTGCTGCGGAGGAGGTGCTCGACCGGGCGCTCGCCGTGGCGAGAGAGCTCGATGCGCCGGCCGAGTTGGCTGGGGTCGGTTGCTCCCGGGCCTGCCTGTCCTTGGAGAACCTCCAACTGGAGGAAGCCCGGGAGCGGGCCGAGGGAGCCTTGGCGCTCTCCGCCTTGCCTCATCCAATGCGGCGGGTGTCTCTGAGGTGGGTGCTGGGGGTGGTGGCGCTGCTCGAGGGAGAACCGGACGAAGCCGAGGCCCTGTTCCAAACGGACCTGAAGTCCGCCGAGGAGGGGAAGATGCGGCGGCACGAGGCCACCAGCGCCTGGGGTCTGGCAGGTGTCAGCGCCGCACGGGGGAACACGCCACGGTCGCTCGCCTTGCATCGACGAGCACTTGGGATCCGCAACGACCTCGGGGATCGGCTCGGCGTGATCGACTCGTTGGTGGCGCTGGCAGGGGTTGTCGCTCCAGAGCGGCCCAAGGAGGCGGCACTTTTGACCGGCGCAGCGAGCTCGCTCCGCCAGCGGACCGGGACCGTCGCCACTCCGCGCGAGGATGCCGAACTCGCGCGAGCACAGGCTTCTATCGAGGCCGCGATCGGCCGATCTGCGATGGTGCAGGCTGAGGAGGAGGGTTCGCGGATCGATGAGCGGGCGGCAGTGGCGGCCGCACTGGATCTGGCACCTGGCGAGGGAGGGCCTTCGGGCGACGTGAGCAGCGACCAATAGGAGGGGTGACATATGGGTTGGCTCGACGGCAATACCGCTCTGATCACCGGTGCCGGCTCGGGGTTGGGACGGGCGCTCGTGGACCGCTTCGTGGCTGAGGGTGCGCGCGTTGTCGCTATGGATCGCGCCGAAGATCGATTGAACGAGGTCGTGGCGGCTCATGGCGCAGCGGTGACCGCTGTGGTCGGTGACGTCACCCAGGTGACCGACAACGAACGTGCCGTCGCCGAGGCCTTGGAGGCATTCGGCCGCCTCGACACCTTCATCGGCAACGCCGGGATGTTCGACTACGGCGCAAGCGTGGTCGATACCGATGCCGAGGCGCTCGACAAGGCATTCGACGAACTATTCGCGGTCAACGTCAAGGGATACCTCCTCGGAGTCAAGGCGGCGGTTCCGCCACTGACAGAGAGCGGAGGCTCGGTTCTCCTGACCGCCTCGATGTCGTCAACCCACGCCGGCATTGGCGGAGTCGTCTACACCGCTTCGAAGCATGCCGTCGTCGGTCTCGTTCGCCAGTTGGCTTTCGAGTTGGCACCCAGGGTACGAGTCAACGGCGTGGCGCCCGGGTTCATGCGGACCGACATACGCGGGCCCCGATCGCTTGGCCTTGGTGAGCGCACCCCGTCGTCAATGGAGGGTCTCGAGGAGTTCGCCAGTTCCGTGGTCCCTCTCGGATTCCTGCCAAGCCCCGAGGACTACACCGGGCACTACGTGCAGCTTGCATCACGCCGCAATTCGTCGGCTACGACGGGGGTCGTGGTCTCGTGCGACGGCGGCCTCGACGTGCGCGGGCTAGGACAGCAGCCCGGCGGATGAGCCGCCCGGGGTGATCGGATCCCGACTGTCAGCCGACCGCCGGGATACTGCCAACCGCGGCGATGGTCATCACCGCTCCAAGGGCGAGCACGATCACCGCTGCCGTTCCCGGAACCCAGCGGAGCACACGACCAGACTCCGGCCGACGCTGGAACACCTTCCATCCCAAGCGATGGGCGGCGACGGCGAGTAGCCCCGACCCAACCAGGGCAACGGCCATCCCGATGCCGAACCCGGCGATGAGGAGAACCCCGAACCACGCCCGGCCCACGTGCACCGCTCCGAGCAGCAGCACCACGGCCGAGGCGGACGGCACCAGTCCCCCGGAGAGACCGAGTGCCGCCACCGCGCGCCAACCAAGAGGCCGGGTGGTCGGGTGCGGATGGTCGTGGTGGTGATCGTGGTCGTGCTCGTGGTGATCTCGCCGTTCGCGGCGAAGCGCCATCCATACCAACCTGGCACCGATGGCGAGGACGACCACCCCGGCGAGGGCGGAGAGGTATGGGTAGAGCCGGGCGGGATCAACGCTCGAGGCGGCGGTGGCGACAACCACCCCAAGCACGGCCACACCAAGCGTGTGGGATACGGCCGTGGTGCCGGCAAGGAGCAGTGCCTGGCTCATCGTCCCCCTTGTGCCGACGAGGTAGGCGGCGACGATCGTCTTCCCGTGCCCCGGCGCCAGCGCATGTCCGGCGCCGAGGGTGACCGCGGCTGCAAGTGCGGCGAGCGCCGCAGTGGGCCCGAACCCGTCGAATCGGATCACCGACGCGAGCCGTTCGACCGTCCCGATGGTGGCGCCACCGGCGACGACGACGCCGCTGCCAACCTCGACGATGGCGGTGCGGACGTCGAGTGGCGTCTCATCGTCGGGATAGGAGGTGAGCACACCGCTCGGTGAGGTCGCCGGGAGGTCGGTGCTGATAGCGGTCCCCGAGGAGGTGACGGTGATCTCGCGCCACCCGAGCCGCTCTGGGTAGTTGTGGTTCTCCACCCGAAGCGATCCCGGGCCCATGCTCGAGGCGAAGCGGCACTCGATTCGGAGGGTGGGAACACCGGCGTCACCCGGCGGGGTCGACGCTGCGGCCCCTATCCCCGTCACGTCGAGCGGTTCCCCGTCGAGGGTCACCGACAGCCCAGCCATCAGTCGGGGGCAGGAATCGGCAGCTATATCGTCGAGCTCGCCACGATCGGCCATCTTCCTGATCTCGGTGAAGGCGGGTATCTCCGCCATGTCCACCACGTACTCCAAACTGAGCTCATCGCCGACGACCTCGATCCCGAGATGCTGGTTGATGG
>DATADW010000258.1:0-23760 GCA_036258335.1 Acidimicrobiia bacterium
CACACCGGGAAACGGCTCGAATACGAAGGGCTCGTGGAGGAGGCGCTCTGCTTCGGATGGATCGACTCCCGGGCCGAGACGATCGACGCCGATCGCTCCATGATCAGGTTCACGCCGCGCAAGCGGGGCAGCGGCTGGTCCCGCATCAACAAGGAGCGCGTCGAGCGGCTCGATCGGGCCGGCCTGATGACCGATGCCGGCCTGGCAGTGATCGACGCCGCCAAGACCGACGGCTCCTGGACGGTGCTCGACGACGTCGAAGCGCTCGTCGTCCCCGATGACCTGGAAGAAGCGATGGCGAACCGGCCTGGGGCGAAGGATCACTGGGAGACGTTCCCCCCTTCGGCGCGCAAGGCGATCCTGGGATGGATCGCCCAGGCGAGGAGGGACACCACGAGAGCTTCCCGGGTGACGGAGACCGCTGAGAGGGCCTCCCGCGGCGAGCGTGCCGGTCAAGTTGACCGGTCCAAGTCCACCTGAGGGAGGTCAGCGAATCTGGGGCTTCGCCTCTCGACGAGTACAACGTCCCGCCACACACCATGATGACGGGCGATCCTCTTCCTGGTCCCGACAACCCGGAACCCGCACCCGAGGTGGAGGGCCAGACTCGCCGCGTTCTCAGGGAATATCACCGCCTCGACCGTCCATACCCCGGCGTTCTCCGAATCGGTGATGAAACGTTCCAGCAACATCCTGCCTACGCCGCGTCCTCTCGCCCCGGCATCGACGTAGATGCTGTGCTCGACCACGCCTTCATAAACGACGCGGCGCGACACCGGCGAGGCCGCCACCCAACCCACGACCAGTCCGTCGGCGTCAACCGCCACCAACCGCAGCCCCGGTAGGTGAGAGCGATCCCAGTGCTCCCAATCGGGAACCCGGGTCTCGAACGTCGCTTGTCCTTCCTCGAGCCCTGTGGTGAGGATCTCCGCCGCTCGCGGCCAATCGTCTGGGGTCATCGCTCGGAGGGTCACCGCCTCGGTGTCGGCGCTCGATGACTGATCCATCGAGCAGACGCTATCGGGTGCGACCGAGGACGACGCGGCGGGACAACCACCACCCCCGACTACCCTCGCCATCGCCGGATGCAGGTATCAACACGCTCCGCTGGGCCCGTTGCCCACCCCGACTCTCGAAGCCGGGCCGACCGGTTCATGCGCCGACTACTCGGAGTTACGGGCGACCCCGTCCCAGGAGCGATTCTCGGTGCGCAGCGCTCATTGGGCAGGTCGCTCGTGGTGTCGGCGGTGCGATGCACGCTGACCTATCTGGTGATCCCCGTCGTGGCGCCAGTGCTTGGCCTGGCCGGGGTGCTCGCTGTCCCGGTGAGCCTGGTCCTGACCGTGGTGGCGATGGCCATGGCCATCACCGGTCTTCGTCGCTTTTGGATGGCCGATCACCGCGCCCGATGGCAGTACACCATCTTCATCGTGATCGTCCTCGGGTTCTTGGTGACCGCATTCGTGTTCGACGTGGTGAGGTTGCTCTCCGCCTGAAGATCGGCCGGCCTTAGGCTGCCCCATGGAGCCCTCGCGCCCCAACGAGATGTTGCCCCGCAGCGGGTACCGCGCCCTGTTGGTGATGCTTGTGGTGCTGGCGGTGGCGGCATCGGTCGCCGTCCTAGTGGTGCAACCCTCCCCCGATCCGGTGTTCGAGGGATCTCCGATCACCCCATACGGGTACACCATCAGCCTCGTCCTGTTCGGGCTCCCAGTTGCCGGCTTCCTCATCTGGTTCGCCCGGCACCGCCGCGCGCACCCGCCGTGGCGGGCGTTCTGGCTGACCTTCGCCGTGGTCGTCGGCGTCTGGTCGATGCTCGACGTGCTGCTGGCTCGCACCTTCTTCACCTTTCCAAACCCAGCAGCCACCGTCGGCATCTACGCCCCCGGCTTCGACCCGGTCAGCGGGTGGGGCCTCAACGTGCCGGTGGAGGAGTTTCTCTTCTACATAGGCGGGTGCGCCTTCATCGTCCTCGCCTACATCTGGTCCGCCGAGGTGTGGTACCCGGCGGCGACCCGGGATCCCGCCGAGTATCGATCCGAGGTTTCCGCCGGGCTGGTTCTTCGCCAGATGGCCCACCCCAAAAGCCTGGCACTGGGGTTGATCGTCATCGCCGCCGCCATCGCCTACAAGAAGCTCGGGCCCCACGGCTATCAGGAGGGCTTCCCGGGATACATGGTCTTCATCGTTCTCCTGGTCACCATCCCGGCAGCCACCACCTTTCGGTTGGTCCTTCGGTTCGTCAACCTGCGCGCCTTCCTCTTCGCATTGCAGGCGCTCCTCCTCGTTGCCCTGCTGTGGGAGGTGACCCTTGCCTTGCCATACGGATGGTGGAACTACCGAAGCTCCCAAATGGTCGGCATATTCATCGAACCCTGGTCGGCGCTACCCATCGAGGCCGTGATCGTCTGGGGTGCCGCCGCCTGGATGAATGTGAGCCTCTACGAGCTGTTCCGACTCTGGGGTCACGCCAAGGAAGTCACGACCGAGAAGCCTCGGTCGCCCGCTCCTCGATCCACCTGACCCTGTGGGAGCGGGCCAACCGTAAGGAGGCCTCCAGATCGGTCACCCGATCCTGCGGATCGGGTCCGTACCGGCCTCGTTCCAGGTGGGCCCGCATCAGGGGGTATGGCATCTCGAGTCCGCTGGCCAAATCGATCGCCTGGCTCCAGAGCCGCAGCGCCTTCCGGGTGTCTCCGGCACGCCGCGCCTGATGGCCCCTCACCACGAGCGCCATCGGCCGGGCGATCGGGGTGGTGCGCCCTTGGCCGAGCAATGGCCGGATCACCACGTCCGCCGCCGCGGTCGCATCGCCTTCTGCGGGCAGAGGAGCCCCGGTGTCGGCCGCCTCCCAGACGGCGATGGCGGTCTCGGCCAGCATCCAAAAGCCGTCGTAGGCGTGGACGGCAGAAAGCGGTGAGATGTCGACCACGAGCTCCGCCGCCTGGGCGAGGTATCGGCCGGATGCGTCGATCCTCCCCACACGCCATGAGGCGAGGGCGAGTATCCCGAGCCGCTCCAGCAGGGAAGGGACCTCGCCAACCCGGTCGGCCCGGCCGGCTAGATCCTCGCACCTCGCCATCGCTGCCTCGTAGTCCCCGCTCAGCACGTCGAGCACCGACTGGGCAAGACCTGTCCACGTGACATGGAGGTCGTCACCGGCAAGGGCGGCGCGCTTTCCCAGCTCGCTCACCAAGAGTGCCGTCCGATCGATGTCCAAACTGTGACGCCCGGCAAAGGCCCCGACCCCAATGACGCTGCGGACGCCCCGTGCCTCGCCGATCGACTCGTATTCCGCCCTCGATTCAGCCCCGATCTCGTACGCCTCCGACCAGGCACCGACGGCGACCAGGAAGACCATACGGTTGAGCAGGACCTCGGCCCGGGCCAGCGGCGAGGTCGCCTCCTCTGCGATCCGCAAGGCCCTCTCGTGGTAGCGGCGCGAGAGGCCGCTCATGCCAGCAAGCCCGGACCCGTACATCAGGAAGCTCAGCGCCCGAGCCTCCACCGAGGATGGCGGGGCCCGCTCCGCCAGGTTGGCGGCCCGCATGCCATGGAGGAAGAGCGCCGTCGTGTCGGCCTGGGAGAAGGCGGTGAACAAGAGGTCGTAGGCGGCTTCTGCCTGTTGGACCCGCTTCGCCGCCTTCGGCCCGCTCAACCGCCGGGTGGGCAGCACTCGATGGCCGGTCTGGATCAACGCCTGCCCAAGCAGTCCGATTGTCTTTCCGGCACGCGAGCTCGGCACCGACATCCCCAATAGCTCGGAAGCAAGCTCGGCTTCGGCGCGGGCCCGTGGCACGTCTCCCTGAAGGCGAGCCGCAGCCGCAAGCAGCCGGTGCCACTCCGCAAGACGGTCGTCGGCGACCGCGTCCGCACCGAGCTCGATCGCCATCTCGAGCTCCTCGCCGGCGTCGGCGTATGCCCCTGCAGCGAGTGCCTGCCGACCCGCCGCCTCCAACGGATCGAGCGCATCCAACGGTTTCCCAGCACCGACCAGATGGTGCGCGATCAGCGCCGGCTCCGCTCCTTGGGCGGACAAGACCATGGCCGCCGCCGAATGAAGCTGGCGCTGTTCGGGCACCGGCAGCCGCGACCCTGCGACCTCGGCGATGATGGCGTGACTGAACCGGACCGTCCCGTCGGGGTCCCTCTCCACCAGCCTCGCCCCGGCGGCTATGTCCACGGAGTCCTCGACGTCATCGATGCCGGACCCATCGGGAAGGATCGCCGCCACGACGTGCGGCTCGAAGGCAGAGCCGAGCACGCTGGCGACCGTCAGCACCCGCTGTGCGTGGGGTTCCAACCGTTCCAGCCGGGAGGCGATCGAAGCAGCCACCGACTCGGGGAGCACCCCGCCCTCCCACCTGCCTTTGTCGAAAGACACGTCGCGCTCGGGACCGGCCACGGTCACCACCCCTTGGTCCCGCATCGATCGCAGGATCTCCTCTGTAAACAACGGGTGCCCCTCGGCGCGTCCCCAAACCGCATCCACCAGGTCGTCGGGGATCGCATCACTGTCGAAACGGTCTTCGATGAGCGCGGCGGTGTCGGCGCGGCCAAGCGGCGCCAGCGTCAGGTGGTGGGTCCCTTCCGGCCATTCCCGCTCGACGGGGCGATGGGCGAACACCATGACGACGGCGGGAAGGGTTCTCCACAGCTCCGACAGGAGCTCCCAAGTCGCGCCGTCTACCCAGTGAGCGTCGTCTACCCCCACGAGCACCGGGCGCCCATCGGTGAGGGTTGCGATGAGGCGTGCGGTCAGGCGGCGAGTGACCTCCACCCTGGTCTCAAAGCTGATGGCGCTGCCATCGTCACCGACACCCCCAATGACGGCACCGAGCCGATCGGCGTCGTGATCGGAGATGTCGCCCAGCAGGCCGCGTGCCCGATCGAGCGCATCTTGGCCCCGCCCGAGGAGTCTCTCCAGCGCAGGCCGGACAGCGCGGTAGGGAACCGTGTCCTCGAGGGCGTCGCCCGTGATCTCGATGATCGACAGCGGGGACCCAGCCGCCTCCGCAATAGCCGACCTGAGCAAGACGGACTTGCCCATCCCCGGTTCCGCCTCGATCGCCACCGAAGCCGACGCCCCCTCGGAGGCAAGTCGCCGCACCGCCTCGTGCAACAGCTTCCTCTCGCCTAACCGTCCCACCATGGCCGGACCTTGCTCTCGCTCCCCTTGCCTGGCCCCTATGGGGCGATAGGCGGTCGTCGATCCCTCGATCCCCTTGAGGTGGATCGTTGGGACCGGCTCGAACGAGATCGAGCGACGCGCCCGGCTGCGGGTGACGCCGTCGACAAGCACCCCTTTGCCGGCGGCGCCGGCGAGGCGCGCCGCCAGGTTGGCCACCTTCGAGATCACGGTGTAGGTGCGCCGTTCCGGCGGTCCTATCAGGCCGTGGATGACGCGGCCGCTGGCAACACCGACACCTGGTCTCTCGCCGAGGTCGTGATGTATAGCTTGAGCGGCGGCGACAGCTCGCACCGCGTCGTCATCGTGAGCGTGCATGGCAAGCCCCCAACACGCCCTGGCGAGCACACCCTTCTCCTCCACGCCCACGTCCTCCACCACGCCGCCAAACCGTTGTGCCGCCAACTGCACTGCGGCAACCGAGCCGTGGAGATCCTTGAGGTCCTCGGGGCCCACGGGGAGTCGGGCGAAGAGCACCGAAGCCGATCGGATCTCGCCTTTCGACCCGGGACGCGATGCCAACAGGCTTATCACGCTATGGGGCAGGAGAGCCTCGAACGGGACGTCGGGATCGGGTGATAGCGGTCGTGAGCTTGGTTGCTCGGGGGCACTTCGAAGCCGGATGGCGCCAGACGCCGTCGCCTCGCCCTCCAAGGCACCATCGACCAGCATGGCAGCTTCGACCGAGACCACGACCTCCCCCGGCCGCGCCTCACCCTGAGCCCGGTCAGCGGTAGTGATCCCGGCGCCGCCGATGACGGCGAGCCAACGGCCGCCGACGCCGCCGACGAGCGCACAGCTGACCGGTCCGGTGCTGATTCCAACCCGGAGCCTGACCCCGAAACCGGGCGGGACAACCAACCCGTCCACCAGCGCCAGAGCCTGGCGGGCCGCGCCGGCAGCCCGGAGCACGTCATCGCCTTGTGCGGCCGCTTCGCCGGGCCACACCGCCTGGATGCCATCGCCGGTGAAGGTGGTGACATCGCCCCCGTGGGCGAGTACCGCCCGGATCAGGGGCTCCATGCAGCTGTGGATGCCTTCGAGGATGATCTCGGCGCCCCCTGCCTCGCGGCGCGACACCTCCTCGGTCATTGCTGTGTAACCGATGACATCGGCGACCAGCGTCACCGACTCGACCGTGGTCCCCACCGGTTGGGCTCCATCGGCCGGCAGCAGGGCGTATGTCCGGCATGCCATCCTGCTGAGCAGCGCCAAGGCCTCGTCCCGGACTGGCGCAGGATCTGGTGGGCCGGTGGTCATGCCGGACGGGGCGCCCCAGCAGCGAGCACCCGATTTGCAATCCTCGCTCCGGGGGCGTTCCGGTCCCCCTGATCCTTCCAGAAGTCGTGGAGCTCGGTCGGGAGGCGGAACTCGGCACGCTCGCCGCCCCTGTCACGCTCGATGAGATACTGGACGAGGTCCATCGAAAACCGGCGGTAGGCGGCGGTCCGGGTGCCAAAGAGCTGGAGGACCGGGTCGATCAAGCGCACCAGGCCGCACAGCCCTACGACAAGGCCATCGCGCACCTTGTGCCTCGGGACACCCAGCCCATCACACACCGAGCGAGGCAGCATCCGCCGCATAAGTGCCGCTGGTACCCCTGGAGTCGTCTTGGCATCGAGTACGGCCAGGAGCGCCTTTGTCAGCCCATGCCCAACGTCACCAGGAGCGATTTGTCTCGATTCGATCCCCTTGGTGAGTTGGCCGGCCTCGTCGAGATCCTCTGGGATCAGCTCGGGGAGGACCCCCATGAGCCCCCCAACCACCTTCCACGCAGCGAGGTAATCCTCGGCGTCCGTGCTCGACACCCAGAAACCGAGGCGGCGCAATCCGGTCACCACGAGGTAGGAGAAGGTCATCAGCGTGGCGGCGAGGTCCTCCTGGTTTATGGGGATACCGTCGCGCTCGGTGTCCCAGCGGAGATCGGTGCGCGCCAGTACGAGGTGGCGTATGGCGGCGTGCATGAGCCTCACCTTGCGTGCCGCCCAGACCCCAGTGCCACCCGGCTCAAGACCACCGGTGCTCATCACATCGACCACCATCTGCGTGGTTTCGCCAAGCCGGCGGTCGGTGTCCTCGGTGAGAAAACCGGTCTGGGCGAGCACTCGGGCGCCCTTGGTGGCGGCGTAAGCGGCGGGTAGCGAGTAGCAGCCGAGTATGAGAAGGACCTCGGGTCCCAGTTCTTGGAACAAGTCCTGGCCTCGCCCGATCTCGAGCTGCACAGCGTCCACCGGCTCGGCCATGAAGCTCGCCGCCTCCATGGGGAGCGCGTCCTCTGCCGCCTCGTAGCGGAACAGCCCACGCCGTAGCTGGTCGATGGCGACAGGACCGCGAGCTTCGAATATGCCTCTCACCACCTCGTCCGCCGGCGGATCGCCCACAAGACGGAGTTGATCCAACCGGGTGGGGGGAGGAGGCCAGGCCCTACTCGGCATGCTCACGGTTCGATGCTACGCCGGCGTGGCGAAGCACTCCCAACGCCAATTGCGCCCCACACCTCGCTCGGTGCGACGAAACTGATGTGATGGACCAACTCACATCCGATCATCTGGCCAGGCCCGAGCTCGACGCCGGCCTCGACCACATCCGCATGGCGCCCTCCGATCTTGGCACTCTCGAGCTGATCGTCCGCCGCCCGGCAGTCGATCAGCGCGAGGAGCTCGACGAGGGCGTGCTCGATTTCGAACAGGGGCTTGTCGGTGACAGCTGGCGCCAGCGTGGCGGCGACCGCCTGACCCAGATGACGGTGATGAACGCCAGGGTGGCTGCATTGGTGGCCCGCTCCCCCGACCGCTGGGGTCTGGCCGGCGATCAGTTGTACGTCGATCTCGACATCGGTGAGGACAACCTTCCGCCGGGGGCCTTGCTCGGCGTCGGGTCGGCCTTGCTCGAAGTGAGCCACCTACCCCACACCGGGTGCTCCAAGTTCAGCGGCCGGTTCGGGCTCGACGCGCTCCGTTTCGTCAATTCCCCCGAAGGCAGATCACTCAGGTTGCGAGGGATGAACGCCTGGGTGGTCGAACCCGGTGTCATCCGCCGCGGAGACCAGGTCCGCAAGCTCTGATTCAGCCAATACTGAACCAATAGTACGGGAGACGGCGTAACCTCGAGGGAGGTGATCGGATGAAACGCCGTCAACAGGCTCCCAAGCCACTCCGTGGCTCGCTGGACGGTCCCTCGCGCACCATCATCGTTGAGCCGGTGGCTGAGCCCGACCCGAAACGAGAGATAGAGCGCGACCCCGAGCCGGCCGGCGACCCCGGGAAGATCCCGGCGCAGCCGGCGAAACCGGCCCGCTGAACCGGACCGCATGGCCGAGGGCATCGCCCCCGACTTGATCGGGGCTGTCGTCGGGTTCCGTCAGTTCGCGGTCCGAGATGGCGAGTTGTGGTCGGTGCTGGCTCCGTACCGATGGACCCCTGGCGCCCACACCGCGGTGTGCCTGGCGCAGGTCTCCCATGACGAACCGGTGCCCGCAAAACACTGCACCTGCGGCTTCTACGTGAGGTACACACCGCCGCCGCGGGGGGCATCCCTCACCACACCGAATCTCGTCGCAGGTGGAATGGCTGTGTGGGGTCGCATCGAGTTGCATGCGCATGGGATGCGTGCGGAACATGCCTCGGTGGTGGCGCTGGCGCTGCCCTTCTCACACGGCCGCAAGCGACGAGATCTCCTGTTGGCCGCTGAATCGCTCGCGGTCCCGGCGGTCCCCGCTCGGCGCTTGGTAGCGGTGGCCACCAAGCATGGCGAGATGATCCCGCGTCGGATGCGGCCCCCCGACCTCGCGCCCAACAAGCGAGCCGCTCCCGGAGAGCCCGCACCGGCTCGGCTCAACGCCGTCGCCGACGGTCTGCGCCAGCCCCCCAAGACAAGAACCAGGCACGGTTTGTCCTCCGCCGAATCGCCGACACCGCCCGATCCCGGCCATCGCTCAGAGGCGTGAGTCCCTCTCGGCCAGCCGTTGAACCAAAACGCGCATGACGGCCAGCGCGGTGTCGGGGCGCTCCCGGAGAATGGCGGTGAACTGCCTGCGACCGATGGTTAGAAGGCGGACATCCCCGTCGGCCACGAGCGATGCCATCCGAGGCTGGTCGGCGATGATCGCCATCTCGCCGACCACCTCACCCTGTCCGCGCCGAGCGACCTCGGAGCCGTTGCGGGTGACGACCACCGCACCGGAGACCACGATGTGCGTATCGGTGCCGGGCTCGCCCTCGACGTCGATGGTGTCGCCGTCGCCGTAGGCATCCTCCGCTGCCACCTCGGCGATCCGCTCGAGGTCCTGCGGCGCAAGACCGGCGAACAGCGGGACCTTGCGGAGGAACAAGACCCGTTCCATCAAGTTGAGGGTGGCCAGGGTCCTTGCCATCTCATCTCCAGGTGTCGTGGCGAACTCGACGCATCTTCGGATCCAACTGTCATGATGGTTCTGCAGCTTCGCAAACGGCGGCCGGTCCAGGGTGACGTCCTTCCCCTCCAAGATCGGGATCAGCGGACGAAGCATCCCGGCCTCTTGTGACGAGTCGATCAGCTCGATCGCACCGGCACGCTGCGCCGAGTCCTCGCTGCCGAGATTGTCCAATGCCTCTCTCAAAGGGGACTCGTCGACGAGCAATGCGGCGGCGCGTACTGCATTGCCCGCCTCCCTCAAGGAGAGCGCCATCAGTGAATCACGGAGGAGGATCCACCGCTCGTCGCCGTTGACGACGATTGCGGCGGCGAGTTCGGCGTCCTGTCTCGACTGAGCCACCTGCCGCTCGGCGAACCAGCGGATACGGCCAGCGATCCTCCGGTGGGGAAGCTTGCCCAGTGCGAGCTGGGCACCGGTCTCGGTCTCGGAGCGGTCGAGCGCGTCGGCCACTGCAGGCAGGGCGGCAACGCCGACCTGTCCGATGGCGGTCGCCACTTCGCTCAAGACCTCGGGGTCGCGGTCGGCGAGCATCCGGACCAGTGACGGGAGCGAGCGCTCCGGGTCGATGGCGGCCAATCCGCGGGCTGCCGCAATTCGCACCATTGGGCTCGGATCGTCCCGTCTGGCGGCCA
Source organism: Acidimicrobiia bacterium (assembly GCA_036258335.1). Taxonomy (GTDB): domain Bacteria; phylum Actinomycetota; class Acidimicrobiia; order Spongiisociales; family DATADW01; genus DATADW01. The sequence goes on from DATADW010000258.1 coordinate 10,235, forward strand.
CCAGCCGGAGGGCTTCGCCGCCGGAGGAGCGCCCTATCGCATCGATGGCTATGGCCCGCAACCGGTCGTCGGGATCGATGCTCATTGGCGCCAATACCGAACCGAGCACAGTGGGATCGTCACGGCTGACCCACATGGCCGCCTGTGCTCGAACCACGGGGTCCGGGTCATCAATCAGCGGAAGAAGCGACGCCGTATCGCCTCCAAGCTCGCCGATCGCCTGTGTCGCCGCAAGCCGAACCTCGGCTGCTGCGTCGGTGAGCATCCCAATGACGTCGGAAAGAAGACCCTTCTCCCCGGTGATGACGACCGAGCGGAGGGCCGCCTCCCTCACGGTTGCATCGGTATCACCCATAGCCCCCCGCATCGGCTCCGACCGCGAGGGGCCAGGCAACGAATCGAGCATCTCGACGGCGACCCTGCGGACCCTGGGGTCGTGATCGGTCACCGCCGACAACACCGCCTCGATGGCCGCCGCATCCATCAAAGAGAGTGGTGACCCATCGAACACATTGGGGCGGCCGGCGCGCAGGGTCTCGACGACCGCCCCGGGATATCCGCGCTTCGCTCGCCAGCTTGCAAAAGTCGCAACCAGTGCCAGCGAGAAACCGACCGTGAACAGGACGCTTTGACCAACACTCTCCTCGCCGATGAGGAGGAGAACGCCGGCCAGAGCGGTTCCGGCCTGGGCCGGCAGCCCGTTGATGAAGGCCCGCGCTTGGTCGCGCCGCTCGGGTGGTGTCACATTGATCATCGTCTCCCAGGCGCTGTTGGCCAGACCCTGCATCGCAATGAGTTGGACGAACCGCACCGCAGCCAGGGAAATGAATGAGGAGTCGAATACGAGCAAGGCGAACCCAGCCACGTACACCACCCCGTAGCCCACGACGACAGATGGCGCACCCCAGCCGGCGAACAACCTCGGCGCGACCAACACCGAGACCAACAACGCCATCACCGTGGCCACCCCCGTGAACGTTCCCAGAAATCCGGCCAGTCGGCCGGCGTCTGGGAAGCGCTCGGCGGCGGCGCCGGAGAAGGGCAGATAGAGGAGGTAGAGGAGGACGGAGAAGAGCAGCGCCGCTACCGCGAGCCACCGCAACATGGCCGACCCCCACATGACCTGCCACCCCTGTCGGATCGCATGGAGTGGACGCCACCCATGGCGGGACATCGCCGAAACCGGAGCCGCATGACGCCCCACGAGGCGGCGAGCGAGGGCGGCTACAGCCACGAGTGAGGCTGCCCACACCAGCAGCAGGTTCTCCGCACCGAGCCAGGCGGCAAGAGGCCCGGTGACCAACCCGCCCATGGCGGCGCCGGCTATCCCACCGGCAGCGAACAAAGGGAAGAGCCTCTTTGCCTGCCGGGTGTCGGTCACCAAACCGGCAATCCCCCAGAGGTAGAAGCCTTGGACGAGAAGGGCAACACCGGCGAGAAGCCACAAAGCGCCGTACACCGCGGCAGTCCCGCTGGAGACGGAAAACCGGCCGAGGAGCAAAAGCGCGGCCAGGATCAACGGGATGATTACGAACAGCGACCTCGACGGCGTTCGCTGGAGGAGACCGGTCACCACCAGCGAGACGACCGCCGATAAAACACCGAGAAGTACATAGAGCAGGGGGAGCAGCTCCACCCCGAATCGGGCAAAGAGGAGGGCGTCGATGCTGCTCTGCCCGAGAGCCAGTCCGGCCCAAGCCACGAACATCAGGGCCACGACGAGCCCGACAATCACCTTCTCGCCGGGGCGGACCCCGACCATGCCCCCGAGACGGCTCGCCCGAGCCTCTATTTATGCCTCCAGGGCGTAGGCGACGGCCTCGGCCAGGCTCATCGAGCGTCCTTCGGCGAGTTCCCGTTCTGCGGCGTCGTCGCCGATCGCGGCTCGTGCTTCTCCAAGCACGTCTATGTCCGGATAAAAGATCGAAGCGGGCACCGGATACTTGGCGTCCCCTTCCTTCGCTGCTCGAACCTCCTCAGCCTTCGCCAGCAACCTGAGCGCACGTACGTGCCGTCCTTCGCCCGCCTCGATGAAGGACAGCGATTCCAGCCCCAGGCCGATGCCTGCCTTATTGTCGGCATCGGCGAAAAGCCCGATCGCCTCGACTACCGCCTGGCGAGCTTCGGCGTGTCTCCCATTGATGAAACAGCCTTCGCCCAGAGCCATCAACGAGTCGGCGAGATGAAACATGTCGCCCATCTCCCGGTATGCCGCCATCGCTTCCTCCAGCAATGGGAGCGCCTGTTCCAACTCGCCGGAACCCCCGAGGAACATAGCCATGTTTCCTTTGGTCTTGGCCACTCCCCCAATGTCACCCAGCTCCTCGAAGAGACGTAACGCCTCTTCGAGCCGGCCCATGGCGATGAGGTGGGCGGGCCGGCCGGCGAACCCGCGGTCGAAGGGCTCGTCTGAGGTGATCGCCGGCACGAAGGCGAGGTTGTAGGTTGCCTCAGCGATCCCCGGCTTGTCTCTCAAGTCCTGGTACATGGCGAGAGCCCGCTGGTAGTGGTCTGCGATAGCGTCGTAATCGGCCTGCCAGAAGGCCAGGCTCCCAGCCGCAAGATGTGCCGCCGCCCGGGCACGACTGGGGTCGGCGCCGGGGGCGGCGAGGAGTCTTTCCACCCACGACCTCCCCACGGCGAGATGCCCTCGCTGCTGGTAATAGCGCCACATTGCCGATGCCGCCACCAATCCCCTTTCTACTTCGCCGGTCTCGAGCGCCCATCTCAGGGCAGCCTCCAGGTTGCCCTGCTCCAGCTCGAACCGCCGTAGCCAGACACCCTGGTCCCGGCCGGTGAGATGACGCTCCCCCTCGACCGCCATCGCCAGGTAGAGGTCGGCGTGACGACGCCGTATGTCGTCGACATCGGGCGCGGCGTCGAGCAGCGCGGCGGCGAATTCGTGGATCGTCTTCAGCATGACGAACCTCGGCTCTCCAGGGCCCGAGTCGACACTCATCACCAGACTGCTATCGACCAGCGTCCCGAGTGCGTCCATCACATCGAGCTCACCGTCCACCACACCCTCGATCGCATCGAGATCGGATCCACCGGAGAACACCGCCAGCCTCGGGAAGAGCAACCTCTCTGGATCCCCGAGGAGGTCGTAGCTCCATTGGATCGTGGCCCGGAGCGTCTGTTGTCGTGGAGGCAGGTTGGTGCCGGATGCGTCGAGCATGTCCAACCCGGTGCTGAGCCGTGCCAGGATGGCGCGCGGGGAGAGGATGTTCACCCGTCTCGCCGCCAGCTCGATGGCGAGGGGCAGGCCGTCGAGCCGGGCGCAGAGTTGGGCGATCGCTCGGACCGCGTCCTCGCTCAGATCGAGCCTCGGCCTGATCGCTTGGGCTCGCTCCACGAACAGAGCCGCTGCTTCCGATCGCAAGACGTCCTCGCGCTCGTCATCTAGAGCGGCCAGCCGCAGCGGTGGCACCGGGATCTCGTGCTCTCCGTACAACTGGAGGGGGGCCCGACTGGTCACCAGTACCTTGAGCCCCATAGCGAGTCCGAGAAGCCGCTCGACAACCGGTGCCGCCTCGAGCAGTTGCTCGAAGTTGTCGAGGACGACAAGCGCTTCCTTATCGGAGAGCCAATCGGCCAGGCCGTCGGAGAGGCTCCGCCCTGGACCCTCTTTCACCCCCACCGCCTGGGCGACCACAGAAGGCACCTGCGCCGGGTCAGAGACGGCGGCGAGCTCCGCTAGATAGACGCCGTCCAGGAACCGGTGAAGCAGTCTCTCCGCCACCTCGACGGCCAGCCTGGTCTTGCCGGTCCCGCCCGGCCCGGTGAGCGTGACCAATCGGTGACGCTCCAGCGTCTCGATGGTTGTTGCGATCTCATCGGTCCGACCTACCAGGCTGGTGAGCCGGGGTGGCAAGTTGTTGGGGCGGGCATCCATGGACCGAAGCGCCGGGAAGTCGCTCGGCAGCCCGGCGATCATCACCTGGTAGATGCGCTCTGGATGGGTCAAATCCTTGAAGTGATGTGATCCGAGATCGCGCAGCTCGATTCCCGCGGGAAGCGAGTGTTCGATCAGGGCCGTCGCCGGGCCGGAGACGAGGAGCTGGCCACCGTGCCCTGCGGCGCCGATCCGAGCGGCGCGGTTCACATCGAGCCCGAGATAATCGTGCCCACCAAGCGTGCCCTCTCCGGTGTGGATACCCATCCGCACCCGTAGCTCGACGCCCTCGGGCCACGTGTGGGCATGGATGGCCTGCTGGGCGGTGACCGTGGCGCGTACCGCCTGCGCGGGCGTGGGAAACACGGCGAAGAAAGAGTCGCCCTCGGTGCGGACCACGATCCCCCCTTCATCGGACATGGCGGTCCGCATGATTTCGTCGTGCTCATCCTGGACTGCCCGATAGCCTTCACCCAGCTCTTGGAGCAGCCGGGTCGAGCCCTCGATGTCGGTGAACACGAACGTGACCGTCCCGGTTGGCAGCAGGGCGCCGGGTGTTGTCATGGGCTGCAGTATGCCAACGACGTCCGGCCGCGCCTACGCGCGGCCGGTCAACCCCGGCGGAGACGACGGCCCGTTTGATAGGGTGGCTCAATCCCCTGAGGAGGGTTCGATGGCGGTCGAATGGACCTGCTCGCTCTACTGGAACTGCACCTCCAAGGTGGTCGGCGAGACCGAGGAGGAAGTGGTGGAGGGAGCGGTCACCCATGCCGCCGAGCACCACGACATGAACGACCTGGACGATGGCGCTATCGAGCAGATCCGTGGTGAGATCGTGCCAACACCCAACAAGATCAAGTGGACCTGCTCGCTCTACTGGGACTGCACCTCCGAGGTGGAAGGCGAGAGCGAGGAAGAGGTCCTCGAGGGCGTGAGCACACATGCCGCCGAGCACCACGACATGCAAGACCTGGACGAGGCCACCCTCGAGAAGGTTAAGAGCGAGCTGACACCGGCCTGAATCGCCACAGGGTCGGATCCACCCTCACCGGCTCCAGATCTCGCTCGCCGGGATGTCGGGAAACGGCGCCGGCTCGATGCTGGACAACGGGGTCACCGTGACGTAGTTGTTTGCGCAGAGCGCAGTGTCGCTCTCGGGATCGGCACCGGCTGTTTCGGTGCGGATGGCGAACTGCAGCCGCTGATCGGTGAAGTCGGTCGAGGCGACCTGGAAGTAACCGAACTCATCCAACTCGGCCCATTTGGTGCCGGCGACCTGCTCGATGGGCACCGCGGGGACGTTGACATTGAGGACATGCGGTGAGCCGCCGTTGGCGATCATCCAGCCAACCGCCGACACCCCCACCACTACGGCCGTTTCCCATTGCCATGGGTCGGAGGGTGCGAGTGAGATGGCGATTCCCCTGCTGCCGAATGTCCGGGCGGTGAGGGCGGCGCCGACAGTCCCGGAGTGGATCACCGAGTGCCCGGTGTTGATCCCGGCGTTAATCCCCGATACCACCAGGTCGGGTGGTCTGCCGAAGGCCCCGAGCGCCGCCGCCATCACCGCAAGTCCCGGTGGTCCGGCGATGGTGTGGGCGGTGAACCCGTCCATCTCCTTGGTGCTCAACGCGACCCCGGTTTCCGGGTCGAACCGGCCAATGCCGGTGCCGGCTCCCGACATGTTGGTGGCGGGTGCGGCCACCACGACGTCGAACTCAGCGGCGAGCTCCTCCGCCAACAGCAGCAGCCCGGGCGAGTCGATCCCGTCATCGTTGGTCATGATGACCCGTGGCAGATCGGTCATGGTGACGCTTCCGATACCGTCTCGATCTCAACGCGCTCCGCCAGGGTCTCGATGAGATCTTCCGATGCGCTTCCCAACCCGTGCCGGGTTACGTTGGCGGCTCCCGCGGCACACCCAAGCTTGAACATCTCCACTGCGTCCATGCCACGGCTCACCCCGGCTGCCAACCCGGCCGTCATCGAGTCTCCGGCGCCTCTGGTTTCGGCTGGCTCAAGATCTGGGGTGATGGCCCGGAAGACAGCGCCATCCAGCCGGGCAAGGGCCGGGCGGTCCGCCCGGGATAGCACCACCGCCTCGGCCCCGTCGGCGGCCAAGCGGTCCATGACGGAGAGAGCCGCCTCCTCGTCGTCACCTTCGAGGAGGCCGTCCTCGACCAGGTTCTCGTCGCTGACCTTGAGGATGCGTATTGGACCCCCTTCTAGAAGGGCGGATAAATCGCGGCCGTGCACGTCAGCCACAACCGTCACCCCGACGGCGGCGAGGTCGTGACCCAGGCGGCGGTAGGTATCGGTCGGGATGACCTCTCCGAGCTGGCCGGTGATGACCGCAACCTTGGAGCCGAGGGCCAGGTCGAGGAACTTGCCGTAAAGGTCATCCAACTCATGGCGCTCGAGGATGAGCGGCTCGCCCTCGGCTATGAGCTGACGCTCCCCCGACCGCCTGTCTTGCACCGTGGCGGGCGAGCTTCCATGAATCTCTACGGTGCTGAGATCGATTTCCCACTCGTTGATCAGACCGTGGATCACACGCCCGACTTCCCCTCCGACCGGCCCGCAGATGGTCGGCCGTTCGCCAAGTTCTCGCAGCATCCTCGCCACCCAAACCCCCTGGCCTCCGGCGTGGATGTGTATCTCGTCGCCTTCATCCGGACCTCCGCTTTCGACGGTCACGGTGAGGGTCAACATCGGGGCGAAGACAGCGACAGTGTGCGATCCCATGGGGTGGGCAATACCCGCCGGAGGGTGCCGGGAAACGGTTCCTCGGTTTGACACCGGCGACAACAGGGTATGCGATTACGCGACGACCCAAGGAGCGAGTCGTGCCACAACGAGTATGGAGCGTCAGGCGGGAACGTCAGTCCTTTCACACCCAGCAGGGACCACTTCGGAGAGCCACTGCATTGGACAAGCCGGAGGAGACCGGCCGCTCGCAACTCGGGCCGAGTGGCAGAACCCGCGATCAGCTCTACAAGGAAGCCAGGGACCTAGATATCCGCGGCCGGTCGATGATGAACAAGCATGAGCTGAGACGGGCCGTCGACCACAAGGCCAGCCGGTAACGGCCTCGGCCGCTCCGGCTCGCCCAAACCCGTGTTGGCAGGTCAGGCCTCAGCGGGTCCGATTGTTGGTACGTCGACGGGATCGCCCTCGAGCCGGCGATACACGTAGGCCGTCGCCAGCAGGCTGATCGCCGCGGTGACGATCACCCCGACCACAAATACGATCAGCCCCAGGATGTTGAGCAGGAAGAGAACAACGAAGAACCCGAGAAGGTCCCACTTGTGGCCCTTGGTCAGCTCGGAGCTGCGTTGTAATGACGCTATTGCGTCGACGTTGTGGTTCACGATTATCCAGGTGAAGAAGCCGAAGGTGAGCGCCACCCAGATCCCCGGGATGATCAGCAACACGAGTCCCACCGCGAACATGAGTCCGAAGAGGACTGACCCGATGATGTAGGCGATCAGGTACCGGCCGGTCCGGAAGACGTCGGTGCCTTCGACAGGCTCTCCACGTGTGATCAGGAGAGCAATTCGGATCCACCCCATGCCAATGATGGCTCCGACCAGGAACTCAACAACTCCCGCGAGAAACCTCACCCAGGCGTTGTCCTCGGCCGCCAGGGTGAACCAGGTGACCAGTCCGGTCACCACCAGTACGAGAAGCCCGGCCAACAACATGGGCCCGACGTTCTCCCAGAGCTTGCGCCACCCGTATTCGATCGCAGCGCCGACATGGACCGGCTGGCTCGAAGGTGTGGTCATCTTCCCCTCCTTGGTGCCCCAGGAAGCTACCCGACGAGCTGACCAGGCGGAGCGACGCACTGTCAGCTGCCGACGGCCGCGGGACAAGCTGTGATCTGCGAGCGCAGCCTCAGATAGCAGTGGTGGCTCGCCGGTCTACCGGGCGGGTTTGTAGGTGGCGATCACCACACCCGTGGTGGTGTTCACCGAATGGTCCAGCCTAAGCTCGGCTGGGTAGGTGCCTTCGCGGAAGAGACGCTGTCCCGATCCGAGCACCAGCGGATGGATCAGCAACGTGTACTCGTCGACGAGGCCGTGCTCCATGAGTGTCTGGAGGAGCTCACCGCTCCCCAACACCGCGATGTCATTGCCCGGTTGCTCCTTGAGCGCAGCGACGGTCTCGGCGGCGTCACCCGACACCAGGGTGGAGTTCATCCAAGGTAGCGGCTCGGCCAGCGTGTTCGATGCGACGTACTTCTGTGTCTGGTTCAGAACCTCGGTGAAAGGGTTGGAGTCAGTTTGCTTGGGCCAGAAGGAGTACATGCTCTCGTACGTCCAGCGTCCGAAGAGCAGGTCGCTCGTGCCCATTCCCTTCCCCATCTCACGGCCCATGACGTCATCGCTGTAAGGCGCGGCCCAACCACCGTGTTCGAACCCTCCTCGCGTGTCTTCTTTCGGCCCACCGGGCGCCTGCATCACGCCGTCGAGGGTCAAGCTCTCCACCACGACCAGCCGTCTAGTCACAAAACGGTGCCTCCTCTCGAGTAGCGGTCGAGTTTTGAGCCGGGACTCTCGAACATCTCGACAGTTGCCGTCTCGGACCCTACGCCCCTTCAGCGAGCGGCGGCAGGTGCCATCATCCAGAGGTCCTGCAAGCAACGCGCCGCTCGATGTGCCGGAGGAACCACCGTGACCACAAGCCCTGCCATCAACCTCACCAACGAGCAATTGCGAGTGGCTCTGGAACTCGTCAAGGACGCGGACAGTGTGGAACTGAAGCTGACCATTCCCGAGATGGAGCAGCGCTCTGCGGTGACGGCGCTAGGGATGGATCCGCTCGACGCGCAGATCCGTCAGGTTTACTTCTTCGACACACCAGACCTCGCGCTCAATGAGCGCGGTGTCGTGGTTCGAGCACGGAGGGTACAACGTAGAGGTGACGACTCGGTCGTCAAGCTTCGGCCGGTGGTGCCACACGAGCTTCCATCACGCCTCCGAAAATCCCCGAACTTCGTGGTTGAGGTGGACGCCATGCCAGGTGGATTTGTCTGCTCCGCTTCCCTCAAAGGGGAGACGACAGACGTCATCGATGTTGCGCATGGCGACCGGTCCATCCGCAAGCTCTTCTCCAAAGAGCAGCGGGCTTTCTACGAGGACCATGCCCCTGCCGGGCTCAGCCTTGATGACCTTGCCATCCTCGGGCCGATCACCGTCCTCAAGCTCAAGTTCACCCTCCCCGAGCTCGAACAAGATTTGGTCGCCGAATTGTGGACCTACCCCGATTACTCGCGGATTCTCGAGCTGTCCACCAAGAGCCGTCCCGGCGAGGCTCTGCAAACAGCTATCAGAGCGAAGCTGCTACTCCTAGAGCGCGGTGTCGATGTGACCGGCGAACAGCACACCAAGACCAAGACCGCCCTCGAGTACTTCAGCCGGACGGCGCGCCAAGGGGGCTGACCGGCATCGGGATCGTCTGGCCGGAGTTCCGTTGCGAATTCTTACCGCGTGGGTAGCTGCCAACCCTGCGCTGGCGGAATGTCAGCTGGCGCGTTCGTCCTCGCTGATCCGGTGATCACTCGTTGCTCTCCCCCCGTCGCCATGGGTGAGTTCGGCTACCGGGGTGTTTCGGTAAGCTGAGTGACTGCGGGACGGGCCCGGGTGTCGACGGTGAGATGGAAGATGTCGGGCCGGTGATAGTGGCCGGCCGGATCGAACAGCCGGCGTGCAGCGTGAACCTGGGCGAGATCGATCTCGGCAGTGAGAATGCCCTCGCTGTAGCGGAGCGGTCCGGCCACGAGCTCACCGCTCGGATTGCAGATGAGCGTGTTGCCGGGTTCGATCCAGTCCCCATCCGCGGGGTCCATGACGCGGGCGATACGGTCCCGGTCGGGAAAGTCGGTTGGGATGTCGGAGATCCGCACGCAAGGGTTGCACCCGACGACCCAGACGCGTCCTTCGCGGGCGATGTGGCGCATAGTGGCCACCCATCCGTCGCCGCGAGCGAGTGTCGGGGCCAGCCATACGTCGATGCCCTGGGCGTAGAGGTGGAATCTCGCCAGGGGCATGTAATTCTCCCAACAGATCAGCCCGCCGATGCGCCCTAGCTCGGTCGGCACGACCTCCAAGGTGGAGCCGTCACCCATGCCCCAGACTGTCCGCTCTGACCCGGTCGGCACCAATTTGCGGTGGATGCCGAGTAGCTGTCCGTCGGGCCCTAAGTACAGCAGGGTGTTGTAAATGGTGGCCCCGTGTGGCTGGCGCTCGTTGACGCCGATCACGACGTAGGCGCCCGCTTCAAGTGCTGCGGCTCCTATCCGTTCCGTGGTCGGGCTGGGCACGACCACGGCCTGGTCCACGAGGCGGGCGTACCAGGCCTCGTCGTTGTCCCAGATCGGCACGGTATCGATCCACAGCGGCGTGCCTGGAATGAACACCTCGGGGAACACGATGAGGCGCGCCCCGAGGTCGGCGGCGTCGGCGATGAGCTGCTCGACCTTCGACGTGGTCGCCTCACGATCCATGAGCAAGTATGAGGCTTGGACCGCGGCAACGGTCCACCCGGCACCCATTACTCCACCACCGTCCCAGCGAGAGCCTCGCACCGGGGGAAGAAGCTGGTCGGTGATACCGCCACCACCAGGAGCGGCCCGACTCTGACCATTCGGGTCCCCTTCATGTTCTCTCCCCCTCTATCCGTGGTCCTTCACACCGTAGGTCACGGCGTGGACGGGAGTGAGCTGGAACGAATCCACGCCTCGGAAACCGCGTCCTTGCAGAAGCTCGAGGTAGGCGGCGACGGGGAGGAGCTGATCGTCGATCTGAGCCTCGAAGAACTGGATCCCGGACATGATCCGCCCCGGCACGGTGCGCAACGCCTCGTCGGTGTCGGGGAAGGGAAAGTCCGAGATGACGAAGTATCCGCCCGGCCGGAGCGCCCGCCTGATGTTTTCCGTGACCCGGTTGATGTCCCGGCACTCGTGCATCGAGATGTTGTTGGTGATCAGGTCGAACTCGTTATCCCGGTCCAATTCCTCCAACGGGGTGTGCACCAGCTCGACCCGGTCGGTGAGGTCGTGGCGACCGAGACGCTCGGCGGCGATTTCCAGCGAGTAGGCGTCGCCGTCTGCTCCCACCAGGCTCGCCGACGGATACGCCTCCGCCAGCCGGACCAACCCGACCCCGGAGCCACAGGCGGTGTCGAGGATGCGGGCGCCATCTTGGAGTCGTTCCGCAAGCCCATGGATCCGACTCAGCCCGCCCGGTATCAGCCTCACATAGAAGGCCCCGCCCGATCCCGAGACACCATCGATGAATCCCGGGCTGCAGTGGTCCCACCAGGTCCGTTCCCCGGTGGGGAGGGTCCGGGAAAACCGGTCGAACACGTCGGGTTGGGACACGACCGCAAGGGTCCCGCCCACGTAGGCCGGCGATCCGCGGTCGAGGAGCACCGTGTCCATGTGACGTGCCAACCGGTACACCTTGTCGGTTACCCGCTCGAGGACGTCGTTGGCGAAGGCCGAAGCGCACCAGACTTCCACATAGAAGGGATCGAGATCACGATCTGATGCCAGGCCCTCGGCGGCGAGGCCGTCGGGATGGCTCGCCAGCGAGGCGATCAGGCCGTGAGCGAGGCCGAGTTCGATAGTTCTGCTCGCGACATATCCGGCGATGTGACCCAGCACCTTTCCGGCCTGGTCCTTGATGGTTGGCTCCTCGACCATCGACGGCATAGCGCTGGCGATCTCGGTCATCAGGTGCTCCTCGCTCGGGGCTGTCTGTTCGGCATCGGGCAGCTTGAGGGAGAGGCGTGTGAGTGGGCGTGTGATGCCGGCGTCTCTATGACGAGGACGTGATGGATCCCGCTAGTTCTGCGATGAGTGCCGGGTTGTCGATCCCGGAGGCGAGGAAGGCTGCCGCCTCGGTAGCGCCGGCATCGCCGAGCCTGGCGCGGTGCATGGTCGCCCTGGCCAGCAGCTCGCTCAGACCAGCCTTGGCCGTGAGCACTTCCAACTCGGCGACCCATCGGGACGAGGATGGAGCGCGGTGGTCCACAGCCACCCTGCACAGGGCCTCGAGGGCGTAGGCATCCACCCACACCCAGGAGTCGGGAAGCCGCCGGCAACGGCGCACTGCATCTTCCAGCCACTCCAGGGCGGCTGCGCTGTTGCCTTGGGCGGCTGCCACCAGCCCCAGTCCACGTGCCGCGATGCTCTCCCAGCACGGATCGCCGATCTGGCAGCCGAGAGCGAAGGCATGCTCGAAGCCGGCGGCGGCCGCATCCACATCGCCGGCCCGGAGGTCGGCATCGGCGAGGAGCGACTCGGGCCAAGGGATATACGTGGTCCATCCGCCCTTCCGGGCGGTCTCGAGGGCACGATGGAGCGCTGCCCGGGCCTCGTCCAGCTCACCGCGCAGCAGGTGCCATCGCCCGATGTGAGCCTCGGCGAGGGAAGCGGGATGCACCGTGTCCGCTCGTCGGGCGCGCTCTACCGCAGAGCCAAGGGGCGACAGGGCGGAGGCATAGTCAGCGGTGTCCACATAACAAGCACCTCGGATCATCTCGACCCACGCCTGTTCTGCCTCGTCCTCACCTGCCAGCACCGACGCCTCGTCGAGGAATCGGTGGGCCCGGTCGTGATGGGCCCTAAGGAACTCGATCCAGGCAAGCTCCCGCCGAGCAGTGGCCGCCATCGACAGGTCACCAAGCTCCTCGGCCAACTCGCCCGCTTCGAAAAGAGCGGCGGCTCCCTCCTCATCGGTGCCTCTGGCGGCGTGGACCAGGGTGCTGCCAATGGCCACCAGGGAGCGGGCCAGGAGGTGTCGATCACCGAGTCGCCGGGCTCCCTCTACCGCTTGGCGCAGGGCGGTGAGGCCTGCCTCGAAGGCTCCGGCCGCCACCGCCGCTTCGCCGGCCTCGACTCGGGCGAGCACGGTGGGAGCCGCCTCCCGTCGGCCGGCACCAACCGAGGTCGGAGTCGCGGCCATTCGCAGGACCGCTGTGGGATCGACACCCATCTCACGTCGAAACAACTCCGTCGCGAACTCCACCTGACGGACCGCCCCTTGACGGTCCCCGAGCAGGGACAGGGTGCGGATCAAGAGAACGTGGTGGTTTTCGTCGTACGGGTTCAGGGTGACCAGTCGAGTGGCATATTCCGATGCGGTTACCGGTTCGTCTCGGGCAAGGCTGGACATCGCCGCCTCGTGCAACACGGATTCGGCGGCGACGCCGAGGCGGCGGCGCTCGCTGGCAAGCCATAGCTCGAAGCTCGCGCTCGCCGGGATGTCCTGTCCCTCTATCAGATCCCTACCCAACCCGGGTAGGAGTACCGCCTCCACCCACGTTCCCCTGGTGAGGATCTGGGTGTCGATCGTGCTGTTCGCCGGGAGGACAAGTCGAACCGGGTCACCCTCGATGGTGGCTTGGTCCCCCAACAGGCGGCGGAGGTCGGAGAGAGTCCAGCGCAGCGCACCGAAGGGGTCGTCGGCGTCGGGGAAGAGCAGCTCTGCCAGCAATTGTCGGGCAGGAGGCGTCCCCGAAAGCACCAGATAGGCGAACAGGGCCCAGGTTTTGCGTCCCCGTGGCTTGGCAACCAGCCTGCGACGCTCGACCCGAGGCCGCCCGAGAAGCTGGATCTGCAGGT
>DATADW010000259.1:0-2556 GCA_036258335.1 Acidimicrobiia bacterium
ACGTCGCACTGGGGACGGTCCTCGCTCTCGGCTTTATCGCGCTTCGGGGCGGGCCACTCTCCCCACCGATCCTCGCCCACGTCTATCCGGTCGCCATCGGGATCGCGCTACTCCTTGAGGACTGAACCATCGCGCCGGGCACCTAGCGGAGTTGGATCACGTTGGCAGTGATGAGGCGGGCGAGATCGGAAGCGAGAAAGGCGATGACCTCTGCCACCTCGTCGGGTGGTGCGACATGGAAGTGGTCGGCGTCTGCTGCCACGAAGGCCTCGACGGCGGGGGTTACCCATCCGGTGTCGGTGACCGGCGGGTAGACCACGTTGGCGGTGACGCCGTAACCGCCCAACTCGAAGGCGGCGGACATCGTGTAGTTCACCTGGGCGGCCTTGGCCGCTCCGTACGACACCTCCTCGGGGAAACCGAGAGGGCCTCCGGAGGTCAGCCCGACTATCCGCCCCCACGATGCTCCGCGAGCCACGTGTCTTCGTGCGAACTCGGCGATCAACAAGGCGGCGGCGCGGGCGTCGACCGCGAAGACCTTGTCGAAGCTGGCGGCGCTGACCGGCCGGAGGTTGCGTCCGAGTCGATCGCCGCTCGCCGGTGAGAAGGTGTCCGGCACCCATCCGCTGGCATTGTTGATCAGGATCTCGACCGGGCCGAGGGATCGCTCGGCAGCATCAAAGAGGAGAGAGATGCTCGCCTCGTCGCTCAGATCGGCCTCGATCGCCTCGGCCCGCCCGCCGTCGCTCCGAATCAACTCCACAACGGTTGTGGCGTGGCGTGCCCGACCTGCGACATACTCGGCGGGGGTACCCGGGTCCGGGTCGTCTTCGAGCCGTAGATAGGTGATTAGGACGCCGGCCCCATGACTCGCCAAGGATCGGGCCGTGGCGGCTCCGATCCCGTGGTTGGCACCGGTCACCAGGGCCACCCGCCCCTCGATCCCCGGAAAACTGCCCGTCCGATCAGCCACCCACCCATTCTGACCTGGCTCGGTCGGAATCCGAGCGTCAGCCACGCACCTCGAATCGGGTTGCGTTCCCCTGTCAGTATGTCGGCGATGACAGACGACGACCTACCCACGGCGGAGCCAGCGTGAGCGCGGTCGTAACCGGCGCCGGCGGAGAATTGGGCCGAGCCATCGCCCTCCGGCTGGCGATCGACGGACATCCGGTTGCGGTGGTCGACGTCGCCGCCCAGGCCGCAGCGGAAACGGTGGCACTCATCGAAGTCGCTGATGGCAAAGCGATCGACTTGGTTTGTGACCTGCGGGAGGTGGCAGCGATCGACGATGTGGTCGAGCGCGCCGAGCACGAACTCGGGCCCGTCACGGTTCTCGTCAACAACGCCGCAGTCTTCCCGGCGGGTCCTTTCATAGACGTCACCGAGGAAACCTACGACCACACCGAGGCGGTCAACCAGCGTGCCTATTTCTTCGCGGCACAGGCGGCGGCGCGGTCGATGATCCGCAGAGGAGGGGGATCGATCGTCAACATCGCCTCCATCGTTTGGCACGGCGGTTGGGCCGACATGGCGCCCTACGTGTCGACCAAGGGAGCGGTCGTGGCGCTGACCCGTGCCCTCGCCCGGGAGCTGGGACCACTCGGCATCAGGGTCAACGCAGTCGCCCCGGGCGCCTTCCCCACGGCCGCGGAACGACTGCAGCATCCGGACATCGAGGCCTACCGACGGCTCATTCTCGCCTCGCAGGCTCTGAAGCGTAGGGGGCGGTCCGAGGAGCTGGCCGCTGTGGTCTCGTTCCTCGCCTCGGAGGAGTCATCCTTCGTTACCGGTCAGACCATCAACGTCGACGGCGGCTGGATCATGAGCTGAGAGGGAGATCGGCAGCTCGCGGCTTCGCTGGTCAGGGCATTCACTTCGCCTCCACGGCGGAGTCGTCTTCGGGAGTCGCGCGCCGCTGGAGGGTGTTCAGCTCTGCATGCAGAATGCTGGAGGCCAGAGTGGCTAACGCCGGGTGCCCCCGGGGAGTCAAGCGTCGGGGTCGGCGGCGGCCAGCAGCCTGCCATCGGCGACCGCCTCGCCCAGTTGTTGGTAGTCATTCTGGTTGACCTCGGTGTAGGCGGAGGCGAAGTCCGCCATCGCCGTCTCGAAGTGGTGGGTGTAGATAGGCGGCAATGGCCAGCCGCTGTCCGGAGCGGGCGTGCGCCTTGGCCAGCACCCAACCGCAGATCTCCGCGTAATGGACCAGACCCTCCGCCGAGAGCCGGGTCACATCGACTGAGGCCTTGCCGTCCCACAACTGGCGGGCGTAGAAGGAGCGCACCTCGCTGTCCAGCCCGGGGAGCCGGTACCAGCCAAGGAGGGGGTCGCTGGCGGACTGCATCAGCCGCTGGCCGAGCTACCCGCCTCCCGTTCCGCCCACCCGGTGGCGAGGAGGTGTACGGCTCGAGCACAGAGGCCTGCGCCTCCTTGAGCTGAAGCAATAGTGGGTCGCTGGCATCGCGCCCGATGAAGAGCGCCACCCAGGCCCGAGTCCCGACGCTACCGACCCCGACCACCTTGCGGGCGACGTGGACAAACCGGTACTGGTCGGTG
>DATADW010000260.1:0-4343 GCA_036258335.1 Acidimicrobiia bacterium
CCAGCAACCGGGGCCACGGTGTCAATCTTGAACCGAGTCCGCACACCGGCCTGGTAGCCATTCTCCACCCAACTTGGCTACCAGCCGCCATCGAGGAGCCGGCACAAACCAACCCCGCGCTAGGCAAACCGCCTGGTCACAGTGGAGTTCTTGGTGGAGCTGAGGGGATTTGAACCCCTGACCCCTTGCATGCCATGCCCCCCAGGGGTCGTTGCCAGGGGCCGCCGAAGCACGCCCGACAACGCATCAAAGGGCCACGTCATCGACCATTTCTGGGGGTCGAATGCCGTCCACGATCGCTCGGAGCAGCACACGGCTGCTGAGCGCCGAATGGCTACCGGAATGGCTACCAGACCCCCCTGGACATCACCGCCATTCCGGCGTCGCACCCCCCGGCCGCGCCGCTTCTCCTGAAGAATCCCGCATCCGCACCACCTCACCAGAAGACGTCCGCGTCGGACCACGAGCGAGCGTGGGGCATCACCCCGTGCCCCTCCGTGTCAACTTGGGGTGGGCAGTCGGCTCGCGGCAGTCCGGGGGACTGGCTTGATGTGGGCGAAGACGCAGCGGGCTTTCCAGGTGGGAAAGGCTCGTACAAGCCATTTGATGACGGTCATCGCGTGACCGTCCTTCTGTGGCGTGACCGCGAACAAGTAGCGCCTCCTGAATGTGGACCCGGTTGCAGCGTATGTTTGGGCCGAACATGCTCGGCCGCAGCGCGGAGGATTGGGATCGGTCGAAACCTTTGTAGGACAGGGATTGAACCCTGCGCACCCAGGGCTCATTTGGACATAGCGTCTCCCAACCGAACATCTGCCCGAGCGCTGAGATCAGTTCAATCGGGGCCACTCCTCGTCCCGCATGGGCACCAGGATTGGCGCCCCGACCACGTCAGGATCGACGATGGTCGGCAAACGAGGGGTTGAGGAGGGGAGTCCCCCCACCTGTGGGTGCGAGTCAGCCGGCGCGGCGCGACTGGCGGGGGGGGATCGTATCGGCGCCGACCCATACTTCGGACGATGGCGCCGACATCACGAGTTATCGTGATCGGTGCTGGGATCGTGGGCGCTACCTCGAGATCGACTACCCCGAGGCCGCCCGAGAACTGAACCCGTGGCTCCCCCTGGTCAAGTGGCTCCTCGCTATCCCCCACTTCATCGTGCTCGCCTTCCTGTACGTAGCCGCCTTCCTTGCCGTGGTCATCGCCTGGTTCGCCATTCTCTTCACCGGTCGGTATCCCCGAGGTCTCTTCGATTTCGTGGAAGGGGTGATCCGCTGGACCAACCGGGTGGTGGCATACGCCCTCATCCTTGGTCACCGACCGCTATCCGCCGTTCAGCCTCGGACAGTGAGAGCGATGGGTTGTTCATGCAAAGAAGTCGTGGGCGGATATTCGGCAGAAGCTGCACAAGAGCCGAGCGCCTCCTCTAGCCCCTCAACAAAGACGTCCAGGTCGGGGACGGCATCGGGGTCGGCGTTGACCGAAAGGGTCAGCCGGCCGGCATAGGAGAACACCCCGACCGCGATGGGCACGTTGCCCATGGTCGGGGGCACGGGCACGACTTCGACGACCTCGGACCCGAGCAGGGAGAGCGGTTGGGGCGGGCCGGGCACGTTGGTCACGAACAAGTTGACCAGCCGTTGCCGGCTGGCGAGCCAAGCCCCGATGGGGTTGACGAAGCCCCACCACACCACGCCGAAGAGGGCGACCGCGGCTGGGTCGAAGCGGTACGACCTGTGCTCCCGCGTGAACCGGGCTATTCGCTCGATGCGCGCCACGAGGCCGCCGCCGAGAGGTAATGGCACCCTCATCCCCACCGTCTGGTTCCCCAGATCGCGGGTCGACGCCCTGCGGCGCAGTGCCAGCGGTACCGACGCGAAGAGAACCTCGGGCACCTCACCTCGACCGGCGAGAAGACGGTCGAGGCCGACGGCGACCGCGGCTAAGGCGGCGTCGTTGACCGTACCGCCGGCGGCGTGACCGATGCTGCGAAGCTGCTCCACGTCGACGTGGACCGAGCCACTCCTTGAGGGTGCGGTGGAACCGCTCCAGCTTGCCCAGGGTCTGGGGGTGGTAGGGGGCGGAGTTGATCAGCTCCACGCCCAGCTCGGAGAGACTCTGCTCGAAGGCAACCTCGACCCCGTGCAGCCTCCCGGTGAAGCACAGACCGTTGTCCGACAGCACCTGGCGGGGCAGCCCGTAGCGGGAGGAGGCGGTCTCGAAGGCGTCCCACCACGCTAGGGCCGGTTGCCCTGTCGATCTAGCGTCGTCGCGGCGCGGCTGCGTGTAGCTTGGGTCGGAGGAGGACTCGCATGGAACTCAGCTCGCGCGAGACATGGACGGTGATCCACGGCCTCGTTCTGGGGACGCTGTTCTTATTGGCGTTTTCCGGGGGCCTCGCCGGGTTGTGGAGCCTACGTCCAGGGTTGGTGACCACGCAGGGGATCAAGGAGCGGATGACCCGCTTGTACTACGGCATCTGGATCATGGCGGTCGTTGCCTGGGCGACGGTGATCACCGGCACTTGGATCGTATACCCCTGGTACCGGGCCGCACTGGCTCCGGTCGGTGATGACCCATTCGCCGGGTGCGCAGGAGCCGTGGTCCCAACCGACACCTGTTCGCCCCGGGACTTCCTGCTCTCGAACGTGTCGGGTACCACGGAGTCCTGGCATTTGTTCGGGATGGAGTGGAAAGAGCACGTGGCCTGGGCGGCGCCGTTTCTGGCAACCGCAGCCGCCTTCCTCGTCACCTACTACGGAGCCCGGCTGGTCGCCCGCCCCTGGCTTCGTGCCGCCGTCATCGTCATGCTGGTGGGGGCATTCGCGGCGGCTGCCATCGGCGGTGCGTTCGGCGCCTTCATCAACAAGATCGCACCGATCATCTGAGGAGGCGACGATGACCTCGACACATCACGACGCCGAGATCGCCCCCGAGCTGGCCGAACTCCACTTGGCCGATAAGCCAGATGGCCCCGGAGCCGCCGTCATCCTCGCCGCCGGCATCGGCATCCTGGTGCTCGGTCTGCTGACCACCCTCAACGAGGTCTCCGAAGCGATCCACAGCTTTCTCGATGCCTTCGACGGGGACGGCGGGGTAGGGCCGCTCTCGGGCAAGACGATTCTCGCCTCGGTGGCCTTTCTCGGGTCTTGGGCTGTGCTTTGGGGGCTGTGGCGGACCAAGGACGTCGACATCAGAAGAGTTTTCTGGATCGGGCTCGGGCTCGGTGTGGTCGGGACGATTCTTATGTTCCCGCCGGTGTTCCAGGCGTTCGGATGAGGACTGGTGCCTCCCGTGGACGATGACCCCCGCGCCGATCGGGTCGCCGGCTGGGCAACCGGCGTCGGTGCCGGCCTCGTGGTGTTCATGGTGAGCTGGCAGGTGTGGAACCAGGTTTTGACCAGTATCCTGTCGACACCTGATGGGCCGGTCGCAGCGATGATCGTCGCGGTGCTGAGCGGTGCAGCGGCGATGATCCTCGTGGGTCGGCGCCTTGCTGGACGCTTCCGTTGAGGCCGCAGGCCGGTGACGCTTGCGTTCACCGGCTCGGAAATTCGTCGAACGGTTTGGGGTCGGGTACCCAAGCCAGAATGGCGGGTGCGGCGGCGTCGAAGACGGAGCGGTTCGGACGGACGGTTCGGACACACATTGAAGGGGGATTTCCTTTCCGGGCGGGTGTTCGACACCATCGAGGAGGCGCAGGCGGCCGTGGACGTCTGGGTGGAGCTCCACAACATGGAGAGGCTGCATCAGGGGATCCGGATGGTCCCGCCGATCGCTTATGCGTGGATGCGAGAAGGCAGCGACTCCAAACATGGCCATTCCCACAGCGAAGTAGACATCCCACGCGACATCGAGTCCCAATTGCACCCGTTCCGCCAACTGGTAAGCAGTGCCGAGGGTGGTCGGATCTACTCCATGCAGATCACTTCGTACGGATAACTGGATAGACACCATTGCCAAGAACACGACGGCTCCGACGATCGTTGCAGCAGTGGCGATCTGAGCGACAGCGGAGGGGTGTTCGATGGTGAGGAACTGATACGACCGTATGAGGCGAGTCCGAGAGCCACACTGAATACGGATGCCCCTAAAAAGGCGATGCGAAAGTCCGCCGAGGCGAAGAGAAGAAACGTGTACGAGGCGATGGCAACCAGCCCTGCAGCCACGCCAATCCTTACCCAGGCGGGCCACAATCGATCCGGCATTGACCGCCCGGGCCGTGTTCTATGCCATGAGCCGGTTCCACAACCCCGTCAACGTGTCCTAGTGGAGCCACCGGGCCCTCGAGGAGCAGTACCAGGCGCTCTGGGGCCCTGCTGCGGCGCGCGCTGGCGCCGGA
>DATADW010000261.1:0-5036 GCA_036258335.1 Acidimicrobiia bacterium
CTGGCGCATGACATCGCATACGCCCTGGCGACTCCGGACGTGCGGTTGCTGGCGCCGATCCCGGGGCGAAGCGCCATCGGGGTCGAGGTGCCCAACCGGAAACGCCGGCTGGTGACGCTGGGTGACGTGCTCCGCAGCGCCGAGGCCGCCGGAGACTCCCGCCCGCTCGAAGTCGGCTTGGGGATGGACATCAGCGGACGTCCCCGGCTGCTCAACCTCTCCGAGCTGCCCCACCTGCTGATCGCAGGCGCCACCGGAGCTGGGAAGTCGTCGTGCATCAACTCGATCGTGACCTCGATGCTGGTCCGAACCAGCCCGGAAGACGTCAGACTGATCATGGTCGACCCCAAGCGGGTCGAGCTCGGTCAGTACAACGGGGTGCCCCACCTCCTCACCAAGGTGATCACCAACCCGAAGAAGGCGGCGGACGCCCTGAAATGGGCGGTTGCCGAGATGGACCGCCGCTACGACCTCATCGCCGACGCCAGGGCGCGCGACATAATCGGGTACCAGGAGAAGTGGGACGCAGCCCAGATCGACCACGAGCGGTTCGACCGATTCCCCTACATAGTCGTCGTGGTTGATGAGCTCAACGACCTGATGATGGTGGCCGGCCGCGAGGTCGAGGAGGCCATTGTCCGCATCGCCCAGATGGCTCGGGCGGTGGGGATCCACCTGGTCATCGCCACCCAGCGGCCGTCGGTGGACGTGATCACCGGCGTGATCAAGGCCAACATCCCCAGCCGTCTCGCCTTTTCGGTTGCCTCGCAGACCGACAGCCGGGTGATCATCGACGGGATTGGCGCGGAGAAGCTGGTCGGTATGGGCGACATGCTCGTCATAACCGCCAAGGAGCCCCGCCCGGTGCGGATCCAGGGGGCATGGGTCTCGGAGGAAGAGGTGCACGAGGTCGTGGAGTGGGTGAAGAACCAGCGCGAGGTGCTCTACCAGGATCACGTCATCGAGGAGGCGGCAGCCGAGGCCAGGGCGCAGGCCGCCGCTGACGATGACGACGAGGATTCCCTGCTGATCCGTCGGGCGACCGAGTTGGTAGTCCGCTCCCAGCTCGGGTCCACCTCGATGCTGCAGCGAAAGCTCCGGGTCGGATTCGCCCGGGCGGGACGGATCATGGACATCCTGGAGCAGCGCGGGGTGGTCGGGCCGTCGGAGGGCTCCAAGGCCCGAGCCGTCCTGATGACCACCGAAGAGCTCGAGGACGCCTGGTCGCGCCAGGACGCCTGAGCAGGACGGCAGACGGCAGACGGCAGTCGGAAAGACACCGGGCGGTACCCTCCCCGGACGATGCGCCAGCTTCTCGACCCGGCCGGTGAGCTGCTCGGCGATGCCCCTGTGGGTCTCGACGAGACCCGCCGGCTCTACGCGGCAATGGTCGAGGCACGGGTGTACGACCGGAAGTGCACCGCTCTCCAGAAGCAGGGCCGGCTGGCGACGTATGCGCCGTTCGAGGGCCAGGAGGCTGCACAGGTCGGGGCAGCGGCGGCGTTGCGTCCGGACGACTGGGTGGTGGCCACCTACCGGGACGCGGCTCTCATGTGGATGCATGGGTACACCTGGGAGGCGCTGGTGCTGGGGCGCACCGGTGACGAGCGAGGCGGCTCGCCGCCAGAGGGGATCAACATTCTCCCGCCTTCGATCACCGTCGGTGCCCACATGCTCCATGCCGTCGGGCTGGCGTGGGGGGAGCGGGTGCTGGGGACAGATCGGGTCGCTCTGACATCTTTCGGAGACGGCGCCACATCGGAGGGTGACTTCCACGAGGCGATGAACTTCGCCGCTGTCTTCAGCACCGCCACGGTTTTCCTCTGTCAGAACAACCATTACGCCATCTCGCTTGCCCGAGCGACGCAAACGCGGGCGGAGACGATCGCCGACAAGTCCGTTGCCTACGGAATGCCGGGGGAACAGGTGGACGGCAACGACCTGTTCGCAGTTCTCACCGCGACGATGACGGCCGTGGCGAGTGCGAGGAATGGCGCGGGGCCAACACTCATCGAGGCTGTGACCTATCGACTGGGACCGCATACCACCTCCGACGACCCGGGTCGTTATCGACCCGCCGAAGAGGTGGAGCAATGGAGGGAGCGCGACCCGCTGGAGCGGGTCCGCCTCTACCTGGCATCGCAAGATCGTTGGGACGAGGAATGGCAGAGAGAGCTGGACAGGACTGCATCGGAGCGGATCGAACGAGCTGTGAACATCGCCGAGGGCCTTGACCCTCTACCTGCAAGCGATCCGTTCGATCGTATGTTCGCCACCGCCAGCCCGCTCCTCGCCGAGCAGCGCGACGAGGCACGCTGATGCCGATGCTCACACTGGCGCAGGCCATCACCGACGCCCTCGACTGCGCCCTCAAGGAAGATGAGCGCGTGATCCTGCTGGGCGAGGACGTGGGGCGGACCGGAGGCGTCTTCCGGGTCACTGACGGGCTCATCGAGCGTTACGGCTCGGAGCGGGTGGTCGACACACCTGTTGCCGAGTCGGGAATCGTGGGGACCGCTTTCGGTATGGCCGTCGCCGGGCTTCGCCCGGTGGCAGAGATCCAGTTCATGGGGTTCTCCTATCCGGGGTTCGACCAGGTGATCAGCCACGTGTCGCGTATCCGCAACCGCAGCCGGCATCGGTTCAGCGCCCCGTTGGTGATCCGGATCCCTTACGGAGGCGGGATCGGCGCCGCCGAGCACCACTCCGAGTCGGCGGAGGCCATCTACGTGCACACTCCCGGGCTCAAGGTGGTGGTCCCGGCGACGCCGCATGACGCCAA
The DNA here is from genome assembly GCA_036258335.1 of Acidimicrobiia bacterium. Lineage (GTDB taxonomy): Bacteria > Actinomycetota > Acidimicrobiia > Spongiisociales > DATADW01 > DATADW01. Next base: position 2,783 of record DATADW010000261.1, read on the forward strand.
GGGGTTGCTGCTGGCCGCGATCGAAGACCCGGACCCGGTGATCTTCCTCGAACCGATAAGGCTCTACCGGGCGGTCAAGGAAGACGTCCCCGACGGCCATTACACGGTGCCCATCGGGCCGGCCCGCATGGAGCGGACCGGGACCGACCTGACCTTGGTGGGGTGGGGGGCGATGCTGCAGGAGGTGCGACTCGCCGCTGATCAACTGGCGAGGGATGGCGTGCTGGTCGAGGTGATCGATCTCCGCACCCTGGCCCCGCTCGATGCGGATGTGCTGGTCACATCGGCGGAGAAGACGGGCCGGGTAGTGGTCGTCCACGAGGCGCCTCGCACCGCAGGCATCGGTGCCGAGGTGGCGGCACTCGTCCAGGAGCGGGCGCTGTACTCGTTACAGGCGCCGGTGCAGCGGGTGACCGGTTGGGACACAGTGTTCCCGTTGAAGCGTACGGAGCACGTCTACCTTCCGGACGTGGAGCGGATCGTGACGGCGGCGCGACGGACCCTGGAGGGCTGATTTGGCATATGAGTTCCGGCTGCCCGACATCGGCGAAGGGCTGACCGAGGCAGAGGTGGTCCGATGGCTGGTCGAGGTCGGATCCGCGGTGGACCTCGATCAGCCCTTGGTCGAGGTGGAGACCGACAAGGCTGTGGTCGAGATACCGGCGCCGCGCCAGGGGGTGGTCCTCCACCACGGCGCCCCGGTTGGAGCGGTGCTCGAGGTCGGCGCGGTGCTTGCGGTGATCGGCGAGCCGGGGGAGACCTGGGGCGAGGGCGGTGGCGACAAGCCATCGACGGAGGTACCGGCCGAAACCGAAGAGGTCGTCCCAGCGACCAAGGTTGTTGCACCGATCGTTGGCAGCATTTCGGAGGAGGCAGAGGTGCTGGGCGCGATAGCCTCAGTGGAACCGGCGCGGCCCCAGGCGCTGCCGCTGGTTCGGAAGCTGGCTCGAGAATTGGGGGTCGATCTGGCCGCAGTCGCCGGCAGCGGGCCGGGGGGGAGAGTGACCCGGGACGACGTCGTCTCAGCCTCCGAGCCGGACGGCGCCGAAGGGGACGGTGGCGACGAGCGGGTCAGGCTGAGCAGGCTGCGCCGGACCATCGCCGAGAGGATGACGCGGTCGTGGCGTGAGATCCCCCACGTGACCACCTTCGACCAGGTTGACGCAGGCCGGTTGCTTGCCGCGCGCCGGGCGCTCGCCGAGCGGCACCAGCGGTTGCTGCCGATCGAGGCGTTGGTGGCCAAGGCGGTCATCCCCGTGCTGGCATCGTTCCCCGAGTTCAACGCCACCTTGGAGGGCGATGAGCTCATCCTTCACCATCGCTTCGACCTTGGCTTCGCCGTTGACACGCCCGATGGCCTGGTGGTGGCTCGATGCCAGGATGCCGACAAGCTCGGGCTGATGGATCTGGCCGGCGAGGTATCCCGGCTGGCCGAGGGTGCCAAGGCGCGCACGCTGCGCACCGACGAGCTGACCGGGCAGACCTTCAGCATCTCGAACATCGGTGCAGTCGGCGGAGGGTACGGCACCCCGATCATCCCCTACGGGACCACGGCCATCCTCTCCGTCGGCCGGGCCCAGGATCATCCCGTAGTGCGGGATGGCGCCGTCGTGGTGGCTCCGATGATCCCGTTGTCGCTCTCCTACGACCACCGGGTCATCGACGGCGGCCTCGGCCGCCGCTTTATGGCCCAACTCATAGAGAATCTGGAGGAGCCGGCTCTCTTCCTGGCGGGGTGATGCCGACCTGGAGCAAAGGCCCGGACCCCGGCGCCGTCCGTGTCTCTTGCCGAGGCCGACCGCACTGCCTACCAACGCCAACCCGAGGGGATCGACTCGTTCTGGGATGATGCCGAGGAATGGGGCGGGGAATGACCTGGGGCAAGGTCTGTTGGGCCCTCGGCTCCTAGGCGGGTGTTGCCTCCCGCGTGGCCGGCTCGGGTTGTGGGCGGCGGGGCCCGCTCCGCGGCGGGCGGCCGGCGAGCCGGGCGAGGATCGGACCGGCCACTGCCAGGAGCATCACGAAAGCCGCGGTGAGAGCGTTCAGGTCGGCGGCGACCGCGGTGCCGGTGGCGAGGGCGGCAATCACCAGGGAAAACTCGCCGTGGGCGATCAGCATCACCCCGGCCCGGTTCTGACCACGCCTCGCCACGCCTGCCAGTCTCGCCGCCGTCCGACCGCTGAGCCACTTGGCCAGACCCACCACGACGGCCAGAGCGAGAGCCGGCAGCAGCACGGGCGGGATCGCCGCCGGG
>DATADW010000262.1:0-1510 GCA_036258335.1 Acidimicrobiia bacterium
CGCGGGATGAGCGTGGCCGACCACCATCGCGCCGTACCCGAGGTGGTAGTCGACGTACTCGTTGCCGTCGATGTCCCAGATCCGGCTGCCGTCGCCGCGATCGATGAAGATCGCGTGCGGGGGTGAGGCCTGCCACGACGACGCCACCCCACCCGCGACGTGGCGTTCGGCGATCTCTCGATACTCGATCGAGGCCCGGTGCTTGGGCTCGAGCTCCGCCTCCTGCTCCTCGATGAGTTGGTCGACCTTGCCGAGGTCGATCTGGACCGACTCGCGAACCGCCATGACCTCGATCCTCCTGCTCAGCGGGCTGTTTGAACGGCCGTTCAATCATGGCAGAGGGCGATGGTCTCGGCAAGGCCCGACGGGGCCGCGGGTACAATCGCGCTGAACGCGGTGGCCGTAGCTCAAGTGGTCAGAGCACCAGGTTGTGGTCCTGGGGGTTGGGGGTTCGAGTCCCCTCGGTCACCCGAAGCTCGATGGTCCGGTTGCTAGACTGCGCCGGGCCTCTAGCTCAATCTGGCAGAGCAACGGACTCTTAATCCGCAGGTTCGGGGTTCGAATCCCCGGGGGCCCACCAGCAAAATTGTTTGGTTCCGCCTGACGGGTGACACATCGGCTCCGGCTGAAGGGTGACACGGCTCCGGCTGAAGGGTGACGCCGGCTCCGCCCGATCCGCGACACACTCCCGAGCATGTTGGTGGAGCTGAGTGTCGTGGAGCAGAGGTACCAGGCGGTACTCGCGGTGATCCGCGATGGTGTTGCCCAAGTCCCTACTTCTCGGCACGGGACCAGAACTTCCACCACCGGCGCTTCGACTTGGTGGCCTCATTGGCGAGGTGCTGGCGCTCGTACTCCTCACGGAGCTCGGCCTGGTGCTCCTCCTGCATCTCGTCGTTGAGCGGCTTCGGCATCTGGCCAGCGCCCCAGTTCCACTCGCTCATCGCGCACCCCTTTCGCGCCCAGGCGCCGGGACTCTTCGGCTCGGACTTCCTGCGGACATCGTACGCGGGGCGGCCTGGTGCTTCGGGGGCGGGGATGTTTCCACCCTTCGGGCGGGCAGCTTCTCGGTGGCGACAATGATTCGATTCCTGAGCGGCCTATGGCCTATCCCATCACGTGGAGGACGGGTTAGGAGCTAGAACGCCCCTAGACGCCCCCTGCCTCCGGACCCAACCCTCGCTCGGCGATCCAGCGGATCTGTCTTGCCGACGGAGCCGCCCTCATACGCTTGAGGGGCTGGGTGGGGCGCCCGCGTGGCCGTTTCGTGGACGTCGTACCGTTTGTTTACGGCGCGATCGATGGTGCTGCGCTCGAGGGATAGGAGGTAGGACCCAGCGAAACGGGCCCCCGCCTCTGGGGAGACGAACTCATCGCACTCGATCACCCTTCGTCTGCGACTAGTTCCTTCTCCTCGTCCGACTTCCCGTCCTTGTGGGACTTCGCGTCCTTCTTCTCCGACCCGGCGGGCCTCCGCACGTCGAAGTCCAGCCCTCCGTCGACCACACCG